>NZ_AWWC01000008.1:0-230992 GCF_000468895.1 Jonquetella sp. BV3C21 | reverse complement strand
AACTCCCAAATCGCTTTGCTCCACTTGTTGTCCCGGCTGCCGTCGCCCTCTTCGAGCGCCTTCAGCGCGGAGCCGCGGATGATCGGGACTTCGTCGCCGGGGAACTGGTACTTGTCCAGCAGTTCCCGGACTTCCATCTCGACCAGGTCCAGCAGTTCTTCGTCGTCCACCATGTCAACTTTGTTCATGAAGACGACCAGCGCCGGCACGTTGACCTGACGGGCCAGCAACACGTGCTCACGGGTCTGGGGCATAGGGCCATCAGCGGCCGAGACGACCAGAATCGCGCCGTCCATCTGCGCTGCGCCGGTGATCATGTTCTTGATGTAGTCGGCATGTCCCGGGCAGTCGATGTGAGCGTAGTGACGCTTGTCCGTGGTGTACTCAATGTGAGAGATGTTGATCGTGATGCCGCGCTCTTTCTCTTCCGGCGCCTTGTCGATCTGGTCAAAATGCATTTCCTCTGCGTAGCCAGCCTGCGACAGCACGTGCGAAATCGCCGCCGTCAGCGTCGTCTTGCCGTGGTCGATGTGCCCGATCGTACCAATGTTAAGGTGCGGCTTTGACCGCTCGTAATGTGCCTTTGCCATCTTGATTTCCTCCTTAATCTCTTAGGCCTGAGTGCCCTTGAGGATCGACTCGGCCACGCTGGCCGGTGTGGGTTCATAGTGATGGAACTGCATCGTGTAGGTAGCCCGGCCGGAAGTTCTGCTTCTCAGGTCGGTCGCGTACCCGAACATCTCTCCCAGAGGAACGTAGGCTTTAATTGCCCGGGCGTTTCCTCTCATTTCCATGCCCTCGACGCGTCCGCGCCGGGACGACAGGTCGCCCATAACGTCTCCGACGTATTCTTCCGGAGTGTCCACCTCAACCGCCATAATGGGCTCCATCAGAGCCGGGTGAGCCCGCCGCATCGCTTCTTTAAACGCCATCGAAGCGGCGATCTTGAAGGCCATTTCGGAGCTGTCCACGTCGTGGTAGCTTCCGTACACCAGTTCAACTTTGACGCCGATGACAGGGAAGCCACCTAAGATACCCGTACCCATAGCTTCCTCGATGCCCTTCTGAACAGCGGGGATGTACTCTCTGGGAATGACGCCGCCGACGATCTTGTCCTCGAAGACAAAACCTGACGCGCCGTCCGGCAGAGGCTCCATGTTGATGACAACATCGCCGTACTGGCCGCGTCCGCCGCTCTGACGGACGAATTTTCCCTGAACCTGCTCGACCCGATCGAAGATGGCCTCGCGGTAGGAGACTTGTGGCCGTCCGACTGCTACATCGACCTTGAACTCCCGGCGAAGCCGGTCAATGATGATGTCTAGGTGAAGCTCACCCATCCCGGAGATGATAGTCTGACCGGTCTCTTCGTTGTTGCGGACGACGAACGTCGGATCTTCCTCTGCGAGGGCGATGAGCCCCTTGGTGAGCTTATCCTTGTCGGCCGTCGTCGCCGGCTCAACGGAAAGAGAAATAACCGGCTGGGGGAACTCCAAGCTTTCCAGCACCACCGGGGCTTTTTCGTCGCACAATGTGTCGCCGGTGCGGGTTGCCTTGAGGCTGGGAAGCGCGATGATCATTCCGGCGCCGGCCTCGTCGAGGTCAATCCGCTTGTTGGAATGCATCTGAAGGATTCGGCCGATTCTCTCACGCTTCCGGCTCGCCGGGTTGTACAGCGTGTCGCCGGTTTTGACCTTGCCCGAGTAAACTCGGCAGTACGTGAGACGGCCGACAAACGGGTCAACGGCAATCTTGAAGGCGAGTCCGGCAAACGGAGCCGAGACGTCGGGATGGCGCTCGATGATCTTTTCAGGATCGTCCGGATCGGTTCCTTCGATGGCCGGAAGGTCAAGCGGGCTCGGCAGGTAATCGACAACCGCGTCCAAGACCGCCTGAATTCCCTTGTTCTTGAAGGCGCTGCCGCAGAGCACCGGGACGAACTCCAACTTGATGGTGTGCTCCCGGATGGCTCTCTTGATCTGCTCTACAGACGGCTCTTTTCCGTCTAAGTAGAGCTCCATGATCTCTTCGTCCACGTCGCCCAAGGACTCGATGAGGTGCTCCCGATAAGAAGCCGCGTCGGCTTTCATATCCTCTGGAATCGGCCCCTCTTCAGGCTTGGCGCCCGAGTCTTCCGTGTGGTAGCAGAACGCCTTCATGGTGACCAAGTCCACGATTCCCTTGAACGAGTCCTCAGCACCGATCGGAAGCTGCAGGGGCACAGCACGAGCGCCGAGCTTTTCGTGAAGCTGATCCACAACGCTCAGGAAGTTAGCGCCAACCCGGTCCATCTTGTTGACGAACGCCACGCGGGGCACCCGATACTTGTCAGCCTGACGCCACACCGTCTCGGACTGGGGCTCAACGCCGCCAACCGCACAGAAGACCGAAATGGCCCCGTCGAGGACGCGCATGGATCGCTCAACTTCGACGGTAAAATCCACGTGGCCGGGCGTATCAATCAAGTTGATCCAGCAATCCCGCCAGCGGCACGTCGTAGCGGCGGAGGTGATGGTGATGCCTCGCTCGCGCTCCTGCTCCATCCAGTCCATCGTCGCGGCACCTTCATGGACTTCACCGATCTTGTAGTTTACGCCGGTATAGAAGAGGATACGCTCAGACGTGGTGGTCTTTCCAGCGTCAATATGGGCCGCGATGCCTATATTGCGAATTTTAGAGAGGTCGTCACACAGCATAATGAAAAAACTCCGTAACCAAAACTACCAGCGGTAGTGAGCGAACGCCCGGTTGGCCTCGGCCATTCTGTGAGTTTCGTCGCGTTTCTTGACCGCGTTCCCCTCGTTGTTGTAGGCGTCGACGAACTCTCTGGCAAGCCGCTCCGCCATTGGCATTCCGCTCTTGCCGCGGGCGTAGGAGATGATCCAGCGGATGGCCAGAGCCTGAGCCCGCGCAGGAGCAACTTCGACGGGAACCTGATACGTGGCGCCGCCGACGCGCCGGCTGCGGACTTCTACGAGCGGGCGAACGTTCTCCATCGCCTTCTCAAAAAGTTCCATTGCCGGAACCTTCAGCTTCTCGGACGCCTGATCGAGAGCACCGTACATGATCCCTTCGGCAACGCTCTTCTTGCCGTCAAGCATCAACTTGTTGATGAACTTAGTAACGACCGGGCTGTTGTATGTGGCGTCGCCCAGATTTTCGCGTTTGCGCACATGACCTTTGCGCGGCATGCAGACTCCTCCTTAAAAGTTACTTCTTAGGACGGCGAGCGCCGTACTTGGAGCGGCTTCTCTTGCGATCGGCCACGCCGCCGCAGTCTAGCGTGCCGCGAATGATATGATACCGAACGCCCGGAAGGTCCTTGATCTTCCCGCCGCGCACCAGCACGACTGAGTGCTCCTGAAGGTTGTGACCGACGCCGGGAATATAGGACGTCACTTCAATGCCGTTCGTCAGACGAACACGGGCGACCTTACGAAGAGCCGAGTTCGGCTTTTTCGGAGTGACGGTGTAAACACGAGTACAAACCCCGCGGCGCGCGGGGCACTTGTGAAGCGCCGGGGAGGCTGACTTCACGATCTTTTCGCTGCGTCCTTTGCGGACCAGCTGGTTAATTGTTGGCACACTGGTTCCTCCTTCCAGAATGTGGCAGCTCTGCCCGTCTTCCGAACGGGCAACTTTCAGCTTCGCGCAGGCCAGAACGACTCCACGGGCGCCGCTTTCACACGCCAAGAAGGAGCCTTACTCTGCCAGAGCCGTGATCTCCGCCGTAAACCCAGGACAGGACCATGTTCCGTACGGCTGCTCACGCTTCCCGGTCCCGTTTCGGTTCGCTCCCGATCCCCGGGCAACAGGCATGAGTTCTCTCCAGCACGAAAGACACTCAGGTATGATATCAACTGCTTTCGTTGAAGTCAAGACCGCGCAGATCAGCTGCAAAGGACTTTCTGCTCTCCCCGCCCGGTCAGCCGGCACGCCGGCAGGACAGAGAGAGCAGAAAGACGAAAGATACGCTTATTTACTGATTTTTAAACGTCAGTCGTCTCGCCGCACGAATCCTCGGCAGCGCAGGCCGTCTCCTCAACGGCAACCGGCTCGTCTGAGCCCTTCCGACGCTCGACGCTGACGGACTGGAACCGTTCAATGCCCGTGCCGGCCGGGATCAGGTGCCCGATGATGACGTTTTCCTTGAGACCCATCAGGTGGTCAACCTGATTGCGAACTGCGGCGCCGGCGAGAATCTGGGCTGTCTGCTGGAACGACGCGGCGCTCAGGAAGCTGTCCGTCGCCAAAGCGGCCTTGGTGACGCCGTGGATGAACGGCCGCCACTGGGGCCCAAGACGGAGCCGCCGGACAAATGAGACCCTCGAGATCAGCTGAACCGTTTCGGTCTGGTCAAGAACTGGGCGAACTGTGAGGATCGTCGGATCCGCCGCGACAATTTTGGCCAGCTGCTTCTTTCCGATTTCCTGTCCGGCCTGAAGGGCTACTGTGCCGTCGCTGTTTTTAACGTCTTCGAGCAGGACCTTCCCAGAGACGACGGAGCTCAGCGCTTCTGTCAGCTCGGTCTCGCGGGAGGTGTTCGAGTCGTCGGCAAAGACGAGCCCTTGAATCTGCCCTTCGACAATTCCCTTGACGACGCTTCCGTCGACCATGTGAACGCTACCGCTCAGAGCCTGCCCGTCAGCCCCGATTGCCAGCTTGAGCTGCCGGCCCCAGATCCGGTTGATGAGCCGCTCCTGCAACAGATCACGAACGGATATCGTATCGACGGTCTTCCAGATCTTGACCGACGGAGCGGAGCTGCGCCGGATTTGCTCGATCAGGTCTTCGGTGAGAAGCTGGTCCGCTTTCGCAAGGACGCCCGATTCGGCGATGACCGCCTCAGCAACGTACCCTTCGTCCTGCTGCTTGCGCAGCTTTTCGACGGACCGGAACATGTGAGGAACGGGCGCGCCCTGGGTGATGACGGACAGCTGAGCGACTGTGAGCGGCTCGTCGGCCGGGACCACTTTGTCGCCTTTGGTCACAGCTTCGACCAGCTCCATGCCCCGCATTTCCTTGCGGAACGCCGCCTCGCCGACCACGACCCGAAGCGGGCCTTCCTCATCGGTGAAGTACAGCTCGGTGACCGCGCCGCCGGGCGCGAGAACTTTGCGCAGGACGTCTTCCGTCACAGGCTTGTCAAACGCGCCGTCCGGCAGCAGCCCCTTGAGCGCTCCACCGCGGTCGGAAAGCTTTTTGCCCTTCAGGCTCTCTACGGCTTCGGTCAAGTTCTTTTCGTTGCTGGCCTTGATCTCTTCAATTTCTTTTTCCACGTCAGAGGTCCAGGCAAACTCGCCGGCCACAAACGAGGTGTCCCCTTCGTCGGTGATCTTGACCCGGTTAATCGGGGCGACCTTGCGGAGGATGACCTCGATGTGCTTGTTGTTGATGGAAACGCCCTGAGATTCGTAGACTTCCTGAATGCTGTCCACCAGGTACTTCTGAACCGCCTCAAGGCCCATCACTTCAAGCAGCTGCTGCGGGTCGATGTACCCGTCGGTCAGTTCGGTCTGAGCGGTCACGGTCTGCCCTTCGGTAACGCGCAGCGCTTGAGCGCCGGGGACCGTGTAGGTTTCGCGCCGGACCACGTCGCTGCCCGGCGCAGTCCCTTCGATGATGACTTTCCGCTTGCCGCCCAACTCGCGAATTTCGAGGACGACGCCGTTCAGTCCGGCTAAAACAGCGACTTTCTTGGGCCGACGCGCTTCAAACAGCTGTTCGATTCTCGGAAGACCCTGGGTGATGTCCTCACCGGTGCGCACGCCGCCGGTGTGGAACGTCCGCATCGTCAGCTGGGTGCCAGGTTCTCCGATCGACTGGGCCGCCACGATGCCGACCGCTTCGCCGATGCCAACCGTGCGCCGGGCCGACAGGTCGACGCCGTAGCACTTGCGGCAGATGCCGTTGGGCGACTCGCAGGTCATGGGGCTGCGGACCCACAGATGGTCTCTGCCCATGTCATCGAGCCGTTTGGCCTGAGCGCGGGTGATCAGCTCGTTCTTCGTCACAACCCGGCCGTTTTCGTCGTCCACATCCTCCAATGAGGTGCGGCCGGTCACTCGGTCGCTCAGCGGGATAACGATCTTGCCGTCTTTGATCAGCGGTTCGATCTTGACGCCCTTGTTCGTGTGGCAGTCCTCTTCCAGAACGATGATGTCCTGCGCGACGTCCACCAGCCGCCGGGTCAGGTACCCGGACTTGGCGGTGCGCAGTGCCGTGTCGGCCAGCCCCTTCCGCGCGCCGTGAGTCGAAATGAAGTACTCCAACATGTTCATGCCTTCGCGGAAGTTCGTGGTGATCGGGTAGTCGATGATCCGACCGGTCGGGTCGGCCATGACTCCGCGGATGCCCGCCATCTGCGCCAGCTGAGCGCGGCTTCCTCGGGCTCCCGAGTCGATCATCATTCGGATTGGGTTGTTGCGGTCCATCTGCTCCAGAATGGCGTCGCCGATTTTCTTGGCCGCGCCGCTCCAAAGTTTCTCCTTCTGGTCCAGATACTCGTCCTCGGTCAGGATGCCCATGTCGTACTCTTCGCGAATTTCCGAGTCAACTTTCTGGGACTCGTCGACGACTTTGGCCTTTTCCTTCGGAATGACGATGGCCTGCATCTGGAAGCTGATGCCGCTGACGCCGGCCCAGTGATAACCGAGGTTCTTAATAGAGTCCAGCATGTTGACCAAGTCGTTGTGGCCCACCAAGTCAAAGGCGATATCAAGCAGCCGACTCAGGTCCTTTTTGCCCATCTGAATGTTGACAAACCGAAGGGCCTTAGGAAGAAGCTGGTTGAACAGGATTCGGCCGGGCGTCGTGATGAGCCATTTACGGCCGTCGTCAAGGAACTTGTCGCCGCCGCTCAGAAGCAAGTGCCATGACTCATCCCACCGCAAGTAAATGCGGCTGTTGACGTGGACGATCTCGTGGTCCAGCGCCGCCATGACGCTGTCCATGTCGCGGAAGTAATGATCCTGTCCGGGCTTGCCTTCGATCATGTTGGTGATGTGGTACAGCCCCAGCAGGATATCCTGCGTGGGAGACACGATCGGCTTTCCGCTGGCCGGCGACAGGAGGTTGTTGCTGGAAAGCATAAGCATCCGGGCTTCGGTCTGAGCTTCGATGGACAGAGGCACGTGAACGGCCATCTGGTCGCCGTCGAAGTCGGCGTTGAAGGCGGCGCAGGCCATGGGGTGAAGCCGAATGGCCTGTCCTTCCATCAGGATCGGCTCGAACGCCTGAATCCCCAGTCGGTGAAGCGTCGGGGCCCGGTTGAGCAGGACCGGGTGGTCCTTGATGATCTCTTCCAGAATGTCCCAAATGGCGTCGTTTTTCGCCCGCTCGATGAGCTTTTTGCCGTTCTTGACGTTGGTGGCAATGCCTCGCTCCACCAGCTTCTGGACGACAAAGGGTTTGAACAGCTCAAGGGCCATACGCTTGGGCAGCCCGCACTGGTGCAGTTTGAGGAACGGCCCGATGGCGATAACGGACCGGCCGGAGTAGTCAACCCGCTTGCCCAGAAGGTTCTGGCGGAACCGGCCTTTTTTGCCCCGAAGCAGGTCGGTCAGGCTCTTGAGCGGCCGGTTGCCCGCGCCAAGGACGACTTTCCCGTTCTTGCTCTGCCGGTTGTTGTCGATCAGTGAGTCAACAGCCTCCTGCAGCATGCGTTTTTCGTTGTGCTGCATAAGCTGGGGGGCTCTCGTGTCCTTGAGCCGCAACAGCCGGTTGTTCCGGTTGATGACCCGTCTGTACAGGTCGTTCAGGTCGCTCGTAGCGAACCGACCGCCGTCCAGCTGAACCATAGGACGAAGGTCCGGCGGAATGACCGGAAGCACGTCCAACACCATGGACTCAGGGCGGCAGCCGCCCCGACGGAATTCCTCCACCACCTGCAGGCGTTTGACGATCTTGCGGCGCTTCTGTCCCTTCGCTTCGGAGAGCTCTTCTCTCAGCTCCTGAGCCAAGTGGTCAGTGTCAATGCCCTTCAAGATCTCCCGAACGCCCTCGGCGCCGTAGTTGGCCTTGAACTTTTTGTCGTATCGGCTGCAGATTCTCTGCTCGCACCCGACAATCACTTCGCCCTCGGCAAACGGCGAATCGCCGGAGGAAATAACCAAATAACAGGCGTCCTCCACCACGACACTTTCCTTCTGGGATGTGAATCTTCCGGGGTACTTGCCGCAGAACAGGTCGTGTTCGGTAGCGCTCACCACGTCGTTCTTCTTGAACGGCAGGTGATTGACCGACATGACGACAAACTGCTCGTTGTTGCCGGCTTTCGCCCGCTCGACTTCCAGCTTCACGCCGGCGCCTCTCAGCTCGGCGAGTCGGCTTTCCGACAGGATCTCGCCAACGGCAAGCCCGCTGTCGCCGGCGTCAGACACGACCCAGGCCGGCTCAACCGTGAAGGAGTCTTCGCCATACTCGCCCGCAAGCCGAGTAATCTGCGGCGTGGAGATGATGTTTCCCTCTTCAAGGTCGATGTCGTCAACGGTCAGCAGGCGGTAAGCCACTTCGGCGCGGAACTTCCGGTCGTAGTGGCTGAGGCAGCGACGCTCGCTCTCGGAGATGACCCGCCCCTTGGGCGCCACTTCGGGATATTTCCCTTCGATGACGACCAAGTACGCCTCTTCACGCCGCCGATTGGCCGCGAAGTAAATGACCTTTTCCAGATCCTTAGTTGGGGTTCCCAGTAGCAGGCTGAGCCGGCTCGGAGTGCCCCTCAGGTACCACAGGTGAACGACCGGCGCGGCCAGCTCGATGTGACCCATCCGCTCGCGGCGAACTGACTTGTCCGTCACCTCGACGCCGCAGTGGTCGCAGACGACCCCCTGAAACTTGGGGCCGCTTTTCTTGTATTTGCCGCAGGCGCACTCGTAGCTCTTCGTGGGGCCGAAAATGCGCTCGCAGAACAGTCCGTCCCTTTCTGGTTTCAGGGTCCGATAGTTAATGGTCTCCGGCTTTTTCACCTCTCCATAGGAGAGCTTGCGAATCTCGTCTGCGTCTCCCAGCTTCACGCGGACGCCGACGATTTCCCGCTTCGCCATTATTCATCTTCCCCCTTTGCGTGAACGTCTTCAGTTTCTTCTTCTAAAACTTCTTCAGGTGCCTCGTCCTCTGGAGCCTCAGCGTCGAACCCTTCGGGCAGCTCTTCCGACGAGTCGTCAGGTTCGTCGGAATATTGGGAAACCGACGAGGCCGGTCTCGCGTGAATCATGTCCCGAGCCGTGATTGCGTCGATCTGAGCCAGCCGGTGGAAGTCGTGGTCCTCGTCGTCCACCAGCGGGCCAGACGTACCGTCCGAGTAGTCAATCTGAACGGTCAGCCCCAGCCCTTCCAGCTCTTTGACCAGGACTTTGAAGCTCTCCGGCACGCCGGGCTGAGTGAGGTTCTCGCCCTTGACGATTTTCTCGTACGTCTTGAGACGACCTTTAATGTCGTCCGACTTGACGGTGAGCATTTCCTGAAGGACGTGAGCAGCCCCGTAGCCCTGAAGGGCCCAGACTTCCATTTCTCCCAACCGCTGGCCGCCGAACTGGGCCTTGCCGCCCAACGGCTGCTGAGTGATCATGCTGTAGGGGCCGACGCTGCGGGCGTGCAGCTTGTCGTCCACCAAGTGGTGCAGCTTGAGCATGTACATGACACCCACGGTGCTGGGGTACTCCATCAGGTCGCCGGTTCGTCCATCGCGGAGCCGGATGGTGGCGCCGTCGCTCATCGTGGCGTAGTCCGGGTTCGTCGACGTGATCTTGTGAACCTGCTCGTAAATTTCGTGCTCTTCCGCGCCTTCAAAAACCGGCGTGGCCACGAACCAGTCGTTCTGCACGGCCACAAAGCCGAGAATGACTTCGAGCACCTGCCCTAAGTTCATTCGGCTGGGCACGCCCAGCGGGTTCAGGCACACGTCAACAGGCGTACCGTCAGGCAGATACGGCATGTCCTCCACCGGCAGAATCCGGGAGACGACGCCCTTGTTGCCGTGGCGCCCTGACATCTTGTCGCCCACGGTGATCTTGCGCAGCTGAGCGACGTAGACCTTGATCACCTCGTCGACGCCGGGCGACAGCGACTCGGGGTTGTTTTCCCTGTTTAGCCTCTTGATGCCGACGACTTTTCCGCGCGTCCCGTGCGGAAGCCGCAGCGACGTATCGCGGACTTCTCCGGCCTTCTCGCCGAAGATGGCCCGAAGCAGTTTTTCTTGGGGCGTGTTATCCGCCTCGCCTTTGGGCGAAACCTTGCCGACCAAGATATCTCCGGCTTCGACGTCGGCGCCGATTCTCACCACGCCGTCGTCGTCGATGTTCTTCAGGGCGTCGTCGCCCACGTTGGGAATATCCCGGGTGATCTCTTCCGGCCCCAGCTTGGTGTCCCGGCTTTCGATGCTGTACTCTTCGATATGGACGGACGAGAAGTAGTCTTCCTTCACGAGCCGTTCGGACAGCAGGATAGCGTCTTCGTAGTTGTAGCCTTCCCAAGGCACGAACGCCACAAGGACGTTACGGCCGAGCGCCAGCTCGCCCTGATCGACAGCCTGCCCGTCGGCCAGCACATCGCCGGCTTTAACCGCCTCGCCTTGGCTCACCAACGGCCGCTGGTGAATGATGGTGCCTTGGTTCGACCGGCGGAACTTGAGCATCTTATAGCTCTTGATCTGGCCAGAAGCCCCGCGGACTTCGATCCGATCGGCGTCCACGTAGCTGATCACCCCGTCAATCTCCGAAAGAATACACCGGCCCGAGTCCCGGGCAATGCGACCTTCGATGCCGCTGCCGACGCGGGGAGCTTCCGGCAGCAGAAGCGGCACGGCCTGACGCTGCATGTTGCTACCCATCAGGGCCCGGTTGGCGTCGTCGTGCTCCAAGAACGGGATAAGAGCCGTCGAAGCGGAAACGACCTGCTTGGACGACACGTCCAAGTAGTTGATCTGCTCGCGCGGCACTTCGACGATCTGGCCCTGATACCGGGCGTACACCGTCGACTCCAGCAATTTGCCGGTTTTCGGATCGTGCGGCGTGTTGGCCCGGCCGACGTAGCAATTGTCCTCTTCGTCGGCGGCCAGATAGACGACCTTATCGGCGCCCAGCTCAACGTAGCCGTTTTTCACCGGCCGGCGGGGCGTCATCAGGAAGCCGTATTCGTTGACCTTGGCATAGGTCCCCAAGGACGTCACCAGACCGATGTTCGGGCCTTCCGGCGTCTCAATGGGACAAATTCGGCCGTAGTGGGTGGCGTGCACGTCTCTGGCTTCAAATCCGGCTCTGTCTCGGGTCAGCCCGCCGGGGCCCAGCGCGGAAAGGCGCCGCCGGTGCGTCAGCCCGGCCAACGGGTTGTTCTGGTCCATGTACTGGGACAGCTGTCCTGAGCCGAAGAACTCTCGGATTTCCGACGTGACAGGACGAACGTTAATCAGGTCGCGGGCCGTAGCTTTGTACAGATCCGGAACGGTGGTCATCCGTTCCTTCACGTTCCGCTCCATGCGCAGCATGCCCTTGCGGAGTTCGCTCTGAAGCAACTCCCCGACCGACCGGACGCGCCGGTTGCCGAGGTGGTCAATGTCGTCGGTGTGAGCGTCGGTTATCTCCGGGAACCACGGGTCATCCCGCTGCTCTTCTTTGTCCCGCAGGGCCACGATTCCCTTGACGATGAGAATGAGGTCTTCCAGCGTGAGCAACCGGTTTGTCTCAGGAATTTTGAGCCCCAGACGACGGTTCACCTTGTAGCGGCCGACCCGCCCCAAGGTGTAGCGGTTCGGATCGGCAAACGTCTTGTTAAAGTAGTCTCTGGCGCTTTCGATTCGAGCCGGCTCGGACGGCCGCATGAGCCGAAAGATCTCCAGCATAGCTCCTTCGATGTTGTCCGCCTGTCCCTTCTCGCGTTCCGTCGCGATGGACGCGGCGATGACCGGGCAGACGTGCCACACTTTGAGCGCCGTGCGGCCTTGATCGAACAGACGCTGGATTTTTTCCTGCGTCAGAGTTTCGCCGGACGAGATCAGCTCATTGCCTTCCGAGTCGGTGACCGTCTCGGCGGAGAGGCGTCCGGACAGCCCGTCGCCGGTCAGGGAGACCATCTCTTCCGAGCCGCCGAAGGCCTTGATCAGCGTCTCGTTGTCGCCCAGACCAAACGCCTTGAGCAGCAGCGTCGCCGGCAGCTTCTTGCGGCTGTCCACGTTGACCATCAGCTTGTCACCGGTCATGACAAACTCCAGCCAAGCCCCCCGTTCCGGGATGATTTTGGCTGAATAGTTGTCGTTGCCCGACACGCTGGACTCGATCTTGTAGTAGCAGCCGGCACTGCGGGCGAGCTGGTTGACGACCACCCGTTCGGTGCCGTTGATAATAAAGGTTCCACGAGGCGTCATGACCGGGAAGTCGCCAAGGAATACCTGCTCCACAGCGATTTCCTGCGTCTTGCGGTTCACCAGACGGACGGTCAGACGAACCGGGCGGCTCCAGTTGCTGTCGCGCCGCTCCGCTTCCTCCTCGGTCATAGACGGCTCGTCGATGTCGTATTTGACGAATTCCAGTGCGAAGGTGCCGTCGTGGTTCTCAATAGGGAAGATCTCCGTCAGAAGCTCCTGAAGCCCTGTTTTTTCCCGCTGTTCCGGGTCAACGTCCTCCTGAAAAAACGACCGGTAGGAAACTCGCTGCACATCCACCATATCGGGGATTGGAATGAGATCATGCGCCCGGCCAAATGTCAGGCGCTGCCGGTTCTTTCCGACAGGGACGAACTCCGCCATGCGTACCACACCTTTCTTGTCGCTTAATTGCCCACACTGGAGACAGTAAAAAGGGCTGCATCCTGTCGTCTGACATGATGCAGCCCTCGCGTTCGGTGACGAATTCTTCCTGATACTGGAAGAATGGTGCCCAGGAGGAGACTTGAACTCCTACAGGCTAATGCCCACTAGAACCTGAATCTAGCGCGTCTACCAATTCCGCCACCCGGGCACTTCTTAACCGCGGGGTTCATTATAATCGTCCGAGAAAAATTTTGCAACTGGGAAAAAGATATTTCTCAGCGAAAAACTTTCGTCCTGCCTCATACCTTTTCCCCATCCCACGGACAATTCGGGGATAAATAAAGCGGCCTTCGGAAACCGAAGGCCGCTTCGTGCAGCTCTTATCCGCGGCGGCGCAGCGACGTGCGGTAGATGCGCCCCACCAGCTCAGGGGTCGCCTCGACGGGCGAGAGGTCAAGCAGGCCGCCCAGCGACGGCGTCTCTCTGGTCAGGCGAACGAGCGTGTCAATGTCAGCCTCGGTGTACCCTTCGTCGATCAGCTTGTGCGTGGCGCCCATCTTGAACAGCCAAGCTTCCACGTGATCGGCCGCCTCTTTGGCCTTGGTCGGGCACGCGGGGAAGTCCGCCGGAAGCATCGGGGCCAGAACACGGCGAAGCGTCTCGGCCCGGGCAGGCCAAATTTCCTCAATGACCGACGGAAGCAGCATAGCCAGCCCCAAACCGTGGGTCAGATCGGGCTTCACTGCCGACAGCGGGTGCTCCAGCGCGTGGGTCAGGTGAAGCATGCCGTTGTCGAACGCAATGCCGGCGATCATGGACGCGTAAAGCAGGAAGTAGCGAGCCTGCAGGTCCTTCGGGTCCTTCAAGGCAACCGGCAGCCAGCGGTCTACCAGCTCGATCGTCTCGGCAGCCATCATAATGCTGTACGGGCTGCTAAAAATCTTCGTCGTCGCGGCTTCGATGACGTGGTTGCACGCGTCGATGGACACGTAGCGGGTCTGGAAGGCCGACAGGCCGGTCATCAGAGCCGGATCGTCGATGGCGAAGACAGGATAGATGCAGTCATAAGCAATGGCCGGTTTGTACTTCTTGGAAACGATCGAGGCGACGGCAAACCGATCGACTTCGGTGCCTGTGCCGTGGGTCAGGTTAATCGCCACAAGCGGCGCCGCTTTTGTCGGCGTAAAGATCAGCTCGTACAGCTCGGTCGCGTTCTTGTCCGGGTACGACAACAGGATGGCCGCGCTCTTGCCGGCGTCAATCGGGCTGCCGCCGCCGATAGCCACAACCGCCGACGCTCCCTTGGCTCGTCCCATCGCGACAGCCTCGTCGATGTCCTCAACCTTCGGGTTCGGCGTGATCTTGTCATACAGAACGTAGTCCATACCGTGAGCAGCAAACGCCTTCGTCACGTGATCCCACGCGCCAGTCGTCTTATAGGCGCCGTGACCGGTCACGCAAAGGACGTGGCGCACGCCCCGCGAAGCAAGGTCAGCGCAGATCGCGTCGATCTTCTCGATGGCGCCAACTCCCAGGTATGCCACGTTGCGAGTGCGGATCTCCTGAACGTTACGAATGTCGATTTCCTTTTCCCACATGCAAATCGTCCCCCTCTCTAATAATAACCGGCATCAGTCGGTCTCGTGCCTCATTTAGCTGAACCCGCCGCTTCCCCGCGGCGGAAGGACAGAACCCCAATTCTGCCCGCTTCAGATTGTGAAAGCGTTCTTTTTCTTTACGAATATTGTACAACCGATGGCAGGACAATTCAACGGCCTTTTCAGTCGTTTTCTCTTTTCAGTCGTTTTCTCTTCTCAGTCTTTTTCGCCGACAAAAAACGCCGGAGCTCCCGCTCCGGCGCAAAACGACTAGCTATTCCCGGCCGTCCGGCCGGCATGACAGGTCAATTCCTCCCTCTTGAAGAAGCGTCCACAGCCTTTCGACGGCCCAGAGGGAAAACGTGGGACAGACCTCCCGGCGGCGCGCGTGTTCTGCCGGGGCTAAGTCTCGGCAGTTGAGCGAGCCGAAATGGTCTTCAAATTCTTCGTACAGCGCAGCCGACAGGGCCTTGAGCCGATCGTCCCGGCTTTCGAGTTCGCCCCCTTTGCCGAGCCAGCACCCCAACGCGGCGAGACAGCCAGAAAGGACGCCGCAGGTGGCTCCGGTTCCCATGCCTCCGCAGAAGGCGTTCAGCGCCCGCAAAGTTTGAGGAACCGGACGTCCGAGCGGCGACACGGCCATTCCAAACGTCGCCGGCGCACAGCAATACCCTTGCGTCCACCACGTTCGGTTGAGTTTTGCCAGTTCCTCCGGGGAGATCACTTTAATCCCCCGTGAGCGCGAGCCCACCCGGCGGCGGCGATGCCGGCTACAGCACCGTCGCGAACCGCCCCGGCAACTTGACGCAGAGCGCCGTCTCTCATGTCTCCGGCGACGAATACGCCGGGCAGTGACGTGGCCATGTCTGGGGCGCACTTCGCCCAGCCTTCGCTCGTCTTTTCGGGAGCCAAGTCGGCCTGAGGAAGCCGGCCGGCGCAGACGAACAGCGGAATTTCGTCGTCACAGCGCAGGACGGTCTGAGCGCCGTCGTCGGACGCGATGACGACCCGCTGAACCTTTTCTCCGCCGGAGATGGAAGTCACCCGACTGGCCGGGTAGGTCCGCACGTTCGGCAGCTTCTCGATGGCGAGGCGGAACTCGCTGACGGCAGCCAGCTCTCGTTCGATGAAAACGAGGTGAACTTCTTTTGTCCGGCCGGCGAGGTGAATCGCCTCTTTCGCCGCGCCGTCGCTGCCGCCGACGACGACGATTTCCTTTGCAGACAGGTCGTCCAGCCGGTCAAGCCCCAAGCCGCAGACGCCCAGTTCATCTTCCCCCGACAGGCCAAGCCGCCGCGGTTTTGTTCCAGTGGCGAGAACTGCCGCCGACGCCTCCCACTGGCCTTTCCGTCCGGACAGGTGAATCTGACCGTTCTGAACTTCAAGGCGAAGCACTTCGTCGACTGCCGCTTCAACCCCAGCCCGCTCAAGCTGGCCGGCCATCAGTTTGGCAAACTGTGGGCCGCTCAGCCCTTCTGAGACTCCGAGAAAGTGACTGACCAGCGACACCCGGCTGATTAAGCCGCCGATGCCGTTTTTGTCCAGGACCACAATCTTCGCTCCCCGCGCCCGAGCGTACAGGGCCGCGCTGACGCCGGCCGGACCGCCGCCGACAATCGCAACGTCGTATTTCATCCACTTCACCGCCTTTGGTATAGGTCGAATCACTTCATCTGAATGGAACCGGTCACTGAAAGCTGAACTCTTGCCGTTCCGGGCTCAACGGTCTCAGGAGCGGCCAACTCCGCTGACTTCATGTTGCTGAAGTTCCGGCAGTTGGTCACCGGGGTTTCCCCGTTCATATCCACAACTGAGATCGTACCAATTGAATATGAAGAGAACCCCAGATGTTTGGCGATCATATCGGCTTTTGCTTTGAACCGATCGAGCGCGCTCTTGACCAGCTGATCTTCAATTTCCGCCAGCCGAGAGCGGGAGACCCGACACTGAATTGACTCGACGGCGGCAATTTGGGAGACGTCGGCTGTCAGCTTGGAAAGCGCGTCAAAGTCCTTGCTGGAGACGGTGAAGCGAGCCGTGTCATACCACGCCTGCTTGCCTGAAATCGAGAACGACACGCCCGGAAGAGCCTGCCAGAAGCCTTCCCGGGTCGACGTCTGAAGCTGGACTTCTTTGACCTCGCGGATCGCCTGAGCGAGCTTGTTCGCTTTTTCGGTCACTTCAGCCGCGGCTTTTTGACGGTCGGGGTCGTGAGCTGACACGACAAAATCGACTTCCATTAAGTCTCTAGCTACCAGCTGGTCGGCCGTGGCCGACAGGTTCACCACGTTTTGATCCAATTCCGCTTGGCCGCGCTGGCAAATGACGCCGCCAAAACGAAGGCCGCCAACAGTCCTTTGAGTTTACCGCTCACTCTTCTCATAGCTTTCTCTCCTTTCACAGGGACAAGTCCTGAACCGAGCGCTCAACCCGCCAATGACGAGGAATGCCAGCGCCGAATTGGACAGCGACTTTATCAGATTAAACGGTATGATTGCCGGCACGAGCATGGAGACGACCACCTGCCGGGGCACGCCGAGAAACCACACGGTCATGACGAGGTTCAGCGGAATCATCAGCAGCGTCATGACCAATGAGCCGAGAAGAAGCCCTTTAGCAAGGCTCCCGGAGCTGCACCGCCGCCGGTACAAGAACGACGGAATGGCTACGAGAGCGCTGGTCGCCACGATGTGCATGACAAGGCCGATTGGGCCTGACCCCGAGCTGACCGTCAAAGTCTGAATCAGCGAAGCAGCAACCGTGACGGCGAGGCCGGCGCCGGGACCGTACAACAGCCCGGCGAGGATCATCGGCACGTCGCCGGGCTCGTATTCAAGAAACGGCGCCTGCGGCAGGATAGGGAAACGAATCGCTAGGATGAGTATGACGCTCAGGCAGGTCAAAAAAGCGAGCCGAGTCAGCTTGTGGACGCGAAACGACGCGCCGTTTTCCTCTCTGCCCTCGGGAAGAAACGTCTTCATTCAGCTTTTCAGCCGCCGGGCGACAAGGTACCGATCGTACAGCTTGAACAGCGCCTGAGTCCCGTCGTTTTCTCCCCCGTCCTCGGCCAGCTGGCGGTACAACTTGTCGGCCAGCTCAAGCCCGGGCAGCTGGAGGTTCATCTCCCGGGCGGACTGGAGGGCGATCCCCATGTCCTTGATGAAGTGCTTGACGTAAAAGCCCGGCTTGTAGTTGCCCGAAAGCATCTGAGGCCACCGGTTGTCCAGCGTCCAACTGGCGGCAGCGCCCTTCGACACACTGGCCATGACCGACTCGGGATCAAGCCCCGCGGCCTTGGCATAACAAAGCGCTTCCGAGACGGCGACCATGCCGGAGGCGATCAGAATCTGGTTGACCATCTTCGTGTGCTGACCCATTCCCGCACCGCCTTGGCGGTGAACCTCCGTCCCCATGGCGCTCAAAAGCCCGCGCGCCTTTTCAAACGCCTCCTCCGTCCCACCGACCATAATCGACAGCGTTCCTTTGGCGGCGCCGGTGTCGCCGCCGGAGACCGGCGCGTCCAAGCAGAACAGTCCGCGCTGGGCTCCATCGTGGGCGATCTGAGCGGCCAGCGTTGGGCTGGACGTGGTCATATCCACCAAAAGCGTTCCTGGCGCGGCCGCCTCAATGAGTCCGCTGGGACCAAGGTAAATTTCCTTTACGTCGGCCGGGAAGCCGACCATCGTGATGACGGCGTCGCTGCCCTGAGCCGTTTGGGCCGGGCTGTCACACCAGACGGCGCCGCTTTCCAAGGGTTTTTTAGCGGTCTCTTTCCTGCGGGTGAAGACCCGAAGGCTGTACCCCGCTTTCAGCAAATTCGACGCCATTCCCCGTCCCATGACGCCAATACCGATGAAGCCTACTGTGCGAATTGAACTCTGTGTCAATGGAATGCCTCCCCGTCGCTGTGTATATGTTTATTATACCGAGGAACGAAAAAACCATATCGGTTCGTTGACGGCTTTAAGCTCCCCGTACCCCTAAGGTACAATATCACCGTTATGCCGAACTTTCCTGAAAGGTCGAGATGATCATGAACCGTTTTTTGAGCGCTCAAGCCAACCGACTGAGACCGACGACGATTGCCCGCTACACCGGGGGGCTATCGGCCGAGACGGGAAACTTTACGTCCGGGCAGCCGTCGCCAGAGGCCCTGCCGCTTGACGACCTCAAGCCGATTTTCGACAGTCTGCTTGAAACGGAGCCTGCCCTGTTCGGGTACGGGGTGCCACGGGGGGACTCGGAACTTCTTGCGTACTTGTCAAGTTTGGGGCCATCAATTGGCCTTTCCGGCCCGATCCCCGAACGTCAGATCATGATCACTCAGGGCGCGATGGGCGCGGCTCATATCGCCGCCGCCGGCCTGATCGACCCGGGCGACGTGGTGTTGGCCGAGGATCCGTCGTACCCGGAGACGCTCGACGCGTTCGCCAAAAGCGGCGCCCGCATCGTCGGCATCTCTTCCGACGCTGACGGCGTCAACCCAAAAGAGCTCGAACGGCTGTGCCGTCTGCTGTCGCCGAAGGTCCTCTACGTGATCCCTCATTTTCAAAACCCCCGGGGAACCTGCACGTCCCTCGAGCGTCGGCGGCTGATCGCCGAGACGGCCCGACGGTACGATCTGCTGGTCTTCGAGGACGACCCGTACCGGGATCTGTACTTCGACGAGAAGCCTCTGCCGTCGATTTTTTCGATGGCTCCCGAGCGGACGCTGTTTGCCGGCAGTTTTTCCAAGACGGTGGCGCCCGGGTTCCGCTGCGGGTGGCTCGCCGGACCGGATGAGCTGATCGAACGGTTCGTCAATATTCAGGCTCAGACGGTAGTCGCGCTGCCGACTTTTATCCATCGGGCCATTGCCCGGTTTGCCGGATCTCCCCAGTTCGCCGTCCATATGGACGCGTTTCGGTCTGACCTAGCGCGGCGCTGCAGGATCCTCTGCGACGCTCTGACCGAATGGAGCGGCCGACGGGTCATTTTCAGCGAGCCGAAGGGCGGGATGTTCTTGTGGTGCCGGCTGCCCGGTCAGGACGGCGTTCAGGTCCAAAAGCGGCTTCTTGAGCAGTTCAACCTGGCGGTCATTCCTGGGACCGCGTTCAGCTGCCAAGGCGAATGCCTCGACTGCATCCGGCTCACCTACAGCCGCCAGCCGATCGAACGGTTAAAAGCCGACGCCAAAAAACTTGCCCAAGCGCTCGGGGCATTCTGAGCGAGCGTTGCATGTGGCAGGACAGAATATTTATGATAGACTTACATTCAGGATTATCCTATTTATGACCCCACCCTGAAGGAGCTGAACTGTAATGGACGAACAGAACCTGCACGCTCACGATCACGAGAATGAAGAGCACCCCCTGGAAAGCTGCTGCTGCGAGGGCGATCAGCACGATCACGACGAAGGTTGCTGCTGCTGCGGCGACGAACACGATGATGATGGGTGCTGCTGCGACTGCGATATGCCCGCTGACGATTCTTCCTGCCGAGTCAAAAAAATCGTCGCGATTGCCGTCGGAGCGATTGTCCTCTTGGCCTTGTTCGCCGGCATTCTTATGCGCAGCGACGCCGTCCTCACCGAAGTCCGCGGACTGAGAGACGAGATCGTCAATTCCCAGAGGGACACTCAGGCCGTCGTCTCTGAAGTCGCCGCGCTTCTCGGCAAGGCGCAGGCTTCCTTGGCCGCCATCGAGAACAAGGTGAACAGCGACTCCGCTTCCAGCGAGGACGTTTCCGCCGCTTTGAACGAGATCCGCGAGATGTACAAACAGACGAACGTTTCCCTGAACCAAGCGCTGGAGTCAAAGGACAGCATGATCCGCCAGCTGATCGGCGATTTCGGGGCCAAACGTCCGAGCACGCAGCCGGTTCCTCCGGCCGCTGCGCCCGAATCAGCTCCTCAGAAAACCGAGTAATTATTCAGCTCCAACAAGACAAGAAACGGCGGCTCCCGATCGGGAGCCGCCGTTTTTGTCTTTTCAACCCGTGGAGACCTAAATCACTTCAACTTGAGCGGACAGCTTTCCCAGCCCGATGGCCTGTCCGTGGTTCAGTTGGGATTCCGGCTCCGTTTTGGGGTGAATGTGGGAGAACTTTTCGCACCCGCTTGGCAGGGCAGAGCCGACTGCCTCTGTGACCTTATCGAGACAGAACTTGTCCAGCGCGACCGGGTCAATTGACGCGGCAATCCCGATCGGCGGGACGATCGCGTTGTCGCTCCAGCCGCAGCAGTCGCACAGCGGCGTGATGTCGGTCATGACGTTGACGTAAACGACCCGGCGTTTGTCTCTCACAGCCCCAAGCGCGTACTCGGCCATGCGCTCGCCAAAGGCGCTCCGGTCCTCTTCTGATCCCCAGTCGATGGAGATAGCGCTGACCGGGCAGTGGGTCATGCACTCGCTGCAGCCGATGCACTTCGACTGGTCGATGAACGCTTTATTCGCCCCGGCGGGGTTTTTCATCGAGATGGCGCGAACAGGACAGTTGCGGGCGCACCGGCCGCAGGCGATGCACTCTTCAGGGGCCACAGACAGGTTGGCGGCGTGCTGGTCTTTTTTCCCCAACGCGCAGGCACAGCCCATGGCCAAGTTCTTCACCGCCCCGCCGAATCCGGCCCTCACGTGCCCCTTGAAGTGGCTCAGCACGACCATCGAATCGGCGTCTGCGATGCTCCCGGCAATCTTGACCTCTGAAAAGTGTTTTCCGGCAACCGCCACGGGCCGCCAGTCGTTGCTCTTCAGCCCGTCAGCGATGACGACCGGCGCGCCGGTGACCTCAGGGCCGAACCCGTGGCGAACGGCCAAGTTGAGGTGGTCAACGGCGTTGCGCCGGCAGCCCGTATAAAGGGTCGTCGAGTCGCAGAGAAACGGCTTGCCGCCGGCCTCTTTGACCGCGTCGACGATCAGACGGGCGTACTCGGGCCTCAGGTACGTGTCGTTTCCTTCCTCGCCGAAGTGGAGCTTCACCGCCACCAAGTCCCCCTCGGACACGGTCCGCTTCATCTCCACTCGGTTGAGCACGTCCCTCATTCGGTCGAACTTGCTCGTGCCGTTCGCAAACGGCGCGAACCAGATGACCGCATCTTCAACGTTTTCCCTCTTTTTACACACAGACACCTGACATTCCCCCTCCTTGAAAAATCCCCTGCGTTCATTCATTATAATAGTCGTTAACGAAGAAATTCTCTAAAAACCTTCGAGGTGATCCTATGAACTTTCGGAAGCTCGCTTTTCTTCTTGTAGCCATCGGCCTGTCCGCCGCCCCGGCGGGAGCGATCGACCTGACAAGCGTTCTGCCGGGCCTGTCGTCGGACAGTCAGCCGTCGTCGGCCGGTGACGCGGAAATTTTCAAGCCCTCTGACTCCGATCAGGCAATCAACGCCGAACGGTTGGCGTCGATTACCAAACGGTTGAACGGCTTGGCCGGTACTCCCCTAGACGAAGTCGCTGCCAGCAACGGCGTCACGGCTGACGACGTCAAGGACAGAATTTCACTGCTCAATAACTTGAAGCTGAGTTACGAGCGAATCGCGGCGACTGCGAAAAATATCCCCGGCGCCGAAGCGCAACTTCAGGCGCTCAAGAGCGTGCCGGAAGAAAACGCGCTGCCAAAGGAGAAACCGCCCTTTGACATCGCCACGTACGAGCGGGCGCTGGACGAATCAGATGACTTGGCCGTTTCCCAAGAGCTCAAGGAGGCCGACCTGCGCAACGCCAAGCTGGCGCTGAGCTACGCCCAGTCGAGCCAGCAGGCGGCAGAAAGCAGCTACCGCAGCGCCAAAAGCACGCCGGCAGCCGCGTCAAACGCGTGGAAGATGGAAAACTTAGCTCTGACTGCCGAAGCCGCCAGAGCGGACGTGCTACTCCGTCAGCTGCTCATCAAGCAATTGACCGCTGAATCCCAGTCGCTGGCAATTCAGATCAACTCGGCGAATAAAAAAACATCTTGGATTGAGTCGAACCTCAAGTTCACCGAAGAGGACTATCGGGACATCTTGAAGTCCCTCGATGCCAACGCGGCTTCGCTGCAAAACAAACTGCAGGAAGCCGAGCGCGAGGCCCCCACGGCAGCTGCCCCTCAATCCGACAGCCAGGATCCAACGATCAAAGAACTGGCCGACTCTCTGTCGTCCCAGAAGAAGAGCTTTACGATGAACCGCATTGAACGGCTTCACGCCGCACTGGCCCGCCTTGCCGCCTGCCGGCAGATGTGGGACCAGCGTTACAAGCTGTTTAACGGCGGCGTGCAGCAGGAAAACATGCCGGCTATCATTGACTCTTTGGCAAAGAATCGGAACTCGATCGAAACAGCACAGGCCTCTCAGCAAAAGCTCATGCTGGCCGTTCAAAAAAGGCTCTCCAGCCTGAACGACCAGACAGCAGGGAACCAAGGCGGAGAAGCCCAAGAACTCAAAAAACAGATGATCGCCCTGACGAACGCCGAACTGGCTGACTTGGACGCCGACGCGGCCAGCATCGCGTCATTGCTCCGCTTAACCAGCCGCACCCTGCAGGAGTACAAAGCCCGGTACAACGTCGTCCCGGTCACCGAAAAAGTGGCCGGCATGTGGAAAGTGAAGACCGCCGAAATCCTCAACACCGAACTGTGGACCAGCGGCGACTACACGGTTCACCTCAAATCCCTGCTGGGCGCTCTGGTGATCCTTCTGCTGGGCGTGTTCGGCAGCCATCGGGCGACGCGTTTCGTCATGAAGTGGGTCCGCCGCCGGGCTAAAATTGACGAGACGACCGCCGCGACCATCAGCCGGTTCGTCCTCTACCTGTTGTTCTTCATCTGCTTCCTCATCGCCCTCAAACTGGTCAGCATCCCACTCACCGCGTTCGCGTTCCTCGGCGGTGCCTTCGCCATCGCCATTGGGTTCGGCGCTCAGACGCTGTTCACCAACGTCATCTCCGGGATCATGTTGGCGGTCAACCGGCCGTTCCGACTGGGCGACACGCTAGAAATTGACGACGTCCTCGGCGAGGTGAAAGAGATCGGCACCCGAAGCACTCGGCTCAAGACGCCGGACGGACGGGACGTCGTCGTCCCCAACAGCAAGCTGCTGGACAGCCGGCTAATCAACTGGAACCTGACCGACTATTTGAACCGCCGAACGATCACCATCGGTCTGAGCTACGACAGTGACCCCAACAAGGCGATTGAGGTGATGAACCAGGTCGTCAGGACAAATCCTCAGGTGCTTCCCTACCCTGAGCCGGCCATCTACTTCAGTGCGTTCGGCGACAGCTCGCTGAACTTCACCATTTACTACTGGGTCAACCTGAGAGTCGCCTCAGGCCTGAAAGTCGACAGCGACGTCCGGCTGGCCCTGTTCAAGGCTCTTTCCGAATCCGGCTTGGCGATCCCGTTCCCGCGGGTGGACGTCAGCCTGTTGGGGGGCGCTCTTCCTCAACAGACGTCGCCTGTCGAAAACGGCCGGCCGAACAGCTAAACAACAGAAGAATCGCCCCGCCCGGGAAATCCTGGCGGGGCGATTCATTCTTTTTCCGGCGAATAGCTTAGCGAAGTAGCTCGACTTACTGCACCAAAAACGATATTGGCCAGCTATAATGTAAAAACCTTCAAATTGGGGGCGTCATCAGGGCGTGCCGGCGTGTGCATGTCAGGCGTTCGTCCTGAGCGCAGCAAGTGATGCTGCAGCAGCTTATGGACCAACTTATTACTTCAAGAGGTGACCGTTATGACTCAACGAGCGTTTCTCCCCTTTGCCCTGCCGGACATCGGACAGAGCGAGATCGACGAAGTTCTCGACTCTTTAAAATCTGGATGGCTGACAACCGGCCCAAAAACTCAGCGGTTTGAAAAGGACTTTGCCCAATACCTCGGCGGCGGCGTTCACGCGATGGCTGTCAACTCAGCGACTGCCGGGCTGCACTTGGCGCTTGAAGCCTGCGGCGTCGGCCCGGGTGATGAGGTCATCACCACGTCGTACACCTTTACGTCGTCGGCAGAAGTCGCCCGATATTTGGGCGCCGAACCGGTTCTGGTAGACGTCCTGCCGGACTCACTGGAAATTGACCTGGCGGCAATTGAGCGGGCGATCTCTCCCAAAACGAAAGTCATTATCCCGGTCCATCTGGCTGGGTTGGCCTGTGACATGAAGCCTCTCCTTGAGCTCGCCCACCGCCACGGCATCAAAGTGGTTGAAGACGCGGCTCACTGCTTCCCGGTTAAGTATCGCGGAGACTTCATCGGCACGCTCGATTCTGACTGCACGGTGTTCAGCTTCTACGCCACGAAGACCATGACGACCGGCGAAGGCGGCATGATCGTCACAAAAGATGCGGAGATTGCCAAGCGCTGCCGGTGCATGAGACTTCACGGCATCGACCGGGACGCGTTCGACCGGTACACATCCGAACGTCCTGCGTGGTACTACGAAATTGTCGCGCCGGGTTTCAAGTACAACATGACCGACATCGCCGCGTCCATCGGTATTCACCAGCTGGAGCGGGCCAAAGGGTTCATGAGCCGCCGAAGCGCCATCGCCCAAAAGTACCTCCAGGCGTTCGCCGACCTTCCCGTCCAGCTGCCGATGGGCCCTACTCCCGAAAGAGAGCACTCTTGGCACCTGTTCATGCTGCGGCTGTCCGACGACGCCCCCATCTGCCGGGACAATTTCATTCAGGAAATGTCGAACGCCAAGATAGGGTGCAGCGTTCACTACATTCCCCTTCACGCCCAGCCGTACTGGAAGCAGCGTTACAACTTGCAGCCCCAAGACTTCCCTGTGGCGGAAGACGCGTGGAAACGGGAAGTGAGTCTGCCGATTTTCACGGCCATGAAAGACAGCGACGTGGACTACGTCATCGAACAGGTGCGCCGGCTCTTGAGCCGCTGAGGCGCCTGCAACCGACAAAATTCACAGGAACATACGTCCTGTTTGGCCTGCCTCTAAAAGCTTGGCAGGTCAGCCACTCATACAAGAGAGGAATCTTCTCATGACCTCCAAGCGATTTATGGACCTGCTCTTTACAATTCCCGGCATTATCCTGCTGAGTCCCATCATGCTGGTTATCGCCGTCTGGATTAAATGCGATTCCAAAGGGCCGATCATTTACAAGCAGAAACGGGTCGGGTTGGGCGAGCGTTTGTTCAACGTGTACAAGTTCCGGTCGATGGTTACTGACGCCGACAAGGCTTCCCTGCTGACAGTCCGGGCCGACGACCGGGTAACGAGAGCCGGCCGCTTTCTTCGAAAAACCAAACTTGACGAGCTGCCCCAGCTTTTTAACGTGTTGATCGGAAACATGAGCCTTGTGGGGCCACGCCCTGAAGTCGCCAAATATGTGGCGTTTTACCCGCCCGAGGCGAAAAAGCTGATCTTTTCGGTAAAGCCCGGGATCACAGAACGGGCGTCAGTTGAGTACAAAGACGAAAACGACCTGCTGGACTGCGCCGACGATCCAGAAAAAACGTACATCGAAAAAATTTTGCCGGTGAAAATCCGCTACTCCGTCGCCTACGCTAAATCGCACACCGTTTTAGATGATCTAAAAATCATCATGGCGACAATCAAAGCGATTGTTTCGTAAGTCAAGTTCATAGTCCCCAGAACATAATGGAAGCCCCGACACCTCGCGGTGTCGGGGCTTTCGTTTGTCTTTTATCGTTTGAGAAGAGGCACGACTGCCGGCAGGTCTTTGCCCTCGCAGAACTCTAAACTGGCCCCGCCGCCCGTGGACAGGTGGCTGACCAAAGAGCCGACGCCGAACTTCTTCGCCGCGGACGCCGAATCCCCGCCGCCCACCACTGTGAACGTGCCGGTTCGGGTCGCCTCAGCCAAAGCGTTCGCCACAGCCTTCGTGCCGCTGGCAAACGCCTCGCTTTCAAACACGCCCATCGGTCCATTCCACAGAACCGTCCGAGCTCCCTTGATCGCCTCGGCAAAAAGCTTTTCCGTCCGAGGCCCAATGTCAAGCCCCATGCAATCGGAAGATATCTCCTCCGCCGGGACGACCCGCGCCGTCTCGGGCTCCTCAATCGCATGGGCCTCGACGACGTCAACCGGCAGCAGGACGCGGACGCCCCGTTCCTTTGCCCGAGCGAGCATTGACCGGGCAAAGTCAGCGTGTTCTGCGTCGTACAGCGAACGGCCGACGTTCAAGCCTTTCTCGGCCAAGAACGTGAATGCCATGCCGCCGCCGATCAGAAGGGAGTCGGCCTTCTCGATCATCCGTTCGATGACGGCGATCTTGTCGGCGACTTTTGCCCCGCCCAATACGACGACGTACGGCGGGACCGGCTCGTCGCGCACGACAGACAGCGCGTCGATTTCCTTTTGAAGAAGGAACCCCGCCGCGCTCGGCAGCGAGTCTCCGACGCCGACCGTCGAGCTGTTGGCCCGGTGCGCCGCGCTGAAGGCGTCCATCACGAACGCGTCGAACGGCTTCGCCATCAGAGCGCTAAACGCGGGATCGTTCTTTTCCTCCTCCGGGTGAAAACGGGAGTTCTCCAGCAAAAGGACTTCTCCCGCCTTTTGAGAGGAAACGGCTTTGGCGACTTCAGGGCCGACGCAGTCAGCGACGAAGCGAACAGGCACGCCGTAGATTTTTTCCACGTCCGCTCGAATTTGGCCGAGGGACAGTTCAGGCACGACCTTCCCCTTCGGCCGGCCAAAATGGGACACCAAAGTCACCAACGCGCCCTGAGCCAACAAGGCGTCGATCGTTTCTTTGTGAGCAGCGATACGGGTCGTGTCTGTGACCTTTCCGCCTTTAAACGGCACGTTGAAGTCCACCCGGACAAGGACTTTTTTGCCGGACAGATCGAGCGAATCAATGCCCCGAAGTTTCATTTAAAATCCCTTCTCGATCATGTAGTTGGCCAGATCGATGCAGCGGCACGAATAGCCCCACTCGTTGTCGTACCAAGCGAGAACTTTTGCCAAGTTGCCGATAACCATCGTCTGGGACGGCGCAAACACGGCCGAGCGGGGATCGTGAGTGAAGTCCACCGACACGCAGTCGTCGGTCTCATAGCCCAAGTAGCCTTTGAGCGTCGATTCGGAGGCTTCCTTCATGGCCTGGTTAATCGACTCGACGGTCACGGGCTTGGCCGCAACGAACGTCAGGTCGACCAGCGACACGTCCGGCGTGGGGACGCGGATTGAAAGGCCGCTCAGCTTGCCGTTCAGCTCAGGAATGACCTTGCCGACAGCCTTGGCGGCGCCAGTGGTCGTCGGAACCATGGACAGCGCGGCGGCCCGGGCGCGGAAATTGTTCTTGTGGGACTTGTCGTGAAGTCTCTGGTCGCTGGTGTAGCTGTGCTCGGTCGTCATCAAGCCTGAAACGATGCCGAACTGCTCGTGAAGGACCTTGGCCACAGGAGCGAGGCAGTTGGTCGTGCAGGAGGCGTTCGAGACGATGTGATGCGACGCCGGGTCGTACGTTTTCTCATTGACACCCATGACAAAGGTCGCGATGTCGTCGCTCTTTCCCGGAGAGGTGAGAAGGACCTTTTTTGCGCCGGCCTGAAGGTGCCAAGACGCTTTATCGCTCTTCGTGTAAGCGCCGCTCGCCTCAATGATCAAGTCGACGCCCAGTTTCTTCCACGGCAGTTCTTCGGCCGTGTCGGCGCGAAGGACTTCCATCGAGTGGCCGTCCACAATCAAGTGAGAATCGTCGTAGGAGATCTGAGCGTCGAATCTCCGATGAACCGAATCGTACTTGAGCAAATAGGCCATCTGGTCCACCGCCGCATTATGGCGCTGAAGCGCGACAACTTCCATGAGCCCTTTGGTGTCGTACTCTTTGAGTCCCCGAAGTACAAGTCTTCCGATCCGACCAAAACCGTTAATTGCCACACGAACCTTCGACATTGCCTACCTCCTCGCGTCAGACGCGCACCGTCATGAGCTGAAAGCTCCCTTTAAGCTTCCTCAAGCGGGGAAAAGCCCCGCTCTTCCGCCAGTTGCTGAAGTCTGTGCCAACGATATTTTATCGTAGACTTGCTCATCTGTGGATCCAAAAGCGTCCCTAATTCGCCCAAGCTGGCCGCCGGATAGGAGAGGCGAAGCCGGAGTACCTGAGAAAGGGCTTCGGGCAGGTCAATCTCCTGATCGAGAAAAAAACGAGCCAGCTCAACCTGCCGTCTTGCCGCCGCAACCGACCGGCGAATATTCGCCTCATCGCAGTTAGCCTGCCTGTTGGCCTGATCCCTTAAAAACCTGACAAGTCCTCTGTTCTGCAGGACCTGAACGGTCTGAGGCAGTTTGAGGTTGTGGCACAGCTGGATGATCCCGTCCAAGTCCCGCAGGATCAGCTCCGTCCGACCGCCTTTGACTCGGCTGGATGCCTTGATTCCCGCCGCCGCCAGCGAGTCCATCACCCGCCCGGCTAAAACTGGCTGTGCCAGCCGCATCAGACAATAGTACCCGCTTTTCGGAGCGTACAGGCCGCCGCAGACGCCGAACACGCCTCTCATCCACGCCCAGCGCAAAAACTCCGGGCGATCCTGCACCGCAAGAATTGCCCGATACCCCTCTGTGGGCAGCGCTAAGGCCACTTGGCCCCGCCCAAGGCAGAGCTGCTCCCCCAGAGGAAGCCCCTCACAGATCGGACACTTGGGCCAAAGGCGTCGAACCCGGCGAAATGTCCAGAACCGCCCGCAGGACAGGAGAACTTTTTCGTCCGCGGCCGCGCGAACGCCCATCGAGGAAACAAGGCCTGCAAGTTCCGACTCGGCGGAAACAGGGTCGGGTATCTCCCCGGTGAGCCACTCGTCCCAGAGTCGGTTGGATATCTTCATGACAGGGGCCGAAAATGGCGAAGCGCCCGCATAAGGACTTCTGCCAACCGCGCGCTGTGATGCCTGATGACGGTTCCGTCTTTGACTTGAAGAAGCAGTTCTCTGTAAACGTTACAGCCCAGCGAGACCAGCTCTTCTTCTTCCGCCTCAGACAGGGTCAAAGGGACTGAGCCTCTTTCCTCATACCGATCACGAAGAGCGGGAACAATCGGAGCTTGGTTGACCACGACGCCGTCAGGGAAGCGCCCCAGCGTTTTAGCAATCCACCGGACGTGATCCATCAAACTCAAAGCGCTGGTTTCACCCGGCTGGGTCATCAAGTTCGCCACGTAAATGACCGGCGCCGCTCCGTCCCTGACCGCGTCAGCAAAGCCAGGAACTAAAAGGTTGGGGATAACGCTTGTGAACAGGCTTCCAGGACCTAAAACGATCATATCCGCGCCCTCAACGGCCTGAATGGTCTCGCGTTCCGGCTCGGCGTCCTTCGGTTCAAGCCAAATTTCTTCGATTTTGTCGCCGTGTTGGGAGACTTCCAACTCTCCTCGGACAATGCCGCCGTCTTCCAGTTTGGCCGCCAAAGTGACAACCTCCGTCGTGATCGGCAGCACCCTACCTCGGACCGACAACAGGCGGTTCATCAGCTGGACACCGTTTTTAAAATCGCCGGTCTGCTCGATCGCGGCGAGAAGCATCAGATTCCCTAAGCTGTGTCCCTTCAGGTCTCCTCGGTCAAAACGGAAGTCGAGAAATGAGCTCAAGTGGCTGTCGTTTTCGCTCAGGGCAACCAAACAGTTCCGAATGTCGCCGGGCGGAAGGACGCCCCAATCCCGAATCAGCCGACCGGAACTTCCGCCTTCGTCCGTCACGGTCACAACAGCTGAAAGATTCTTCGTGTAGGCCTTCAGTCCCAGCAAAAGAGACGAAAGCCCCGTGCCGCCGCCGACAGCGACAATTGACGGCCCCATCGCCAGACGAATTTGAACCGCCGCCTGCGTCCGGGCCTCTTGACTCTTGCCCGGGAACTGGCCCCGGCCTTTCAGGCCCCGCCGTCTTCTGAAAAGAACCGCGCCAGCGCCGGACAGGACCCCAACTGCGAAGGCAGCAATCAGCCAGATCATCCTGAAATCAGCTCCGATCCGGAACCGCGCTTTAGATCCCGGTGATTGACGTTCACCGTTACGCCCGGCAGCTGAGAAAGGCGCTCGGCCAGCCACTCCGCGGCAAAGACCGAACGATGTCGGCCGCCGGTGCAGCCCAGCGCCACGTGAATATAGTTTTTCCCGCTGTTGTGACAGACGTGAAGGATCGACGCCAGCAGGTCATAGCACGAACACAAGAACTCGTTTGCCGGGCTGCGCTCGAAAATATACTGCCGAACAGGCTCGTCAAGCCCCGACTTGTCTTTGAGCTCTGGCTCGTAGTAGGGATTAGCAAGAAAACGAACGTCAAACAGAAAATCAGCGTCAGCCGGGTTGCCGTACTTGAACCCAAACGACGTGACCAACACGTCGACGCTTTCCTTCCCCTTATCGATCAGGGACAGGACGTGTCGTTTCAGCTCAGCGGCGTCAAATCTGGTGGTGTCGATGACCAAGTCCGCCAGCTGACGAACCGCATGAAGCATCTGCCGCTCGGCTCGAATACCGTCCAGCAAGGACTCTTTAAACCCAAAAGGATGCCGTCGCCTTGTAAACCGATACCGACGGATGAGCGTCTCTTCGGAAGCCTCCATAAAAAGCACCGTCAGCCGTACGCCCTGATCCCGCAAAGCCCTGATAGCGCTCGGCAGCTCGGTTAGAAGAGCTTCGCTTCTGGCGTCCACGACGGCTGCCACGTCCCGTTCCTCGCTGCTGCGCCCGCCCACAAGAGACGCAAGAGCCGGCAGCATCGGTGCAGGCAGGTTATCGACGGTAAAAAAGCCCTGATCTTCTAGGGCATCCAAGACACAGCTTTTTCCGCTCCCGGACTGGCCAGTAACGACAAAGACCCTTCCTACAGGCATGTCAGATCACTGGTTTTTCACGACTAAAACAGGGTAGCCGGCGCTTTGCAGCTTATCAGCCACAGCCTGAGCCGACTCGGCGCTCGAACCGCCGGCGACAAACACCCTGAAGAACGTCCGTCCTTTGACCTCCGCCCGCCGGACGACGGTCGCATATCCTTTCGACTTCAGCTCGGCCGATACTGTCGACGCTCCCTTGTCGTCGGTAAACGAGCCGCTCTGCACCAGGTAATTGCTCTTTTCAATCGTCGCCCCACGGTCCGGCGCTGAGACCGCCGGACGCGCGACAGGTGCGGGCGCCGCAGAAACAGCCGGGCGCACAGCAGGAGCCGGTTTAGCGGCAGGCTTTTTGGCCGGAGGGGCCGTTTTGACAGGAGCGACAGCAACCGCAGTCTGACCATTTTTGTCAGTCGCAGGTTCGGCAACTAAAGGCCTGGCATCAGCGGGAACCACGTCTGCCTGAACTGGGACAGGCTCGACAACGGCTGACCGCTGGGGAAGCTCCGAGTGAACAGGAGCCGGCTGAACCGTCCGTGCCGGGCTGTTGACGACAATCGGAGTCTTTGAGGCTTGGGCGGGAAAGAACAGCACCTTGATCCCGATGATCAAAATTGCTAAAAATACGATTCCCAGAACAGGAAGCATTAAGTCACCAAAATTCAGCGCTGGTTTCTGTTTGAATCGGTTCGTCGATCGACTGGGCATGAAAACACCTCATTTCTTGCTGCAATTTAAAAGAAAAGGGGACAGATACCTGTCCCCACATCGGTCACTTTTTTCTGGCACGGCGGCTGATAGCCGGCGTGTCATAACTGTCGTCGCCCCCAACGTTCAGGAAATCGTCCTCATCATCGGAGACCAAGTCGGCAGGGTTCAGGTTCAAGCCGCTCCGTCGCTGGCCAGCCCCCCGCGGGCTGTCAAAGTGAGTTGAGCTGACCTGACGGTTCTGCCGACGAATCGCGCCGGTTCCGTTAAAGCCAGTCGCAATAATCGTGAAACGAACCCGATCCTCCATCGCCGGATCCGGAGCCCATCCCCAAATGATGTTGGCGTTCTCCTGAGCAGCCTGAGCGATGACTTGGTTGGCCTCGTTGATCTCATGCAGTCCGACTTCCGGGCTGACCTCGATAAAATACAGCAGGCCAGTGGCACCGCTCATCGGGGCCGTCATCATCGGTCCGCTCATAGCGGCCCGGGCAGCGGCAACCGTGCGCCCCTCGCCCTTCGCTTCGCCGATACCCATGATGGCCGTTCCGGCACCTCTCATGATGGTGCAGACGTCGGCGAAGTCCACGTGAACCAGAGCTGCCTTGCGGATCATTCCGGTAACGCCGGCCACAGCCTGACGCAGCACGTCATCGGCAACTTGGAAGGCCTCAAAGAACGACGTGCCCTTGTCGCAGACTTCCAGCAGCTTATCGTTCTCGATGATGATCAGAGCGTCAACCTTGTCTCGGAGCTCGTTAACACCCCGCTGGGCGTTTTGAGCCCGCATGGGGCCTTCCCAAGAGAACGGCATGGTGACGACTGCGACCGTCAGGGCTCCCAGCTCTTTAGCGATCTCAGCGATGATCGGAGAGGCACCAGTTCCAGTCCCGCCGCCCATGCCGGCGGTGATGAACACCATGTCCGCACCCTCAAGAACCGCTTTAAGGTCTTCTGTCGACTCCTGAGCCGCCTCTTTGCCGCGGGCGGGGTCCGCTCCAGCGCCGCGTCCGCCGGTCAGCTTTGTCCCTAAGGCTATCTTCGTCGGGGCCTTGGAGAGCTCGAGGGCCACCACGTCAGTGTTGACGGCGATAAAATCTACGTCCACAACTTCGCTGGCAATGATGTTGTTCAGCGCGTTGCCGCCGCCGCCGCCAACTCCTACAACCTTGATGACCTCTCGCGGAGGCATCGCCTGCGTCGTGCTGGGCTTAAAAACTTCGTTATTCATTGTCATCCCCGTTGCCTCCTAAAAAAGCTCTTTCAGCGATTTCAGCATTTTCTTAAAAAGCCCTTCGCCTAAGCGTCGGGACGATTGAGGCGCCTGTTCCACGTCGACAGAGAAGAAGCCCGACATGATCGAATCAACAGTGGAATCAAGATACTTGTATCTGTTCCGACGTTTTTCCAGCAAGTAGAAGATAATGCCCATCAGCAGGCAGTACTGGCTCGTGTCACAGCCAGGACGAAGTTTCTGAATCGGAGCTGCCGGCGCCCGACGAACAGGCAGGTTCAAAATGGACGAGGCAAACGTCTCAATCCCGTCTGTTTGAGCGACACCGCCGGTCAGAACGACCCCGGACGGGAACTGATGCTTCGAGTTCTCCGCGATAAACGGCGCGACCTTCTCCTCCAAAAGCTCTTCAATTCGACAGGCAACTGTCTGCCGTATCAGGTCGCCGTCCAGTTTTCGGGTCTGTCCTTGAATAGAGGCCGTTACTTCTTTAGCCGGTTCAGCGCCTGAATCAAGTGAAACGGCCTTCTTAACCTCTTCGGCGGCCCCCATGGGTATCTTCAGCATCTGGGAGACGTCGCTGGTGACGTAATCCCCGCCTATCGGGAACACCGTAAACGCCACCGGCCGATCTTCGTTGAAGATCGCCACGCTGGTTGTGCCTCCGCCGAGGGAAAGAGAGACCGCGCCGACGCTTTTCTCCTCTTGGTTGAGCGACCCGAGCGCCGCCGCCAGCGGTTTGTAAACCAACCCGCGAACTTGAACCCCAGCGTGCTGAACGCAGTTAACGACGTTCTGCACAATCGAACGGGGCATGATGACTGCCTGCAGTTCGACCTCAAGGCGGATGCCGGTCATGCCGAGCGGATCGTCTATGCCGCTATTGCCGTCAATGGAGTACTTGATAGGAAGCAGGTGGACGACGCAGTGATCTGACGGAACGGACAGGCCGCTCAACGCCGACTCAATAACCCGCATCACGTCGTCGTCAGCAACTTGACGAGGCGTTCGACTAAGGGAAATCATTCCCCAGACTGATTTAGTGTACGCATCGACCCCGCTGAAAGCAACCGTCACAGCACGGATATCAAACCCCACCATGGACTCCGCGTCGGCAATAGCAGCTGCAACCGAGTCCGTGGCTCGGTCAAGGTTCACAATCAGACCCTTGCGGACTCCTCGGGAAGGAGCCTGGCCGATGCCGATGATCTGTACTTCGTCACCGGAGAACATGTCCCATTCAGCGACAACCGCTGAAATTTTCGATGTTCCGAGATAAAGACCAACGAGAATCTCGGCATCCTTTCCCATTGAAAACACTCCTTTGCTCACTACATCACTCAAACGAGCTGTCCAACTGCCTCAAGATGACTTTATCCTTGTATGTCGCGTCAAACAGGCTGTATCCCTTGGTCGCGCCGTCGAGCAAAAGCCTGTGGGCGACCGGAAGCGTCTTGTCAAGATACGGCAGACTTCCTAAAAACGAAATGGACGTTCCTTTCGTTCTGCTCGTCAAAAAGCACTGCACCACGTCTTCGCCGCCACGCCTCCGAAGCACGATGTTGCTCGCTGTCATATCTGGCATTCCGGACAGGTGGGCCAACAAATCACGCACCCACTGAGCTGACAGGTCGCTTTTTCCCATATGTTCCAAGGTCCCGTCAGTCGAAAGAACCGACACGGGGAAGCTGTCATCAATGTGGAGCGCCGGCAGTCCCTGAGGCGATCCGAGCATGTACTGGTCGGACAGCTTTTTCGTCCAGATGTGGCCGTCCTCGGCAAGGAAAAGATTCTCGCCGTGCCAAATCAGCTCAATGGCCGGACTCAAGCTTTCAACGAAGACTTCAATGCTCTGCCCCATGTGGGACGAAGAAACTGTCAGATGAACGGGCAGACCGTCTTCCCATTCCCTCATTTGGTCCCAATGGAAACACCACATCGGGCCGAAGAATGAAAAGCTCTCGCTCCACGCGTGAATCTGAGCCTCCGTGGCCGGCGTGCCATTTCTGACTATCAGACTTCTTAGACGAAACGGTTCGTACAGCTCACCGACTTTCATCAGCGCCCCTGAGCCAAGGGCCAGCAGGAGCGCCGCAACGCCCCGCCAATTCATTGTCCGCAGAAGAAGACCATTACGCGGTTGCGGAGCAGGGCGCTTTCAGGTTCTGAAGGATCAGGTCGCCGATGACGCAGACGTCCCCAGCTCCGGCCGTCAACAGCAGGTCTCCCGGCTGAAGCACCGACATGACACACGCCTCGGCGTCCACTTTATCGCGAACGAGATGACAGAGCCCCGGATGCCGCTCGTGGATCTTATCCTGAATGAGAGAACTGGACACGCCGGGAATCTGCTGTTCGTCAGCGGCGTAGATGGGTAGCAAAATCACCTGATCAGCCTGAGAAAGGACTTGGGCGAACTGCTCATACAGAGCCGCCGTGCGGGTGTATCGGTGCGGCTGAAAGACCACCACAAGCCGCCGTTTGGGGAACATCTGCCCCAAAGCGGTGAGAGTGGCCTTCAACTCGTTCGGGTGGTGGCCGTAGTCGTCATAGACAAGGATATCATCTCCGGCGTTGCCCTTCTGCTGAAGACGCCGCTTGACGCCGTGGAACTCGTTCAGCGCGGAAACCATCAGGTCAAACGAGATGCCCAAGCGGGAACCGGCCGCCAGAGCTGCCAGAGAGTTGAGCAGATTATGTGTTCCTGAAACCGTCAGCCTGACCCGGCCAACCTGACGGCCAAATCGGTTGAGGGTGTAGCTCATGCCGCCGCCGGGATACTGCTCAAGGTTTGTCGGATAGAAGTCGTTCCCCTTTTCCAGCCCGTAGGTGACCCGATTCTGACAGTTTTGGCCTTCCAGACGTCCCAACAGAGCTCTGACGCCCGGATCGTCGCCGCAGAGAACCTCGAATCCATCGCTTGGAACGTTGGCAAGGAACGAAACGAACGCGTCAACAACCGACTGCCGGGATGGGTAATAGTTCACGTGATCCCAGTCAACGTTCGTCACAACGGCTACTGAAGGCTGGAAAAACTGGAACGAGCCGTCGCTTTCGTCCAATTCAGCCACCATGACGTTGCCGTTGCCTAATTTAGCATTGCAACCGATATCGCACAGTTCGCCGCCGATGGCAACCGTAGGCTCCAGGCCGGCCCGCTCAGCTATCAAACTGATCATGGATGTGGTGGTCGTTTTCCCGTGCGTTCCAGCCACGCCGACGCCACACCGACTGTTAAAAAGAAGGCTCAAGAGTTCAGCCCGCTGTACCACAGGAATGCCGCGCTCTCTTGCCGTTACAAGCTCCGGATTGTCTGAGGGAATAGCACTGCTGTAAGCCAAGATATCCGCTTTGTGGTCGTCTAAGTGATGCGGGTCGTGCCCTAAGTACACTGGAACCCCCGCTTCTCTGACCTTGGTCGTGTAGCAGCTGTTTCCCATATCGCATCCCGTCACTTGAAAGCCGAGAGCTTTGTACAGCAGAGCCAAGCCGCTCATGCCGGCGCCGCCAACTCCCATCAGATGAATGCTTCTGACCCGTGACAGATCAAGGCTTGTCGATGCCACTGCTCTATCTCCCTTCAGCGTTAACGCTCTGCAGAGCATCCCACAGAGCCTCGGACCCGCCGGAACGACCTTCCGGCCAACGAAGTTCCCGACCGGCCGCCCGTGAAAAAGCGTCGGAGAGGCCCTCGTCTCCAGTCCAGTATGGAGTTCCCGTCTCTTTGTTGAAAAGCTGAGCGTTGGCCAACTGGTGGCCGCCGGCCGACCCTTCCCACGGGACAACCAAAGCCCGCAGCCTGAGCGCCTCAATCTCCGCCAGAGTCGCCCCTCCTGCCCGGCTGATGACCAGATCAGCCGCGGAGTAGGCCAAGGTCATGTTCCACTGAGGCTCAACGGTCAGGGCGTTATCAAATGAAACCGACCCAGATGCCGCCCCGACGAACAGGAAAAACCACGCCTTTGATTCTACCATATTCGACAGTCGTTCGAGGTCTTCTCCGATGCCTCGGCTGCCAAGAGACCCGCCGACGACAACAGCTAGTTTTTTCCCTTTTTCGAGAGGCTTTTTCAATAGAAGGCGCTGAGCTTCGGCACGGTCAGTCAGCGACATCGCACGCACCGGGATGCCAGTATATTGGAATCTGCTGATGCCCCGACATTCAGACCAGCCTGAGGCGACAGGGCAGCCGAGGCGCGCCAGCATTCTGTTCCCTCGGCCGGCGATTACGTTCTGCTCGTGGGTCATCGTCCTGATCCCAGCCTGACGAGCCGCCCAAAAGACCGGCAGCGACAAATACCCTCCGAACAGCAGACACGCCGTCGAAGCTTCTTCTCGAATAAGCTTCTTCGCGGCTCGATAAGTTCTCACCAGATCAAGAGTCCTGCCGGGCGCTTTCTTCAACCCGCCGCCCAACGGGGACCCCACGATGGGCAGATAGTGGGCATGAACCCCGTGAGCCTCGCAGATCTGCCGTTCCAGAGGCCGGGATCCTGTCGCCAAGCTCCAGCTGACGTGATGACTTGACAGCCATTGTCCGAACGCTATCGCCGGGATCAGATGACCGCCTGTTCCCCCGGCAACCAACAGGATTTTCAGGACTCGTCACCTCCCTGCGCCGACTTGCGGGCAACTCTCGCGAGAATGCCGACTCTCATCCACATAAAAAGCAGAGATGTTCCGCCGTAGCTCACAAACGGAAGAGGCATGCCGCTGAGCGGGATAAGTTTTGTCACGCCGCCGATATTGATAAACAGCGGAAGAATCACCGAAACGCAACACCCCCAAGCGAACTGCTTTGAAATCCCAACAGAGCGCCGGTACACCTGAAGGGCCACAAACGACCAAATGATGAAACACCCTAAAAGGACCATCGTCCCAATGAGGCCAAACTGCTCGCCCATGGCAGGAAAGATGAAGTCGTTGTGAACCTCGGGGAGGAAGTCTTGAGACCGGTTGACCCCGATGCCCGACAGTCCGCCGTTGGCAAACGCGATCAGCCCTTGGATTACTTGGTAGCCAGAGCCCATTGGATCGCTCCACGGATCAAGCCAAACCGCAATTCGCTCCTGCCGGTACCCTTGGTGCATGACCACCAGATACATGAGCGGCGTCAGTACTGCCAGAGCTCCAGCCGGAAGCAAAAAACCGTACCGATCGACGAGCAGAGCGCCGGACAGCGCGACGATCAGCAGGACGCTGCCGAAGTCCGGCTGCCGAAGAAGAAACACAGCGCACAGGAACACGATTCCACCGGTCACAGCCAGCGCCTTAAGCTGACGGGCGTTGCGCTGATACAGCCGAACGAGCAGCAGGAGCAGGGCAAAGCTCAGGGCTTCGGCGGGCTGAAAGCTGAACGAGCCGAAATGAATCCACCGGGACGCGCCTTTGATGGTTACCCCGATTCCCGGCGCCAAGGTGAGGCCGAGAAACAGAAACGAGGCGGCGAAAGCACCCCACGCGACGCGAGTCCAAACGGTCAGCGGAATCGACATGACGGCTAAAAAGCAGATGAACGATACAGAAAGCCACAACAGCTGCTTAAACGCCGGCGAGTGTCCGGACCAGCCGGTCATGGCAGCAATGACAACGAGCCCGCAAAATGAAAGAAGCATTGGAATTAACCAGATCAGAAGCGAGCTCAGATCTCCCTTTCGCTCCATCTCAGTCCGGCAGAGCCATGACGAGGCGCTTGAAGTGATCTCCCCGCTGTTCGTAACTCTGGTACATATCCCAGCTGGTGCATGCCGGCGAGAGAAGAACCGTGTCTCCCGGGCGGGCCAATCCGTCGGCCGTCGAAACTACTTCTTCCATGCAGCTTGTCCTGTGAATTGACTGGACTCCAGCTTCCCGAAGGGCAGCCTCAATTTTGTCCGACTCCGCGCCGATGAGAATGACGTTCCTAGCTCGAGCTTTGACGGTCTGCGCCAGCGTCTCGTACTTCTCGCCTTTGCCCTTGCCGCCGAGGATGATGATTTTCGGCCCATCGATGCCCTCAAGAGCAGTGCGGGTCGACGCTACGTTCGTACCTTTTGAGTCGTCCACCCACGTAACGCCTCGACGAACTCTCACCAGCTGACACCGATGCGGCGGCGGAAGGAAATCGGAAAGCCCCTGAAGCGGCGCGAACGATTTGTCGATCAGTGCCAGAGCCGCACCGGCCATCGCCGCGTTTTCCAAGTTGTGCTGTCCCACCAGCGACAGCTGAGACCGATCGAACAGCTTTTCCCGGCCCGAATCCCGTTCAAGCCACACGGCCTGATCGTCCCAGTAAATTCGCGTTCCTTCGGTGCCGCCCAAGGTACAGACCGATCCGCCCGACGGGACAAGGGCAGCATCCCGAGCCTGAACGATCTCCCAGTTGCCCTTTCCCGGCCGGCCGAACACTTTCAGTTTGTCGGCCACGTAGTTCTCATAGCTTCCGTGCCAGTCGATGTGATCCGGAGCCAGGTTGGTCAACAGGGCGACTTGAGGCGTAAACGACTTGTTCCAGTGCAGCTGAAAGCTGCTCAGCTCCATCACTGTGTAGTCAACCGCCGTTCCCGCCGCGTTTGCTAGAGGCTCACCAATATTGCCGACCACCGCGACGCTTTGACCGCGGCAACGGAGCAAATGCCCCAACAGCGCAGTCGTGGTCGTCTTGCCGTTCGTTCCAGTGACGGCAATCGTTTTGCCGGGAAGCCATGGGGCGAGAAATTCCAGCTCTCCGACGACGGGTATCCCCCGCCCTTCTGCCTGTTTGACAGCTTCGGAGGCAGGAGAGACGCCACTGCTGACCACCATCTGGTCACATTCACAGCAGCGCGGGGAATGGCCGCCCGTTTCCCATTCAATTCCGGCGTTTCGGAAGCCGAGGCAGATCTCCGGCGCCAGTTCCTTTTTCATATCGGTCACAAAGACGCTGGCTCCGAGTTTTTTAGCCCATAAGGCTATTGCCTGACCGCTCACGCCAGCACCGACAACTGTTATTCTCCCCGCCATGCATCTCTCCCCTTTTAGAAAAGCAGATCTCCAATGAACAGGCACCCGGCAAGTCCGATGAGGTGAACGACCATAAACCGCCACGTAATCAGATTTTCCGGCCACCCTTTCAGCTGAAAATGGTGATGGATCGGCGCCATGAGGAACACTTTTTTCCCCCTGCCGTGAATTGAAACCAGCTGAATCACCACAGAAATCATCTCAACGCCGAACAGGAACCCGACGGGAACCAATGTCAGAATCGGCATACCGGACACGAGGACGATGGACACCAGGAGCCCAGCCAGAAAATGGCTTCCTCCGTCTCCCATGAACACTTGAGCCGGATGGGCGTTATGCCACAGAAACCCCGCGCAGAGCGCCGCGCCGGCGCAGGACGCCAAAAACGGCTCAGTTCCAGGGGCTAAAAAACACAGAGCGCTGAACGAGATTAAGGACGCTCCCGCCGCCAGCCCGTCCAATCCATCGGTAACGTTCAAGGCGTTCTGAGCGCCGACCGCGAGGAAGAAGGCCAGAAGCCACCACAGCACGCCAGCCCAAATACTTGAGGACGGGGAACCGGACAGACCGTAGGCCTGCAGCTGGGCAAACCAGACGATCGTCACAGCCATCTGCACAAGAAACTTTCCCTTACTGGAAAATCCTTCGCTGGAACCGCGCCGGAACTTCAGGACGTCATCGGTCAGTCCAATCGCCCCGCAAAGTACCGGATAGACCCACAGCGCGACGGCAGTCAAATTGCGCGTCACAAGCCCGCTGATTAAAAAACCAGAGCCGATCAGCATAAACACGACGCCGCCCATTGATGGAACCTTGGCTTTGACGGCCTCGTCAACTTTGGGCCCGTAGGCTTTCTGGACCTGAGACACGCCTTTTGTCCGCATGACGCTGATCCAGCTTTGCTGCGCCAAAATCTCACCGATTGCTACCACGATAAAGGTGACCAGTCCGAGAGCGAGGAAACTCATCGCCCGCCTGCCTCCTGACCTTTCAGCTCTTTGACCAACCGCTCCAGCCCGCAGGCGTGAGACCCTTTCACCAACAGCACGTCGCCGGAGCGAAGATTCAATCCGGCGACGGCTCGCCGGACCTCTTCCCAGTCCGTCAGCAGGTTGTCAGTCGCTTTCGCGCCGCTCTGCCAGTCCGAGCCGTAGGCGCCCCACCAATCGAAGCCCTGTCCTCGGGCCACTTCCATCACCTGCTGGTGCGCGGCGCTTGCCCCGGCTCCCAATTCGCCCATAGAACCCAGCAGGGCGAACTTCCTGCCCCGGATCTGAACTTCGCCGAGGCTCTGAATTGCCGCCGTCATGGACTTGGGCGACGCGTTGTAGCTTTCGTCAATCAAAAACGCCCCGTTTTGAAGCCTGACGACTTCGCCCCGCCCCGGCAGAGACTCGAAAGAAACTGCTTCCCTGACTGCCTGCCGGAAAGGAACTCCCATCCGCACCGCTAGGGCGAGGGCACAGCACAGCGGGTACAAGCCATGTTTTCCGGACAGCCGGACGCTGACGGGAACTCGATCACCGCTGTAACAAAGCCTTGCCGACACCTTGAAGCCTTCGTCCCACTCGAGCCGATCGTCCTCAAAGGACAGGCTGCCGTCTCGGCCGAACGTGGTGACCGGCGTATTGATTTGCGACGCCAACTCAGCCAACAGCGGATTATCAGCGTTTAAGACCGCGTCCTTGAGACGGCCGCCGCCAAAAATTCCAGCCTTTTCCCTGAGGACGCCCTGAACCGAGCCGAACCCCTCCAAGTGCGCCGGAGCCACCTCCGTGATAGCCGCCGCCGTCGGCGGGAAGAAGCTTACCATCTGGGCGATTTCTCCCGGGTGGTTCGCCCCCATTTCCAGCACGAGGCACTGGACGTCAAACGGCGCCGACAGCACGGCAACCGAGCAGCCGATCAGCGTATTGTAATTGCCCGACGCGGCATGGGTCCTTTGGGACGCCGACATGATGCGGGCGAGAAAGCTCCGCGTCGTCGTCTTTCCTACGCTCCCTGTGACGGCAGCCACGTGCTTCAAGTCGGGCAAACGGACCAAGTACGCCCGCGCGAGTTCAGCCAAAGCCGTCTCGCTTCGATGGCCGAAAATGAACGTGACCTGAGGCCACTGAGCAGGAAGTTTCTCAGAGACCCGCCCCCGCTCCGCTAAGACGACGGATGCGCCGCGGGCCAAAGCCGACTCGATGTACAGGTGTCCGTCGGTTGACTCCCCCTGAAACGCCGCAAATCCGTCGCCCGGCTCAACCGCACGGCTGTCCACCCGAAAGGTCAGAGGTAGCGGCCGATCCGGCCCTGTCACGTCCAGACCGTTGGGAAGAAGATCTTTTAAGCTCAGCACTGCCCCACGCCCCTTGAAGCGCTCCACTCGCCCACGACGTCCCTGTCGCTGTACGGGTATTTGACGCCTTTAATTTCTAAATACGGCTCGGCCCCTTTGCCCGAAATAACCACCACGTCGCCGCGCTCCGCCTCGTCAAGCGCGGCAAAGACGGCGTCACGGCGGGAGAGAACCGTCGAAAACGACGCTTTTCCGCCCTCCAGCCCGGCGACTATCGCCCGGGCAATTTCGGCTGGGTCCTCGTTCCTCGGATTGTCCATCGTGACAATAACCCGATCGGCGGTCTGTCCGGCAATTTTTCCAAGCTCCGGCCGGGCGCCCGCAAACCGCTCGCCGCCATGCCCGAACACGCTGATCAGGCGCTTTGCCAGAGGGCGAAGCGTCGCCAGCAAGTTAGTCAAGGCAATTTCCGTGTGGGCGAAGTCGACGATGACCGTCACGCCGTTGGACAGGTTGATTCGCTCCATTCGGCCGGGGACCTGCGGCATCGTTTCCAACCCCTTCACAACCGCCTCGGGACTGCACCCCAAGCCGATGCAAAGAGACGCCGCACCCAGCGCGTTTTCAACGTTGAACCGCCCTGTCATGGGCAAAGCGACCCGACCGAGAAACTGGCCGTCAACCTGCAGGTCAAAGTCCGAGCCGCCGGCTTTCATCGTCAGACGGTCTGCTTTCACACGGACGTCGGCACCGTCCCCAAGCCCCCACGTCAGGCTTAACGGGAAACGGGCCGCGAGCTTTTGCCCCCACGGGTCACAGCCGTTGACCGAAATGACGGCGTTCGGCTTCAGGTGTTCGGTAAACAGCAGGGACTTGGCGGCAAAGTACTCTTCCATCGTGCCGTGGTAGTCCAAGTGCTCGGGCGAAAGGTTGGTAAACAGGGCCCCGTCGTAAGTCGAGCCGGAAATTCTGCCTTGTACCAGCCCATGCGATGAGCACTCCATCACGCAGGCACCGCACCCGTTGGCAATCATCGACTCGTACAGCCTTTGAAGGGCTGTGCTTTCAGGCGTCGTCCGATCGGCCACAGTTTCTTTGTCGCCGTCGTGGTAGACGACCGTGCCAATCAGGCCGGTTTTTATCCCGCAGGCACTCAGGACGCTTCGAATCATGTAGCTGGACGTGCTCTTGCCGTTCGTTCCGGTCACGGCGACCATCTTCAGCCGATCGCACGGAGAGCCGGCCAGTCGGGCGGCTAAAAACCCCATGGCGGCCCGCACGTCAGTGACCTGAATCCAGTTGTCCAAGCCGTCCGTCGGCCGCTCAATCATGAACCCAGCGACGCCAAGCCGCAGGCCTTCCATGATAAAACTGTGGCCGTCAAAATGACGGCCACAGACGCACGCAAAAACATCTCCCGGCTTCACTAACCGGGAATCACTGCAGAGCCGGCTCGTCTCTTTCAGGCCGTTCCAGTCTCCGCCCCAGCCCAGAAGGAAACCAGCACGTTTAAGGTCATCCAAAGCCTGAACTATCCGTCCGTCCATTCTTCTCCCGCCCTTTATTTCCGTCCGGCCCAAGGGATCTTGCGCGTCAAATTTGTCCCTTCAGCCGCATAATTTCTTCGACGATGTTTTTGAACACCGGGGCAACTATCTGTCCCCCGTAGTACCTCTGTCCCGTCACGTCGCCTAGGACGATCAGCATGGTGTACTCCGGCCGGTCAGACGGCCAGAAACCGATCATCGACGCGTTGTATCGGCCTTTGACGTATACGCCTTTGTCAGCCACCTGAGCGGTTCCCGTCTTGGCCGCGATCGGCACAAGAGAAGAGTTCGCTCCCTTTCCGGTCCCCTGGGTTACCACCTGCCGAAGGACCGTTCGGAGCCATCGGGCTGTCCGCGACGAAAGAACGCGGGTAATTTCTTGTGGTTTCTGGAGAACTACTTCGTTTCCCTGAGCGTCTACGGCCCGCTGGACGATGAAGGGCCTCATCAGAACGCCGCCATTAACGATGGCGTTGAACGCCGTAACTAACTGCAAAGGCGTCAGAGCAAATCCTTGGCCGATCGCCACGTTGGCCGGGATAACCCCGTACCACTGTTCGGGAGACCGAAGCAGCCCGGACTCCTCGCCGCTCAGCATGATGCCGGTTTGACGCTCAATCCCCCAGTTTTTCATGTCGCTGTGGGTCTTGTAGGGGTCGCACCTCATGCCGATCTGCGCCATGCCGACGTTCGATGACTTCTCAAGGATCTGATCAACCGACAGCGTGCCGTTGTCCTTCGGCGTGGCATCGCTCATCACAGCGTCGGCGATCTGTATCCGAGCCGGACAGCGAAACGCGCTGTTAGTCTTGATGGCCCCATTCTCAAGGGCAATGCCCACCATGATGGGCTTAAAGGTCGATCCCGGCTCATACACTCGGCTAATAACGTTGTTCCTGAGCGCTTCTGGGTGAAGGAACGTCGAACGAACGTTCGGGTCGAACGACGGCCAGCTGGCCATGCCGAGGACCTCACCAGTTGAGCTGTGAAGGCAGACTGCCGCCGCCCACTTGACCTTGTTCTGAACCGCCGCTTGGCCGAGGAACTCCTCAAGGGCGTACTGCACCTGTGAGTCAACGGTCAGGTACAGTCCCTGCTCTTGGGTCGGATCCTCTTCGGTGGGTTCCGACAGAGGCCGGGCACCCCGGTAGTTAACCAACGAACGTTCAGGGATATAGAGCACGTTGTTCCACGTCAGCTCAATGCCCGAAAGGCCCCAACTGTCGTTGTCGCAGAACCCCAACAGGTGGGAAAAGATCTTCCCTTTCGGATAAACCCGCTTGCGTTCCGAGCGAACGAACACGCCCTTGCCGCCGGCTTGACGGATCTCTTCCGCCTGTTCTTCCGTCAGGTAGCGTTTCAGCCAGTAGAACCGTTTCGTCAGGGGTTTGGAGAGCTGAGACAGCATCTTTTTGTCCAGAAACGGGGCCAGCTGCTTCAGCCTCGAGCCGTCCCATCCCTCGACGCCCGGATCCAGAAAAACGCTCCAAGCGGGAACCGACATGGCCAAGGGAGCACCTGACCGGTCGTACACCGCCGCCCGATCGAGGGAGCGCCGCACCGTCTGCCGGTACTGCCCTGTCAGCTGAGAGAGCGTTCGGGGATCAGGATAGAGCTGGACGTTCACGACCCGAAACACCAACAGCCCCAAAATGCCGAACAGACAGAGCCACTCAAGCCGCTGTGAAAACGTCAGCCGTTTCCCGCGCTCCGGCTCGCTGGGCAAGCCGAGACGACGAAGCTCCATTCTTTACTGGAAAACTTGAAGCGGCATTCCCGGCAGAGCGGCGGTCTGAACAGAAGACCCCGCCTCTCCGACGCGAATCGTGCCGGCCAGCGAAACCTTCTGCATCCCAAGTCCCCCAATGGCCCGAGCGTAAACTGCCGCCGGCGCGGTCAGCCCTGCGCTTTCCCGCTCTAAGCTCTGAATGGACTGTCTGGACTGGACGATTTGCCGGTCCACCTGCATTGCCTGCCGCTCCAATGCGCTCGTCTCCGCCCGCATGTTGGAGATTTTCGCAAAGCAGAATACCGAAAGGGCAGCCATTACTAAGACAAGAGGTGCAACCTTCATCGCTCCCCTGCATGCTCTCACCGCCGCCATGGTCCTAGCCTCCCCTGTTCGATCTGATAGTTGTCCCGTCGTTCAAACGCCCTAAGCCTTGCGCTTCGAGACTTAGGATTCGATAAAACCTCGTCCTCGCTGGGCGTCAGGCCTCGGCGGGAAACCGGAATCCCCAGCCACTGACCTTCCCATTCCCTCATCGCCCACTTGACCAGCCGGTCTTCCAGCGAGTGATAGGTCACCGCCACGAAAACTCCGCCGTCGGCCAACAGGCCGCAGACCTGAGACAGCAGATCCTCCAGAGCTCCAAGCTCGTCGTTCACCGCAATCCGCAGGGCCTGAAAGACCCGTCTAGCCGGGTGTCCGTTCGCTTTTCGCTGCGCCGCGGCGGGCATTCCCTCCCGAATCACTTCGACAAGCTGCCCGGTCGTCTCAATCGACGACTGGCCCCGCCGGCGGGCGATGGCCCGGGCAATTGACCGGGCAAACCGCTCTTCGCCGTAGCGGAAGAAAATCCCCGCCAGCTCGTCTTCGGTCATCTGATTGACCAGTTGGCTCGCCGTCAACCCTTCCGAAGCGTTCATCCGCATGTCAAGCGGACCGTCCTCGCGAAAAGAGAACCCTCTCTCGCCTTCGGTGATCTGCAGGTTCGACACTCCCAGATCAACCACGACGCCTGCGGCTTCCTTTTCGCCGTGACTCGCCATCAGGTCGTTGAGTCGGCGGAAGTTCCCCGGCCATACGGCAAACCGATCAGCCCATCGAGCCAGCCGCTCCTGTGCGATGGCACGAGCCTGCCCGTCCTGGTCGATTCCCGCCACCCGGCACTCGGGCCAGCGGCTTAGGAAAGCCTCGCTGTAACCGCCAAGCCCCAGCGTCGCGTCGACCACCAAACCAACCGGCGGCCGAGGGAACGAGTCCATGACCTCCTGAAGCATGACGGGGCGGTGTTCAAACGCCAAAGTCCCCGACCCCTTCAGCCAAGCTTTCGAAGTCTTTCAGGATATCGTCCCGGCCGGCGTTCCAGCGCTCGCTGTTCCACAGCTCCACGTGATCGCTGACACCGACGATCGTGACCTGCTCTCCTAATCCGGCGTAGTCCTTGAGGAAAGCTCCCACCAAAATGCGTCCCGCGCCGTCTACCGGCAGTTCGTCTGCCGAGCCGAGCACGACCCGCATAAAGCGCCGAGCGCTTTCCTTGGCAAACGGCAGCGTCTGCAGTTTTGCCAAGTACTTCTCCCACCCGTCGGTGGAATACACGGCGACGCACCGATCCAGTCCTACAGTGCATACCACTGTAGAACCCAGTTCAGATCTGAATTTGGCCGGAAGGACGAGCCGTCCCTTGCTGTCCAGTCGGTGCTCACACGTGCCCATCAACATGGTAAATTCACCCACTTAATGACACTTTATCCCACGTAGCGTTAACATTAACCTTTTTCTGCCTTCCGGTCAAGGGGGAGAAAAAAATATCTTCCTGAGCTTGAATCATCAGCTCTTCGCCGTTTATGAAACGAATCCGAAAACGCGGGAAGATACTTCACATTTAGAATTCTTGTTGACAGATTTGTCCATCTATATGAAGCTGTTTGTTATCAAAAAATCCAATCCCGCTTCAAAAACAAAAAAACGACAGCCCCACCGCGGGCTGTCGTATCTAATATTCATAATAGAGAAAAAACTATTTACTTTTTTGAAACCGATTAAAAAAGGGGAATCCAGTGGTCCATAAGCCGGGTTCTGTCGTGGGAAGTCATTTCTCTAGGAGCCGATTTGCACCGGCCCTCAAGCGACCATACCCGGAGGTCAGCGGGCAGCCTCAACCCTCCCTATTTGATCTTGCTCCAGACGGGGTTTGCCTAGCACGTTCGTCGCCGAACGCCCGGTGGGCTCTTACCCCACCCTTTCACCCTTACCGCTGCGGGGACCGCAGGCGGCGGTCTGCTCTCTGTGGCACTATCCTGTGGATCGCTCCAACTGGACGTTATCCAGCGTCTTGCCCTGTGGAGCCCGGACTTTCCTCTCCCCTGCCCGGCAAAGCCCGGCAGGGCGGCGACTTCCTGTACCGCTGAATTCCCGTCCGTCAGTATATCACACCTTGTTTTTCAACAACCTATAGCCACAAAGAAGGCCCCGGGAAGAATTGTCTTCCCGGGGCCGGATGTCTTTATTTCCTCAGACTTAGTACAGTCCAGGGTACAGCGGCTTAGCATTGCAGAGCTCGTTGATTTCGCCCCGAACCTGCTGATGAACTTTCGCGTCGTCGATGTGGCCCACGACCCGGTCAATCCAGTCGGCGATCTGGTCCATCTCGCTGAAGCCGAAGCCGCGGGTGGTCACGGCGGGGGTTCCGATACGAAGTCCGCTGGTGATCATCGGGCTGAGAGTCTCAAACGGGACGGTGTTCTTGTTGGCGGTGATGCCGGCTTCGTCCAGAGCGAGCTGAGCCTGTTTGCCGGTGACGCCCTTATTGGTCAGGTTGATCAGCATCAGGTGGTTGTCCGTTCCGCCGGAAACGAGGTGGAAGCCTCTTTCCATCAGTTTTTCGGCCAGCCGCGCGGCGTTGGCCACGATCCGCTTCTGGTAGTCGGCAAACTCAGGCTTCAGCGCCTCGCCAAAGGCGACCGCCTTGGCCGCGATGATGTGCATCAGCGGGCCGCCCTGCATGCCAGGGAAGATAGCGCTGTCAATTTTCTTCGCCCACTCTTCCTTGCACATGATCATGCCGCCGCGAGGGCCGCGCAGCGTCTTGTGGGTCGTGGTGGTGACGAAATCGCACCACGGCACAGGATCCTTGTGGAGGTGAGCCGCCACGAGCCCGGCGATGTGGGCGATGTCGAACATCAAAACCGCGCCGACTTTGTCCGCGATGGCCCGGAACTTCTCCGCGTCGATGACGCGCGGGTACGCGGACGCGCCGCAGATGATCATCTTGGGTTTGTGCTGGAGCGCCAGCCGCTCTAATTCGTCAAAGTCAATCTGCTCCGTCTTCTTGTTAACGCCGTAGGGAACGATGTTGTACAGTTTCCCGGAGAAGTTGACCGGTGAACCGTGGGTCAAGTGCCCGCCGTCGGTCAGGTTCATGGCAAGCACGGTGTCGCCGGGCTTGACGGCGGCAAAATAGCACGCCATATTCGCTTGGCTGCCGGCGTGGGGCTGAACGTTGACGTAATCGCAGCCAAACAGTTTCCTGGCCCGCTCGCGAGCCAGCTCTTCGGCCTTGTCGACCACTTCACAGCCGCCGTAGTACCGCTTTCCCGGGTACCCTTCGGCGTATTTGTTCGTCAGCACCGACCCCATGGCGGCCATCACAGCCCGAGAAGTGAAATTCTCCGACGCGATCAGTTCAATCTGATCGTTCTGACGGCGGTACTCCTCGACGATAATATCGGCGATCTCTGGATCAACTGAACGCAACAGCGAGTCTGCACAATTGCTCACGACAACTCCACCTTTCCGAGGACCGATTTTTTGTCTTTTTTATTATAGCAAAAGTTGTCCCTTTTGCGGATAAAATGCGTTCTTTTTTGCAAACCCTTTCGCTTGACAGCTTACGAAACAAAAGTCATACTAAACACAGTTCATACGTATTTTTGATTAGCCTGATCCGAAGGCTTGCGCCGCCTTTGGCACAGGGACCCTACAAACGAATGGAGCTGATGAGAGCAGCTGAAAGAACGCTTTTGACGTCCCGAGGTCGGGACTGATGAGGCGTTCTTCTTGTGGGGACGTTTCACCCAGCGTCCGGCTTGGGCCGGCGGAGCGAGGGCTTCGGCTCTTTGGAGGGGGAAGAATGGGAAAATACATCTTTCAGCGCATATGGACCAGTCTCGTCACACTTCTGGTCGTCATCACCCTGACGTTTTTCATGATGCGGGCAATTCCCGGCGGACCGTTCACCGACGAAAAGGGGATTCCGCCTCAGATTCTCGCCAAGATGATGGATCGGTATCGGCTCAACGATCCTCTGATCTCCCAGTACAGCCGTTATCTGTTCGACGTGCTGAAGTGTGACCTCGGTCCTTCGTACCGATACGAAGGCATGACAGTAAACCAGCTGATCGCTGACAGTTTCCCCGTGTCGCTGGCGGTTGGGTCTCTGGCCTTGGCGCTATCGCTGGCCATTGGGATTCCAACCGGCATCTTAAGCGCCCTGCGGCGCGGCAAGTGGCAGGACCGAGTCGCAATGGTCATCGCTACTCTGGGGATTACGATACCAAACTACGTTATCGCGACGATATTCGTTTACGTCTTCGCCTACCGTCTGGGCTGGGTAACTGTCGGCTTCTGGCAGGGGTTTTCCACGTCCATTCTGCCGGCGATCACGCTAGCTGGCTACCCGATGGCGTTTATCTCCCGGCTGACCAGAAGCAGCATGCTTGAAGTCATCCAGCAGGATTACATTCGGACCGCCTACTCAAAGGGACTGAAGGAACGGACTGTGGTCTACATCCACGGGCTTCGCAACGCGGTCATTCCCGTGCTGACCTATTTGGGACCTTTGGCGGCGGGCATTCTCACCGGCAGTTTCGTCGTCGAGCAGATTTACAGTCTTCCGGGACTGGGAACGTTCTTTGTGACCAGCATTCAGAATCGGGACTACACCACCGTTATGGGCGTGACGATTTTCTACAGCGCCCTGCTCATCTTCCTCAACTTGGCCGTGGACGTGTGCTTGGGATTCGTCGATCCGCGGATCAAGCTGGACAACAAAACCCATTGAGGAGGCAGGCATGATGAAGCAGACTTTTCCATCGACACTGTCCCCTCTGTTTCCCCAGTCCATTCCTTGGGATGACCCGGACCTGTACCGGACTGTAGACAAAGAGGAGCGTTCCCAGTCCGAGTTCGTTCGCCCGTCCATCAGCTACTGGAAGGACGCTTGGCAGCGCTTGTACCACGATAAACTGGCTATCGCCGGGCTGATCGTTGTCTTGGCGGTCTCCCTTTTGGCGATCTTCGGCCCCATGTGCTCCGAGTGGACCTACGACGCGCAGGACTTTCTGGCGGCCAACGAGCCGCCGTCGTGGGAGCACCTATTCGGCACCGATATGTTCGGCCGGGATATTTACATCCGCGTCCTGTACGGTGCCCGCATTTCCTTGGCGGTCGGTTTTGTCGCCAGTTTCATTAACCTGACGATCGGCGTCATCTACGGCGGCATCGCCGGGTTCGTCGGCGGCCAAATGGACAACCTGATGATGAGAATCGTGGACATCATTTACAGTATCCCGATGATCATTTACGTTATCCTGCTGATGGTCGTCATCGGTCCGGGGCTAAAGAGCATTTTCATCACGCTGGGCATCGCTTATTGGGCGTCAATGGCCCGTATCGTCCGAAGCGAGATCATGCGCCTCCGCAACGAAGAGTTCGTGCTGGCCGCCCGCGTGGTCGGAGCCTCTCCGCGGCGAATGTTGCTTCGGCACCTGATCCCCAACGCGATGGGGCCGATTCTCGTCACGTTGACGCTGTCGATCCCGTCGGCTATTTTCACCGAGGCGTTCTTGAGCTTCGTCGGCTTGGGCGTCAGCGCGCCGATGGCCAGCTGGGGCGTGATGAGCAACGACGCGTTAGGCACTTTGGCAATTTATCCTTGGCAGCTGTTCTTCCCTGCGGCGGCCATTTCGATCACCATCCTGGGATTCAACTTCCTCGGCGACGGGCTTCGGGACGCTCTCGACCCGCGGCTGCGCAAGTAAGGGGGCGCGGACGATGAGCGAACTTTCTCGGAAAGAGCGTCTTGCGCTCGCCGAAGACCTTCTGGTCGTCGACGACCTGCACACATCGTTTTTTACGCCAGTCGGCGAGGTCAAGGCGGTCGGCGGCGTGTCGTTCAACCTCAAGCGCGGCGAAGTCTTAGGCATTGTTGGTGAGTCGGGCAGCGGCAAGAGCGTCACGATGCTGTCGGTGCTCCGCCTGTTGGGGACGTCGGGCAAAGTCGTCTCCGGCTCGCTGAAGTTCCAAGGGCAGGAACTGACCGAGCTGACCACGTCGCAGCTGACGGATATTCGGGGCAACAAGATCTCGATGATATTCCAAGACCCGATGACCAGCCTGAACCCGGTTCTGACCGTCGGGTATCAGCTCTGCGAGCCGCTCAAACGGCACAGACACCTGTCAGACGAAGAAGCAACCCGTCAGGCCGTGTCCATGCTGCGGCGGGTCGGCATCGAGCCGGCGGAGCAGCGGATCAAGCAGTACCCTCACGAGTTCTCCGGCGGTCAGCGTCAGCGCATCATGATCGCCATGTCGCTGGTGTGCCATCCTGAGCTTCTCATCGCCGACGAGCCGACGACGGCCCTCGACGTGACGGTTCAGGCTCAGATCTTGGAGCTGATGAAGGACCTGCAAGATCAGTTCGGCACCTCAATCATCTTGATCACCCACGACTTGGGCGTCATTGCCGGCATGGCCGACCGGGTAGTCGTCATGTACGGCGGCCGCATCATGGAAGAGGGATCCCGACAGGATATTTTCTACCGGCCGGCTCACCCGTACACGAAAGGGCTGCTTCAGTCGGTGCCGAACCCGGAGTCGCTGGTAAAAACGCGGCTGATTCCTATCGAAGGCCAACCGCCTGACCTGCTGAACCCGCCGGCCGGCTGCCGGTACGCGCCCCGTTGCCCTCTGGCGAAGGGGATATGCCTGAACTATCCGCCTCGGGAAACTGTGGTCGGCGAGGGACACCGCACTTCCTGCTGGCTGGTTGACGAAGAATTTGCGGCGAAAGGGGGGAACCGCTGATGGCCGTTTCCTATGACGCTGCACCCCTTGTCCGTATCGAGCACCTGAAGAAGTACTTCCACGTGTCCCGCGGCACGGTCAAGTCGGTTGACGACGTTTCGTTCGACATTTGGCCCGGGGAGACGCTTGGGCTTGTCGGCGAGTCGGGCTGCGGCAAGACGACCACCGGCCGGACCATCGTCCGGCTCTACGAGCCCACCGAGGGGAAGATCCTGTTCGAGGGCCAAGACCTGGCTTCCATGAACCAAAGAAGCCTGCTGCCGTGGCGCAAGAAGATCCAGATGATCTTCCAAGACCCGTACGCGTCCCTGAACCCGCGCATGACCGTCGGCGACATCGTGAAGGAGCCGATGATCATTCATGGTTTTCCCAAGGACGAGTGGAGCGACCGGGTCCGCCACCTGCTGAGAACGGTGGGGCTGAACAGCGAGCACGCCAACAGGTACCCTCACGAGTTCTCAGGCGGCCAGCGCCAGAGAATCGGCATTGCCAGAAGTCTGGCAGTCGAGCCTGAGTTCATCATCTGCGATGAGCCGATTTCCGCTCTGGACGTGTCGATTCAGGCACAGATCGTCAACACCCTTGAGGACCTGCAGAAGGAACTGCAGCTCACCTACCTGTTCATCGCCCACGACCTGTCGATGGTCAAGCACATTTCCGACCGAATCGCCGTCATGTACTTGGGCGCCATCGTCGAGCTGGCAGAAAGCAACGAGTTGTACACCAACCCGCTTCACCCCTACACCCGGTCTCTGCTGTCGGCGATTCCAGTGCCGGATCCTGACAAGTCGGACGCCCGCAAGAGGATTATCCTGCAGGGCGAAATTCCCAGTCCTCTGAACCCTCCGTCCGGCTGCAAGTTCCACACCCGCTGCCCGCATGCCACCGAGCGGTGTTCTGTTGAAACCCCGGCGTTCGTCGATCGGGGCGGCGGACACTTCAGCGCGTGCCACAACATGTAGGCTTCACCGGCCGTCCGACCGGCGGCCGTGCGTCCCATAGGTAGAACCTAGGCGCTTCACGAATCGGGAATTCTCAAAAGGAGGAACAGATTCATGTCGAGTCGTAAGCTATTGGCAGCACTTGCAGCGTTGACGCTGTGCGCTTCCGGAGCCTTGGCGGGCGAGAAGATTCTCACCTACAACCTGGGCGTTGAACCCCGCACCATTGACCCGGTCCTCAACAACGCGGTTGACGGATCCACCGTTGACTACAACGTTTTCGAGGGCCTTGTCCGTCCCGACGAGAACGGCGTCATCGCCCCCGGCTGCGCTGAGAAGTGGGACGTGTCCGAAGACGGCCTGACTTGGACGTTCCATCTTCGCGACGGTCTGAAATGGTCCGACGGTTCTCCTCTGACAGCCGCCGACTTCAAGTTCGGGTTCCTGCGCATTCTAATTCCTGAGAACGCCGCCCCGTACGGCTATCTGGCCTACATGATCAAGAACGGCAAGGAGTTCTTCGAAGGCAAGTGCAAGGCTGAGGACGTGGGCATTGAGGCGCCGGACGACAAGACGCTGGTTCTGCATATGGCTGAGAAGTCCCCGCTGGTCCTTCAGTACCTGTCGTTCAACCCCTTCGTGCCGGCCAAGCGCGAGCTGGTTGAGGCCAACCCCCGCGGCTGGACCATCGCGTCCATGCCGATGCTCTCCAACGGCCCGTTCTACGTGGCGGAGTGGAAGCACAACAGCGAAATGCTGCTGAAGAAAAACCCCAACTATTGGGACGCAGCCAACGTGAAGCTTGACGGCGTCCGCCTTCTGATGATCGTCGACAGCAACACCGCTCTGGCCGCTTTCAAGGCGAAGAACGTCGACGTGAACGACCACCTGCCCCCGCTGATGGTGGCTCAGCTCATCAAGAGCGGCGAAGCCAAGGTCCTGCCCACGCTGGGCACGGCGTTCACCGTGTTCAACGTCACCAAGAAGCCCTTCGACGACCCGCGGGTCCGCAAGGCGTTCTCTCTGGCAATTGACCGCAAGGCCATCGTCGAAAAGGTCACCCAGGGCGGCCAGCACCCGGCCAACGGCTTTATCCCCGAAAAGATCCCCGGCGCCGTCGTCGGCGGACCCGACTTCCGTTCTGAGGATTCCAACGTGTACCTGACGCCCAACGCGGACGTTGAGACCGCCAAGAAACTGCTGGCCGAAGCCGGTTATCCGGACGGCAAGGGCTTCCCGTCGGTCAGCTACACCTACAACGGCAACCCGGGCAACAAGGCCATCGCCGAAGTCCTTCAGGCCATGTGGAAGAAGAACCTGGGCGTCGACGTCGAGCTGGTTCAGCAGGAGTGGAAGGTCTTCATCGACACCCGCAACCAGAAGAACTACCAGATCGCCCGTCACGCTTGGATCGCTGACTTCAACGACGCGCAGGGCATGCTCGCCCTGTGGACCAGCGACAACTTCGAGAACTGCACCGGCTGGAAGAACGCCGAGTACGACAAGCTGATCAACGCCGCTGTGACGATGACCGACATGGCCAAGCGCGCTGAGGATATGCACAAAGCCGAAAAGATCCTGATGGACGAAATGCCCGTCATGCCGATCTACTACTACGCCACCCCGTACCTGATGCAGCCCAACGTCAAGGGCGTCTATCAGTCGCCGTTCCTCTGGTTGCTGTTCAGAGACGCGGACATCGAGTAGTTCATCCCCAAGCAGATTCAAGAACGCAACAAAGCCGCCCAATCGGGCGGCTTTGTTATTTTGCGTTTGATTCTGCGTCCGTTAAACGGCTACTTCATAATGCACGATTGGTGCGCTTTTTCCAGCGACACGCGGAGGAACTCGTCCACGAAGTCAATGCAGTAGGCCGTCACGCCCTCAAAAATCTCTTTGCCCCACTGGGGATCGGCCTTCGCGCAGCTGTCATCGCCGCCGCCGAACGTGCCGGTCGCCGTGTAGGCGTCGGCCTTGCGGACGATCCGAACCGTCGCGCCCTTGAACGTCGTCGCCTCGCCGTAGGTGCTCTTGAGGGCGTCAGACAGGTGGACGATTTTTTCAGGGACAAAGTTCTTTTTCTTGTTCACCCAGTCGGGCCGAACTGCCATGCTGACCGCCGCTTCTTGGCCGCCGCCGTGGCCGCCGCCCCATTCGGGCTTCAGTTCCCGGGCAACCTTCCACCAGTCCAACATCGCGCCCAGTCCGCCAAGGTCCCATGCCTTTGCGCAGGCCCGCTCCATCGGCAGGGTGTTGCCGCCGTGTCCGTTCAGGAAGATAAACCGTTTAACGCCGTGCCGTGACAGGTCGCGGACGACGCTTGTCAGAATCGTCGCCAGCGCCTCGTCCCCGATGTCGATCGAGCCGGCGAACGACTCAAAGCTGGGGCAGACGCCGTAGGGAATCGTCGGCAGAAGGACGACTTTGTCTGGAAATTGAGCTTCTACTCTTCTGGCCATTTCGTGAGGGATGATGAAGTCGGTCCCTAATGGGCCTATCGAACCGTGCTGTTCCGTGCTCCCGAGAGGCTGGAGGGCGACAAGGTCGTCCTTCGCCGCTTCCTGAAACTCGTGCCAAGTCATGGCAGGCAAATACATGCGAACCCCTCCTCTATCCCGGGTTATCTCACCCGCTGTGTTCTGTGCTATTATATCATTACTTCATTGTCTCACATCACCACAAATTACATGGAGGGGAGATACTCATGAGAAGAACGAGACTATGGGGAGTTCTGTTTGCGGCGATCCTCTGCGCTCTGCCGTCGGTTGCACTGGCTGAAATGAAGGTGACGTACAACCTAGGCGTCGAGCCGCGCACAGTTGACCCGGCGAGGGCAAACGCCAATGACCAGCAGATCGTCATCTTCAACACCTACGAAGGCCTTGTCCGCCCGGACCAAGGCGGCGAGATGCAGCCCGGCGCAGCCGAGAAGTGGGAAGTTTCCGATGACCAGCTGACTTGGACTTTCCACTTGAGAGAAGGACTCAAGTGGTCCGACGGCAAGCCCCTGACTGCCGGCGACTTCCGCTACGGATTCATCCGCGCCATGTCCGCTGACACAGCCTGTCCGTACGCCACAACAACGTTCTTCATCAAAAACGCAGAAAAACTCTTCAAGGGCAAATGCTCTCCCGATGAGGTGGGCATCGAGGCGCCTGATGACCGGACCCTTGTGCTTCACCTGGAGTACCCGTCGCCGTTGATTCTCAACTACCTGTCGTTCATCACCTTCATGCCGTCCCGTCAGGACATCGTCGAGAAGGACCCGACCGGCTGGACGAGCGCCATGCCGATCGTCTCGAACGGACCGTTCTACGTCAGCGAGTGGCGCCACAACAGCCAGATGACGCTGAAGAAGAACCCCAACTACTGGGACGCGGCGGACGTGAAGCTGGATGAGCTGCGCTTCCTGATGATCGTCGACACCAACACGGCCCTGACGGCTTTCAAGGCCGGCGACGTGGACCTGCTTTCCACCCTGCCGGCGATGATGACTCCGTCGCTGCTGGCTTCCGGCGAGGCCAAGACCCTGCCGTCGCTGGGAACGTACTTCGTCATCTTCAACACAAAACAGGAGCCGTTCAATAACCCGAAGGTCCGTCGCGCGTTCGCTCTGGCCCTCGACCGCAAGACGTTGGTCGAGAAGGTCACCCAAGGCGGTCAGCGGCCAGCTGTAGCCTTTATTTCCGACGGCATTCCCGGCGCAGACCCAAAGGGCGCCGATTTCCGCGGAGAGGATCCGACCAAGTACCTGCCCGTCTCGGCTGACGCCGACCAGGCCAAGAAGCTCCTCGCCGAGGCAGGGTACCCGGACGGAAAGGGCTTCCCGCATGTCACGTTCATGTACAACACCAACCCGCTCAACAAGAGCTTGGCCGAGGCTTTCCAAGCCATGTGGAAGAAGAACCTGGGCATCGACGTGGAGCTGCAGAACCAAGAGTGGAAAGTCTACTTGGAGACGACCCACTCTCACCACTTCCAGATGGGACGCATGGCGTGGACGCCTGACTTCAACGACCCGACTGACATGATGGAACTCTGGACGACCCAGAACTACGAGAACACCCCGGCATGGAGCAACGCCGAGTACGACAAGGCGATGAGCGCCGCCCGGGGCGAGATGAACCGGGCAAAGCGCTTCAGTCTGCTCCACGAGGCGGAAAAGGTCCTGATGGACGAGCTGCCGATTTCGCCGGTGTACTTCTACTCGATCAACTACATGCTGAAAGACTACGTCAAGGGCGTGTACCTGTCCCCGCTGGCTTGGATCCTGTTCCGGGACGCGTACGTGGTCGAACATTAACCCCCAAAGGTACTTGCACAAAAAGCAGGTGGGCTCTCGTCACGAGAACCCGCCTGCTTTTACGTTTGATGCCGTCCTTTTATCGGACCGAATGCCAGTTACTCCCCTTTCCTGCCCTCGGCACGAGACAGCCCCTCGCCGATCAGAAACGCCCAGTTTCCCGGCGCGGCGCTCGCTTCCCCGCTGTAGCGGCGCAGGACCGCGTCGCCGACATCACCCCACTCGTCCCCACGCCCGCCGTCGGCCATTTTAAAGCAGCCACGGACGAACAGCCCCTGCGGGGACGGGCTGGACGAGTCGCCGACCTGCCAAATGCCCGGGAGCCTGTCGTCGAGCGCGGCGGCAACCATACCGGTCTCGTCGAAAAACAGCTCTTTTGCCTGGACCATCAGCTCAGCGGCCCAATCGCCCCACTCGGCCAGCCCCGCTGACGCTAAATCAAAGGCAGCCAGGGCGCAGGAACAGTAATCAGCGGCCGTTCCGCTTCCAACTGGCAGACCGTCGCAGAGCCCGTGGGACAGCTCACCGTCCCAGACGGCCGACTTGAGGGCGCTCATCAGTTCCCGAGCTGAAACAACGCTCTCGGCGCCGCTGCGGCACAGGGCAGCAGCGAAAAGCGCCGACGGTGACGTCAAAGTCCAACGGCTGACCGGCGGTTCCTCGGCGGGCTTCAGCCTGTTCAGACCGTCGGCGATGGCGCGGGCCAGTTCTTCGGCTGTGAGCCCGTGGCGTTCCGCCACCTCGCCCGGGTCGGTCAGGGTAGGCACGGACCCGCCGGTCCTGCGGCCGGTCACCGGGTCGCTGTACCAGCCTTCCGCTGAGACCGACAGACCATCGCACACCGCTTCCCCTCTGTCGGCCAGAAGACTGCAGACTTGAGCTCTCTCCAGCAGGTACTTGCTCCAGCCGCCGCGGCTGTCAAAGAGCACTCGGCCGGCTCGAGGGAGCGAGCCGCGGATCAGGTTTTGTCCGCCCAGTACGGCGTTTTTCGCGACGCTGGCCCCGAGCGAGCTTTCTTGTTCCACCGCCAGAGTCAACGACGCCTGAAGGTCAAGCGGCGCGCCGAGACGAGGCGTCAGGAACTGGCGATCTAAGCTGTAGGCGTGAAAGCCGCCCCAGAACCGATCGTTGAGCCCGCCGGTCAGCAGGGCCAGCAGCGTCCTGTCGGCCAGCTTCCGAAACGCCGGATCCCGCAGGGCCAAGCGCAGCCGCCAAGGCCACGGGAACTTATGCTCCGTTCCCCAACCGCCGAACTCCTCGTCAGCGTCCTCACTCACGGCTCGGCTGACCAACTCATTCCAGTCGGCTGGCTCGGAAGAAGCCGGCAGCGGCGCTAAGGCCCGCTTCCAGTTCGCCCAGTTTGCCAGCCCGGCCGACTCGACTTCGGCCCGCTTCATCAACCAAAGCCACTTGATTCGGGGCAGGTAGTCGGCCAACTTGGCGCCCTTGCGAGGCGGCAGCCACGAGGTGGCGAAAATCGGCCGCAGTTCGGGCGTCAAAATGAGAATCAGCGGCCACCCGGGCGCGTCAAAGAGCCGGCAGAGGGCTTGACCTGCCAGAGCAAGGGCGGGATAGGCGTTCGCGTCGGCAAAGACGGGAATGAAATCTTTTGCCAGCATACCGGCAACCTCGGAGCCGGCTAGGACGTCGGCTTCGGCCCAGCTCCACGGGCTGGTCTCGTCGTGAACGAGGACGAACAGCGGGACGTTTTTAGCCCGCGCCTCGTCCAGAGCTTGGTCGTCGAAGGCCCGCCACGAGACGGCGCGGCCGAACTCTTCCGGAACTGAGCAGCCGGTCATTCCAGCCCCGCCAACAGATCCGGCAGTTCGACGACGGAAGAAAGCACGTGCCGAGCCCCGGCCTTCTGCAAATCGGCGGCCGAGTGGTTGCCAGTCGTGACGCCGATGGGCATGCACCCGGCGTTCGCCGCCGCGATCATGTCGATGTCTGTGTCGCCCACGTAGGCCGAGCTCTGGGGATCGACGCCCAAAAGCCGAAAGGCCTCCGAGATGATGGCCCCTGACGGCTTGGACGGCAGCGTCCTGATTCCCACGATCACCGAGCAGACGGCACCCACGCCGGAAGCGTTGACGACGTCGTCGGGCGACAGGCGGTTTGTGGCCACCGCCACGCCGATTCCGCGGCTCTTTAGGGTTTTGAGCGTCTCAATGACGCCCGGCAGAGGAACGACGCCTTGGTAGTGCTGGGCGGCAAAGATCTCCCGATACCGTTCGACCCAACCGTCGCCCAAACGCCCCCAGAACCCGGCCATGGCGTCTTTGAGAGAATAGCCGATCGTCGCCTTCACCTCGTCGAGCGACGGCTTTCTCAGCCCCAGTTCGTCCGCCAAGGCGCAGATGGTCGCCCAAATGCCTTGACTGCTGTCCACCAGCGTCAAATCAAAATCAAAGGCCACAGCCTCAATCACGCCAACACACCCTTTCCCAATCAAAGAAGCGGCTTCGCTTTTGGAATTATACCCCACATCTCACGTACTTTTTGTCCTCAGCATTGACAAGTTGAGGGAATCAGAGTACCTTAACACAGTAATGTTAAACGTCTTGAGGAGCGGGGAATCCGGTTTGAATCCGGAGCGGAGCCGCCACTGTGAACCTGACGACGGGATAAAAGCCACGGCAGTCACCTGCCCGGAAGGCGTCCCGCCGGTTGAAGGAAGCCAGGATACCCACCACAAGATGAGACACACGACCGCCCGCGGGATTTCGGGAGTCCGGTGACAAGCCGCTGTAAAGCGGTCAGTTACTCGTGTTCCGCGGGAAGAGCTGAGGCTCTTCCCGCTTTTTTTGGGACACGACAAATTCAAAGGGGGTTTCCTAAATGTCGTTGGTGAACGTGTTGGAGACGGTTATGTTGATCTGTTTTGGCTGCGCCTGGCCCCTGTCCATTTACAAGAGCTGGACGTCCCGAACGGTCGGCGGCAAGAGCCTGATGTTCCTCATCGTCATCCTTGTGGGTTACGCGGCTGGCATTTCCAAGTGTCTGATGGATCCGGCCGGATACAGCGTCGCCGTCTTGACCATGTACGCGGTGAACATCATCATGGTGACCATTGACCTCGTCCTGTTCTTCCGCAACCGCCGGTTCGACCAGAAACGGCTCGCCGTCGCCGAAGAGCTTTTCGACGAAACTGACAACCTTTGAGAACTTCGGAGCGTCCGCGCTCCGGTTCAACCTTTGAATTCTTCCGCTCCGGTTCCCCCCTAAGAAATCGACGCGTTCACGCATTGCGGAAGATTCATGCTCCAGCGCAGGCCGTTCCCTTCAGCAAGGAACGGCCTGCGCTTTTTCTCACGAAAAATCAGCGGCCTGCCTTGAATAGGCAGGCCGCTGATTCGTTTTTGTGGATCGTGCGTCCCGTTACTTGCCGGGCCTCCACGTCGAGCCGAACCCGACTTCCCGCAGGTAGTCGATCGGGTAGCCCAAGTTCTCTTGGCTCACGCCTTCGGTGACTTTCATGCCGCTGTGATACTGGCCGACCAGCTGCCAGCAGAGAGCCCACCACCGGCGCGACAGGTCGCTCAGACAGGTCGAGCTGTAGCCGGTAAGGAACGTCCGCGCCGACTCAACGCTCGTCTCCGCAATTTCGGCCGCCAGACGCTCTAGGCCGGGCTGAGCGTCAAAGTACGACTGCTCGAGCTTCTGCCGAGCCTCAGTGATCTCCTTAAACATCGCATCCCACCGCAGGCACGCCCAGTTGCGGGCGAACTCAAACGCCCACCACGCGCTGTTCGGGTCAAACCGGTCTCTTGCGCCCCGGGACCACTCCTCCGGCAGGGATGTGGCGCCGCAGTAAATCGGCGCGTAGACGGTCGTGTCCGTCGCCCCAAGGCCCAGCCACAGGAGGGCCTTCAGCGGCTCGGGCAGCCAAGCCCGGCACTGAGCCACGAAACTGTACGAACAGCGGAAAATCGAAATCGGTCGCTCCCAATCGAGGCCTTTCAGGTCGTCGGGCAGGGCCTTCTGCTCCACCGTCCAACGGCTCGGGTTGCCAAACGGCCCGGCGGCCGGACCTTTGGTTAGGTCGTAGGGCGTCCCTTCCATGTGGTCCCCGTAGAGCTTCATCAGGTCCTGAACCGTCAGCTTAGCATCCGGCTTGACGAAAATAGGATAGGCAACCGCGTCGTTTTGTACCGGCCAGTTGCCCGACGGGCTGAGAATGCTCATCGCTCTCCACTCCCGCCGAGCCGAGTAGGCCTTCGGGCTGTCGGCCGGCCGGGGATCAAATGTCTTCGCAAAGCTGAACGGCTCTCTGCCGTCCCACCAGCCCTTTTCTTTCGCGTAGTCGGTCAGTCCGGAAGACGTCATGACGTTGGAGCTGTCGGAGAAGTCCACCGCGCCGATCCGCGCCCGGTTCGCGCCGACGAAGTACGCGTCGTCGGGCATCCGAACGGCCACCCAGTGAGCGCCGCTTCTGCCGCTTTCCGGCGTCCAGTCTGCGCCAGGCCCGGCGATCTCAAAAATCCAGACTTCCTGTCCGTCGCCGACGATCAGCCCTTCGCCGATGTCCCGGTACCCCCACCGCTCGGCCAGCTCGCCCATGACCTTGACGGCTTCCCGGGCCGTGCTGGCCCGCTGAAGGCCCAGCGCCTGCAGGTTGGCGATGTGCATCATTCCGGCCTTGCAGACCGCGTTCTCCCGGCCCACCCACGTGTGCTCGCCGATGACGACGCCCTTTTCGTTCATGAACGGGTACCCGACGTGAAAATATCCCCACGTCCGCTTGGCCTGAGGAATTTCTCCGAACTTCTCGTACGGCACCCCGGGCCGGGTTTGAATGCACGGGTCTCCCCAAATTTCCGTCGTCTGACCGGCCTCGAACCGACCGCCGGGGACGAACTTAACCCTGTGGTCGTACCACCCGTCAACCGAATGGCTGACGAGAACCGAACCGTCAGCCGTCGCCGCCCTTCCTACTCCGAACGACGTGCACGCCTCAGCCCTCCGGGCAAACAGAAGGGCAAGTCCCGCGACAACCGCCAACGCACAGAAAACCATGGGCCCATCACACCTTTCTCCGCTCACTTCTCTCTGAACGGACGTCTCAGCGTACCACCGACCAACGCTCGGCACAACAGAAATTTTCTAAGACACCGCAAAAAAGGCGGACGCCCTTGGGCGCCCGCCTGTGGAGACAGTTTTTACTTTTTCTTGGCGTTTTCCAGATCCCGACGGGACATGGCGCCAAATCCGACCTTGCGAAGGTACTCGGCCGGGTAACCGGGGCGGAACTTGGCTCCGTCCGGCTTAATCTGCAGGCCGTCCTGGTACCGGCCGATAAGGTACCACGCGAAGTCCCACCAGCCCTTGAACACTTCGTCCATGACCGAGTCGGTGTACTTGGTCAAGTAAGCGACTGCCTTGGCAGGACTCTGCTTGTAGAGCTTTTGGGCCTCGGCTTCAATCTTGGGCTGATCGGCGAAGAATCGATCCTCGTACTCGACCTTCTTCGCTCGAATTTCCTTGTACATGGCGTCCCAGCGAAGGTTGGCCCAGTTGTTGACTAGGTTGAACGCCCAGTAAGCGCAGGTCGGGTCATAGACGTGCCGCTTGCCGGTGCTCCACGCTTCGGGAACCTTCGTCACGCCGCAGTACACCGGGACGTACACGGTGGTGTCCGGGGCGTCTTCGCCGAACCACAGCACGCCGCCGATCGGGTCGGGCAGCCAGCTACGGCTCTGGGACACAAAGCTGTAGGAGCAGCGGTACAGGGCGATAGGACGCTCCCAGTCCTGCCCCTTCAGGTCGTCAGGCAGGTCGGCCTGTTCCTGCTGCCAGCGGTTCGGGCAGCCAAACGCGCCGGACGCTGGGTCCTTGGTCATGTCATAGTCGGTGCCTTCAAGATGGTCGCTGTAAATCAGCATGATATCGCGGGGCGTCAGCTTCTTGTCCGGCTTGATGCTGAACGGGTACGCCTCGTACCGGTCCTTCACCGGGAACTTCTCGCTGGGCTTCAGCAGCGAGAACGCCCGCCACTCGCGCCGAGACTGATAGTGCGGATAGCCGTAGGGCTCGGGGTCGAAAATTTTCGAGTAGTTGAACGGCTCGCCCTTCTTCCACCAGCCCATTTTCTCCGGCAGGTCGGTCAGGTTCGTCGACCACATGAAGTTCTCTTTGTCGTTGAAGTCGACCTCGCAGATGCGCGAACGGTTGGCACCGACGAAGATCTCGTCGTCGGGAATGCGCCGAGCTACCCAGTGAGCGCCCGGCAGACCGCTGGTCGGGGTCCAAATAGCTCCGCCGCCGCAGATCTCAAATACCCACGCCTCGTGCTTGTCGCCGACGATGAGCGTCTCGCCCCAGTCTCCGTAACCGTACTTCTCGGCCAGCTCACCCATCACCTTGATGGCTTCCCTTGCAGTCGAAGCCCGCTGAAGGCCAAAGATTTCCAAGTTGGCAATGTAAAGCATGCCGGCGGCGTTGTACACTTCGTCCCGACCGAGCCAAGTGAACTCGCCGATCATCACCTGCTTGTCGTTCATGAACGGATAGCCCACGTGGAAGTAGGTGTTCGTCTCGGGAACCTGCGGAATCGAGCCGGACTTGTAAATTTTGAGCTCCGGCCGCGTGTCGGTGCACACGTCCACGTAGACGTCCACCATCTCGCCCGGCTTGTGCTTGCCGCCCGGGACGATCTTGATCCGCTGGTCATACCAATCGTCTACCGTGTGACTGACAAGAACCGAACCGTCCGCCGTCGCCTTGCAGCCGGCTCCCATGCTGGTGCATGCAGCCGCCGAAGCAGCCATACAGGCCAGTGCACCTGCCGCAAGAAGGGTTTTGTGCAGCGCTTTCTGCATTCTCCATTGCCTCCCTTGGAATAATGTTAGAATTACTTAATTCATTCTACTCTGCAGGGCGGAGAAGTCAATTTATTCTATAAAAGTTTGGATAATTCGTCTCAAAATCTCCCTATTTTGCGCCGCTTCAAGTCGTGTGCCTCACCAGCCTATAATCCGACAGGCTCTTACGCGGGCAAAGGGCCATCGCCGCGCTGAAAACTTCTTCGGAAGAAAAAACGAGAGGGCGGCCGCCGACTTAACGTCAGCGGCCGCCCTCTCGTCGAAAGCAGCGCAGCAAATTAAACGAGCCGGCGAAGGCCGCCCAACAGACCGAACAGGCTGTCAAAGCAATCCAACGCGCGCAGAACCGCCAATGCCGAAGTGATTCCGGCGCGCGACGGGTCATCCCCAATTCGGTCCATCACCTGACAGCGAAGCCCGGCCAGGTCCTTAGCCTCGAACTTTGGGACCTTACGTTTCGGCCCCAACAGGACAGCGCCGTTCATGTCCTCTAGGAACGAGCTCAGCAGCTCGGCGAACCACAGGCGGCTCCCGTCAAACGCGCTGAGCTCACAGGCTCCCCATCGGCCTAGGTCTTCTAACGGGCTCTGGAACGCCTTTGTCAGGTCTGCCGCCGTCAGGATCTCAAGGCGGGCAGCGGCGTCCAGAGACGGCACGCCGCACACAGCTTCGCGCCGCGCCCCGTCAGCCAGCTCTCCCAAAACAGCGGCACGCCGTCCGGCCTGAAGAATTGCCCCGCGGTCGCCGCTTCGGAGGGCCGCCATCATGCCCTCGACAAGGGAACGAATCATTTCAGACAGCTGGCCGGCTATCCGCCGCATCGTCGTCTCTTTACTCATCCGCACCACCTCTGTCATAATGCTGTGTGAAAGCACAGCCCGTCTTTTTATAATCATAACATTCCCCGCAGAGGAGGACTCACTTTGGCAAAAATCTGTCTGGCCGTGAAAAGAAAACCCGAGTACGAGGCCGTCGTGAACGCGAAACTGCCCGGTCACCGGCTGACTTGGCTTGAAGATCTGTCCGAACAGGAGCGCCGTCAGGAGATTCTCGGCTGTGATGCCTTAGTGGTCACCATGCTGACCAAAGAGCTGACCTTCGACGAGAAGGGACTGCTGAACCGCGTCCCGTTCGTTCAGACCATCGCGGCCGGCGCGGACCAGTTCGACTTTTCCGCTGTGCCCCACGACGCTTTGATCTGTTCCAACATCGGCGGCTGGGCTCCCACGATGGCGGAACACGCGCTCGCGATGGCCTTTTCCTGCCTCCGCAAGCTGGGCGACCAAAAAGAAGCCATGAAGGACGGAACGTATCACCGTTTAGGCTGGGGGCTGCGGCGAATCCGGGGGAAACGAGTCCTAATCGTCGGCTACGGGGGCATCGGCAGAGCCTGCCGAGAGGTCTTCGCGGCCCAAGGTTGCTTGGTCGCGGCGGTCTCCCGCCACAAGCCGACCGATCCCCTTCTGGACGGCGGCGCTTGGGACATGAGCGGCTTTCTCCCCGCCCTGTCTCAGGCCGATATCATCATCGCCTGCCTGCCCTCCACGACCGCAACGGCCGAGCTGTTCGGCCAACCGCCCTTTCAGGCCATGAAGGAGAACGCCACGTTCATCAACTTGGCGCGCGCCGCGCTGGTCGACCGGCAAGCGCTCCTGAAAAAACTGCTCGACTGCCCGGAGTTTCACGCCGCGATCGATCCGTGGTGGGAGGAAGAACACGTCTGGGACGGCTCGGATCCGCTGATACGCCTGCCCAACGTGGTGGCGTCCTGCCACACGTCCTTTGACTCGGAAACGTCGTGGCCCGAGGCCATAGGCATGGCGCTGGACAACCTGATCAAGTACCTGAACGGCGAGCCGTATGTCGGTCGGGTCAATTTCAGCGAGTACGTCAAGGAGGCGTAAGATGACCTTTAGAGTTGGAACGTTCAACGTCAACTCGCTCCGAAGCCGCCTGCCGGTTCTGGAACGGTGGCTGCCGACAGCGGGGGTGGACGTGCTGTGCGTTCAAGAGACCAAGGTGACCGACGACCAGTTCCCAGTCGCAGAAGTCGAGGCGATGGGATATCACGCCGTCTTCGCCGGGCAGAAGTCATACAACGGCGTGGCCGTCCTCTCCCGCCGCGCGCCCGACGAGAGCGTTTCAGGGTTCAACGACTCGCAGGAGCCGAACGCCGATTCTCGGCTGCTGGCCGTCCGCTTCGGCGATCTGTGGATTTTTAACTCCTACGTCCCTCAAGGCAAGGCGATCGATCACCCAGACTACCAGTACAAAAAAGAGTTCCTTTCCCGCCTGTCGGGGCTGGTTGCCGCCCGGCTGCCCGGAAACGTCCTGTGGGTCGGCGATTTGAACGTTGCCCCCACGCCGCTGGACGTGACCAACCCGACCAACAAAAAAGATCACGTGTGTTTCATCCAAGAGCTCCGGGACCTGTACGCGCTGAAAACGTCCGCCCTCGTCGACCTGCTCCGCCGGTTCCACGACGGCGAAGAGCTGTACTCATTCTTCGATTACCGGGTCAAAAACGCGCTGGAGCGCAACATCGGCTGGAGAATCGACCACATGCTCGCCTCGCCGGCTCTCGCCGGGCTCTGCCGGAACTGCTGGATCGACAAGGAACCCAGAGGCTGGGAAAAACCGTCGGACCACACACCGATGCTAGCCGACTTCGACTTGGAGCTTTGATGTGGAATACGTCCGCTTTCTCAGCCGAGAGCTGTTCCCCCTGACCGGCAAACGCCCGGCAAAACTGCACGACCCAGACCTAGCCACGTTAGCGGCAGCGGGATTTGGCCTGTGGAACCCCAACGCGGGCGCCCTCATGCTCCTGCCCCTTGGACTTGGCGCGGCAGATGATGTTTGCCGGTCCTTTCTCCAAGGTCTTGAGCGGACCGGGCTCCAGCCCTTCCCGGTCCAGTCTTTGTCCGAACGCGGGCCGCTGGAATTTGCCGTCCGGCTGCTCAAGCGTCCGGGGGATCTTCCCCGGCTTTTTGCCGAACGGACGAACGACCGGTTGACCCTCCAAGGGTTTGCCGAGGACGCGGGAAGCGCCGCAGACATGGCGTCCTGCGCCCTGCGGGCCCTAGGTCAGACGCTTGCCGCGTGGGGAATCAACGTCCGGCGGGTTGAGCGGCTGACCGACGACGGCTTCGCCGTCGATTTAGGCGTCCCAGCCGACGCGGGCGAAGAGGACGGCTTGATCTCGCCGACCGGGAGCCTCTACGCCCCCGACAGCCCGCTGGCCGCCGAGCCGTGGCAGGAAGCGTCGGAAGAGGCCCAAGACCTCGCCACGCCGAACTGCTCGACTATCGACGAACTCGCCGCGTTCTTGTCCATCAGTCCGAAAAGGACCGTCAAGTCCATGTGCTACACCGTCGGCGGCAAGCTCGCCGTCGTCATCTGCCGGGGCGACCGGCAGATCGACGCGTCAAAGCTCAAAGCCGCCTTCGGCGGCGCGCCGTTTGCCCCGGCGTCAGACGTCGAACTGCGCGCCGCGCTGGGAGAGACGGCCGGCTACATCGGCCCAGCCGGCCTGCCGGATGCCGTTCGCCTTTTGGCCGACTTCAGCGCCTGCGAGTGCCGAAACGTCGTCATCGGCGCGAACCGAAAGGGGTATCACCGAACGGGAGCCGAGTGGGGCCGGGACTTTAAAACCGACTGGACAGCCGACGTCACATCCGTCCAAATCGGCGACGAAACACCGGACGGGCCGCTGTCGGCCTGCCGGTGGCGGCGCCTCGTCAGGGTCCGGCCGATTGACCCGGCCGCGGCGGGCGAACCGTCGCTCGTAACCAGCTCCGCTCAGGGCAAGCGGCGAATCTTTCCTTGGCGCGCCGACGTTCGTCTGATGTCAGTTTTGGCGTCGGCGGCCGCCTGCGGGAAGTTGGCCCGGTTCGTGCCGTTTGATCTAGTTCTCGTCTCGGATGACGACGTTGCCCGGACTCAATTCGTCAGCGTTCTGACCGAACAGAACGTCCGAATCCTGGAAGATGACAGGCCGTCCCCGCTGACGGCGCGAGCCGCCAGCTGCAGTCCATTAGGACTTCCGATTCTCACCGTCTCAGGCGGCGAAGCCGAACTGACCTTCCCCGACGGAACTCGCCGACCGATTGGACTGACGGAAATCAGTGATTTAGCCGACCTTCTGGCCAACTCTCGGAATCAGTTTTCGTCCCTTTAAAGGAATCTTCAACTGGCTGAGAATATTTTTTCATCCATTTGGCCTCTTTTCATAACAAAGAAAAATGTTATAATACTTCCATAGGTTCATCATTAATTGTTCAAGAGGAGGTGCAACGCATGGGGAAACTGGCTGGAAAGAAGTTAGTCTTCCTCGGCGAGCGGGACGGCGTCCCGGCCCCGGCGATGGAAGCCTGCTTCAAAAACAGCGGAGCCGAAGTGGTATTTGAAGCCACCGAGTGCTTTGTCTGAACGGCAGCTGGAGCCATGGACCTGCAGAACCAGCAGCGTGTCAAAGACGTTGCTGAGAAGTACGGTGCGGAAAACGTCGTCGTGATTTTCGGTTCTTCCGACGCAGAGGGCGCGGAGATTTACGCCGAAACCGTGACGAACGGGGATCCCACCTATGCAGGACCGCTGGCCGGCGTCCCGTTGGGACTTGCCGTTTACGATATTTTCGAAGAGGAAATTCGGGCCGAAGCTGACCCCGCAGCTTGGGAAGAGAACATTTCCATGATGGAAATGGTTCTTGATCCTGAGGCGCTTGCGGCGGCCGTCAAGGGCATTCGCGAACAGTACTCAAAGTTCACACTGTAAGCTTATAAGAGGCGTTGCCATATGGCAGCGTCTCTTTTATTTCCGAGCATTTCAGCCAGAATGTGCTACCATAAAAGAAACCGCCTCACAGGAGGCCAATTCTTTTCAGGAGGTCTTTCATGAACGCGAAAATTGTTGACGGCAAGGCGCTGGCGGCAAAACTTAAAAGTTCCTACAGCGCACAGATTGAAGACCTGAAAGCTCGCGGCGTCGAGCCGAAACTGGCAGTACTGATGGTTGGCGACGATCCCGCCTCCGAAGTCTATGCGGGACAGAAGAAGAAGAACTGCGAGAAGCTGGGCATCGCGTTTGAAATGGACCGGCTGTCCGCCTCATCGACAGAAGAACAGGTTCTTGCCGCCCTTCAAACGCTGAACGACGACCCAACGGTCACGGCCATCATGGTGGAGATGCCCCTGCCGAAAGGGCTGGACAACAACAAGGTCCAAGCGGCCATCTGCCCTGAAAAGGACATTGACGGCGCGAACCCGGTAAACCTTGGCCTGCTGGCTTCCGGCCTGCCTTGCATGAGGGCCTGCACCCCGTCCGCCGCTATCGCGCTGGCCGAAGAGGCCGGCGTGGACTTTAAGGGCAAGAAGGTGGTCGTGCTGGGCCGAAGCGTCACGGTCGGCAAGCCCGCGGCGCTGATCGCGCTGGAAAAACACGCCACCGTCACGGTCTGCCACAGCCGAACCGTCGACTTGGCAGGGGAAACCCGACAGGCCGACGTGCTCATCGCGGCCATCGGGAAGCCCAAGTTCGTCACCGCCGACATGGTCAAGCCGGGAGCCGTCGTCATCGACGTGGGCATTAACAGCACGCCTGACGGTCTTGTGGGCGACTGCGACACCGAGGCCCTGATGTCAGTGGCCAGCGCCATCACTCCCGTTCCCGGCGGCGTCGGACCAGTTACCAACGCGAAGCTGATCGGAAACATCGTCGAAGCCGCGTCCCGCAGAGGATAGACGATGTCGGAACCTCTCAGCCCGACAGATAAAGTTCGGCTCGCGAAGGAAATCAGCGACGGCGTCAAGCGGTATATCGCCATTCAAAACGGCCTGCTCAAGTTCTCGTTTGCCAAAGCCCTAGGCTTCCGCTCGTCGGACCCGACCGCCGCGGCAAACGCCGCGTCCGATCTTCGCGGCGAGCTGTCACCGCTGCTTGACCAGCTGAGAGCCCACGAGCTTTCCGACCAGTTCTCCATCACCCTTCGCGGGTACCTTCGCCAGCTGCTTCAAGCGATGGACGTTTTCTTGGCTCTGTGCGGCCGGTTGGCCGAGGCTCGGGCGGCAAAGGACAAAGCCTACTTGAGAAAGGGCGGCTTCAAGGCCGACTTGGAGAAGCTCCAAGAGGCAGAACGCGCCTATTTGGTCCTTGGCGCCAAGCTGAACGAACTCGCCGCCGCCGAAGGGCTTCGGAAGAAAAACTGACCCTGCCCGTTTGAGGCGCTGAACCAGCAAGACAAAAAAAGCCGGCCTCCGCTAACGCGGAGGCCGGCTTTTTATTTGGCTATTCCATTTCCCTGAGCTTGCGGCGCAGCACCTTGCCGGCCGGGGAAAGCGGCAGGGACTCGACGAAATCCACCTTGCGGGGAATTTTGTAGTTTGCCAGACGCCCTTTGCAGAAGCTGATCAGTTCCCGTTCGGTCAGAGAAGTTCCCTCTTTGAGGACAACGAACGCCCGAGGAATTTCCCCGTTCACCAAGTGCTTCATCGAAACGACCGCACAGCTGGCAACCGCCGGGTGCTCTGCAAGGACCCGCTCGACTTCCTGCGGGTACACGTTGTACCCGCCGACGATGATGATGTCAAGCGCCCGGTCAAGGACGGTGATGAACCCGTCCTCGTCGTACTTGACCACGTCGCCGGTATCGTACCAGCCGTCGGGCAGCAGCCTCTCAGCGGTGATCTCCGGCGACTTGTAGTACCCTTCAAAGACCGACGGACCGCGGACCCAGAGGCGCCCGGGCACTCCTGCCGGCTGGGGCTTCCTTTCTTCGTCCCGAACCTCCCAGTCGAACCCGGGCAGGATCGGCCCGATGGTCCCGAGCTTACGCCGGTCGTAGGACGGGTTGACGGCGACCACAGGGGAGCACTCGGTCGTCCCGTAGCCCTCCAGAACCGGCACGCCGAACACCGACTGGCTGGCCTGGTCCAGCATCAAGTTCAGCCGGTCGCCGCCGGTGATGACCAGTCGAACGTCCTTGGGCTTCACGTCGTTGTGAGCCGCCGACCGCTTGAAAAACTCCATCATGGCCGGCACAAGGAAAAGGACCGAACAGCGCGCCGCTTCGATGGCGCGGAGCGTCTCCAGCGGCGGCATGAAGTTCTGCACCACCGCTGTTTTAGCCCCCATGAAGTTGGGCAAAAGCATCGACAAGGTCATGCCGAACGAGTGAAAGTTCGGCAGGGCCCACAGGTACGTGTCCTTTTGATAGAACGGGACCTGCTGGGTGCAGGACCGAACGTTGCTGATCAGGTTTTCGTGGGTCAATGGAACCGATTTGGGCATGCCGGTCGTCCCGGACGTGGTGAAAAAGACCGCCCAGCTGCTCTTGCCCGGCTCTCCTGCCCGGCCGGTGAACGGCGAAAGAGAGCCTTGAAGGTCCAGCGCCACAATCGGACGGCCCTCGACGCCGAGGGCTGCCTTCTCGTCGCCCGAGGCGATGACGACGGCGAACGGGTCGATAAACTGAACCGTAGGAGCGAGAATCGACGACCCGCTCCGCTGGTTCAGCGGGACAAGCGTGCCTTTCAGCTTCCAGACCGCCAAAGCGAGGGCGAAAAGGGCCGGCGTGTTGGGCAACAGGGTGACAAGCCGCTGTCCTTCGCTGAAGCCAGCTGACTGAAGGACCCGAACGTTCTCTTCGTACCATTCCCAAACGGTCCCGCCGGTGATCCAGTGACCGGCAAACCAAAATGCCGGTTCATCCCGGCGGGCCTGTAGCCGAGGCAACAGGATGTCTTCAAGCCGCTCCATACAAAACGAACCTCCCCAAAACTAAATCGGCCAACCCTGATCGGCCGCAAATTCCGCATTTGTCTTTTATTGTACCCGGTCAGGGTTCATGCCGCAAGACAAGAGGGACCATGCAGCCTTTGGAGCCGCACGGTCCCTCTCTTCTTTTAAGTTACTTCTCTTCGTTCGTTTCCCCGCTGGCCGAGCCTTCATGCTTGTGCTTTTCGCAGCCGCAGCCGCAGCCACACCCGCAGCCGCAACCGCCGCCTTTAACCGTTTTTCTGACCTTGCGGGCCACATACCAGACGGCCAGAAGTCCGATCAGGACCACAATCACAATTTGAATCACGCTGCTGTTCTGTTCCACGTTCATACCTCCCCGGCGCCTCGAATGATGATTTAAACAGTGTAAACCTGTATTCGGCTGTTCTGTATCGCATTTTTACGGGGCGTGCCAGAGGCCGGGCAGGGTATAATGAAGCCACGAACCCCTTCCAACAGATCTCCCAAGGAGGGATATCCATGAGCGTATTTTCATTTTTTGGAGACCACCCGCTCGTTCTCGGCCTGACCATCGGGCTGTGCGGCGTCGTCTTTGTGACGATCAACGGCTGGCTGCGGCTGCATCGGCTCAAACAGTACCTGCAGACCCACCTGACGATGACGAACAAGGCGCACAGCGAGCTTCTCAAAGAAAACGAAGAGCTGAAAACCAAGTGCGCGAACCTCGAAAAATCGCTGGCCATGCTCTCGCAGAAGGCGTCGGCCGCGGAAAAGAAAACTCTTTTGGCCTACGATCAGACGCTTCACCAGCTGTTTCTTAAAATGCCTGGCTTTGCCACCGCGTGGGAAGAAGCCCTGCGGGAAACTCAGGCGGAGATGGACAAAAGCGACGCGGGGCTTAAGCCCCTGCTGACGCGAATTTTCCACCCGTCGCTGTTTGCCGCGTCCGCCGACTCCCGGCGTTCGGCAGGAGAAAGCCCAACCGACGGAACGGACCAGACGGCCGACGCCGAGGTGACAACCGAGGAGAAAAAAGAACCGGCAGACCCAGCGGGCCAGCCGGAAAGCAGTCAGGAGGAACGATAACCGTGCCAAACTTTGAACTCAAAATCGTGTCGGACGCCCCGGTTGAAGACGTGATTGAACTCTACAAGGACGCCGGCTGGTGGGAAGAAGGCTGGAGCCGGGACGCGGCAAAGGCGATGATATCCGGCTCATTCCGTTTTGCCGGACTGTTCCGAGACGGGCAGCTGGTCGGCATGGGCCGTGCCCTATCCGACGGCGTCAGCGACGCGTACATTCAGGACGTGGTCATCCGCAGCGACCTGCGGGAACAGGGATGGGGCCTTCATCTCGTCCAGCTGCTGATCACCGAACTCAAATCAGCCGGCATCGACTGGATTGGACTCATCGGCGTTCCCGGCTCGGAGAACTTCTACCGCAAGCTGGGCTTCTCGGTCATGAAAGGATTCGTCCCGATGAAGCTTCAGTGCTGAGAGGGCTGAGCGGCTTATTTCCCTTTCAACCCTTCCCTCTCCCGACCGGCCCGCTCGACCTCTTCAAGACAAATGCCCAAGGCCAGCTCGTACGTTTTCTTATCAGGACAGTACAGCCGCTGGATCGCCACCCAGCCTGAAGAAAGCGTAATGGTCCGGCACCACCGGTGAGGGACGACCGCACGCACCCGGTGCCACTCGATCCACTTTCCCTTTCCCCAGCCCGACACTGAACCTTCAGGCACCGGCCACGGCGCGGCGGAAAAGAAATGCGCCCACGTTGTGAAGCTGATCTTCGGCGACGCGCCCTTGGCGGTCTCGCAATCCGACCCGGAACCGTTCAGCACGTACCGAGCAAAAAAGCGGTTCCGCAGGAAAAAGACCCCGGCGACGAAAAAGAACCCCAAGAAGATCAGCACTATCGCCGCGATGAGTTTGAAAACCGAAAAGACGACCGCCGGGTCTGCCGGCGGCTCCAGCCAGCTGACGATGACCGAGACGAGCGTGGAAGGAAGAAACCACGCCAGCCCGGAAAAGACCAGCAGGTCGTACAGAATAAACGGATTCGTCATCAGCGGCACGCCGGCCTCCCATGTCAGGTAGTTCTCTCCGGCGTACTTGTCCGAATGATCTTTCATACTTACGGCCCCTTTCAGCAGGCGGCCTCACGTCGCCGCCGTCACAGTCATGATATCACGCGGTGGCGGGTTCTGGCTCGTCCTTTCAGAAGCTCTTCCTCGACAGCTCAGCATCTTTTCTCCGAACGAATTGAACGTCCCGGCCTTCAGGCCGGGACGTTTTTTTGCGCCGCCCTTTCGCCCGCCCTTCAAACGATTTCAAGGACTTTTATTTTTTGTAGTGCAATCGGTTGCATTTCATGTTACAATGCGTCGGTCAAAACGATTTTCGCCAAAAATCACCGGAAAGGACTTGATCGACGTGTCTGTTTCTTCTTCCTTCGCTCCTCTGTCCATTTATGATGAGCTGGCGGCTACCCAACTGAAGGGCCGCAACCTTGAGTTCCTCACCGACTTGATGAAAGACCAGTTCGAGCACCTGTTTACCGCTGCGGCCATGCTTGAACCGTTCTCCCGCGGCGGCGTCCGGCTGATGGAAGGCAAAGTCCTCTGCGCCCTGTTCTTCCAGCCGTCCACCAGGACCCGGTTCAGCACCGAGCTCGCCATGCTCCGGCTGGGAGGAACGGTCATCTCGGAGTCCAACCCCGCTGTCGCTTCGTCGGCCGCCAAGGGTGAATCCCTAGCCGACCACTTAGCCACCGCGTCGTGCTACGCCAATATCATCGGGCTGCGCCACCCTGACTACGCGACCGTCCGCGCGGCGCTGCCGTCGGCGAACGTGCCGGTCATCAGCTGCGGTTGGGGCAACGAGACTCACCCCACCCAAGGGCTGCTCGACATGTACACCGCGTGGCGGGCGTTCGGCAACCGAATGGACGGACTGAAGGTCTGTCTGGCCTCTCCTGACATGTCCCGCGGCCGGGCGGCCCACTCGTTTGCCATGGGCCTTGCCGCCATGGGAGCGCACATCACCTACGCGGCCCTTTCCGAGCACCCGATCCCGGATCTTGTGATGGATAAGCTCCGCGCGGCAGGCGCCGACCTCACCGTCGAATACGACCTGACCAACGACGAGTTCTTGAGCCTGCTGGCCGAACACGACCTGTGCTACCTGCCGGGCTGCTGCGTCCCCAAGGACAACCCGGACGCCCGCAACGACTTTATGGAAAAAATCTCCCGGTTCTATATCCGGCGGAGCGACTTGGAGAAGATCAAGTCGATAACCGGCAAAACGGTCGGCCTCATGCACGCCCTGCCGCGCAACGAGTGCGAGTTCGACCAGTCAATCGACAGCTCGGAGTTCGAGCTCTATTTCAAACAGATGCGCTTCAGCGTGCCGCTTCGCATGGCCTTAGTGGCCAGCATGGTCGGAGCTTAGCTTCATGAAACTCGTGGCGTTTGCCACCGGCGGGACGATCGCCTCAACGCGGGGAGATCACGGGCTGGCCGCCGCGCTGCCGGGAAGCGGACTGACCGCCGGCTGCGGTTTCGACGAGGTGCGCGAGGCGTTTTGCCTTCCAAGCCCGGAACTCTCGCCCGCCGACTGGCTCAGCTTGGCTCGGGAAATGGAAGGCTGTCCGGACGCCGACGGTTTCGTGGTCACCCACGGAACCGACACCATGACGTCGGCCGCAGCGACGCTCGCCTTTCTCGGCGCGGGAGGTGCCCGTCCGGTCGTGCTCACCGGCGCCATGAAAGCGCCTAGCGAACCGGGAGCCGACGGCCCAACGAACCTAAAAGACGCGGAACTGTTCGCGAGAGAGTTGGCCCGGCGAAAAATACGCGGCGTCTTTCTGGCGTTCGGCGGCTCGCTCCTCTGGGGCGCCGGACTGGTCAAGCGCCACTGGACGCGGCCCGACGGTTTTCTCACGCCCGCCTGCCCAGCGCTCGGCCGAATTGAAGGCGGCTCTGCCCGGCTCAACACGGAAGAACTCGCGTCCCACTCGCCTCGGCTCGACGTTCCACTGCCCCACGCCCTGCCGTCTGTCTTTGGGATAAAAATACACCCCGGCCTAGCGTCTGACGCGCTGCTCGCTTGGCTGCCGCTGGCCAGCGGGTTTGTCATCGAAAGCTACGGCTGCGGCTCCGGACCGATCGACGGGCCCTGCTCGATTATGCCGTTTCTGCTTCAAGCGGCCCGCGCCGGCAAGCCGGTCGTCAACGTGACCGACGCGGAGGACGGCGTCGACCTGACGCGATACCGAAACGGCCAGATAGCCGCCGAGGCCGGCATGCTGTCGGGGCGTCGGATGACCTTTCAGGCCGCCTGCGCCCGACTGTCGTGCCTGTTGGCCCGCCAAGCTGACGGGCCGTTTGCCTCCCTCTGGGAAGAAAGCATCTGCGGGGAGTAAACTTGAAAAAATAAGCAGGCGTTCGCCGACTCGGCGGACGCCTGCTCTTTTGTGCCAGAAAACGGCATTTCGGTTATGCTATAATATTTTAACATAGTAAATTATTTTAGCGGGTGATACGCATGTTTAATTACGTCGTGAGGAAGATCCTCTACACGATTCCTGTCGTCTGGGGCGTGGTGACGGCCGTGTTCATCCTCATCAACATCGTTCCGGGAGACCCGGCGATGATCATGATGGGACAACGAGGGGATCCGCAGACTTTGGAGCAGATTCGGGCCGACCTGGGGCTCAACCTGCCTCTGAAGGATCAGTACGTTCGGTTTCTGTCCCAAATCGTGAAAGGCGATTTCGGCACGTCGTATCGGACCAACGAGAAAGTCCTGACGGCTCTCGTGACCCGGTTCGGCGCGACGGCCAAGCTGGCGTTTGGCGCGCTGGCAATCGGCACGGTCATCGGGATCGCCGCCGGGATTTTATCGGCGGTGAAGCAGTACTCGGTCTTTGACTACTCGGCTATGGTGGTCTCAATTGTGGGCGTCAGCGCCCCGGTATTCTGGGTGGGACTGCTGCTTTTGATGGTCTTCGCCTACGGGCTGGGATGGGTGCCCGGAGCCGGGTTCGGCGACGGCTCGTTTAAGTACCTTGTGCTGCCGATGACAGCGCTGGGCATCAGGCCGGCAGCCCTCACGGCCCGGCTGACTCGGTCCTGTATGTTGGAAGTGCTGAGTCAGGACTACGTGCGAACGGCCCGAGCCAAGGGGCTGGGCGAGAAAGTCGTCGTGATCAAGCACACGCTGAAAAACGCCATGATTCCGGTCATCACGGTGATCGGGACTCAGATTGCTTCTCTGCTTTCCGGGGCCGTGCTGACCGAGACGATCTTCGCGTGGCCGGGCATCGGCCGGCTGTCGGTAGACGCGCTGGTCGCCCGGGATTTCCCGATGATTCGGGGGACGGTCATTTTTATGGCGCTGGTCTTCTTGGCCGCCAACCTGATCGTCGATATCTCCTACGGCCTGTTCGATCCGAGGGTCCGCTATGACTAGCCCCAAAGCTCCCGCGGAGTCGAGCAAAACTCTCTGGTCGCAGGCGTGGCTGAGGTTTAGGCGAAACAAGCTGGCGATGCTGGGGCTCTGCATGGTCGCCGTCCTTGTTTTTGCGTCCGTCTTCGCCGGCGTCCTGTCGCCGTTTGACCCGAACAAGCAGCTCATCTGGGCCGAAGGGGCCAAAGCGAAACTCGCCGGACCGTCGGCGGTTCACTGGCTCGGAACTGACCTGTACGGCCGGGACATTTTGAGCCGAGTGCTGTACGGTTCGAGAATTTCCCTGCAGATCGGCGTGTTCGCCACCGTCGTGTCGCTGCTGGTCGGCGTGCCGCTCGGGGCTCTCGCCGGGTTTTACGGCGGAATGGTGGACGACCTGATCTCTTGGCTGATCAACGTGGTGTTCGCTTTCCCGTTTTTCCTTTTCGTCCTTGCCATCGTTGCGGTTTTTAAGAATCCGGGCATGATCGTCATTTTCACGTCCATCGGCCTGGTCTCGTGGGTGTCCATCGCGCGGGTGACCCGAGCCCAGTTCATTGCGCTTCGGGAGCGGGAATACGTCGAGGCGGTCCGCGCTCTGGGGCTACCAACGCGGCGGATCATCTTCCGACATATTCTGCCCAACGCTTTGGCGCCGATCATCGTCCAAGCCACGCTCGGCATGGGCGGCGTGATCACCGTCGAAGCCGGGCTGGCGTTTTTAGGCTTCGGAGCCCAACCGCCGACGCCCAGTTGGGGGCTGATGATCTCGGAAGGCCAGCGGTATTTGGCGACCGGCCAATGGTGGTGGGCCGTGTTTCCAGGCATCGCCATCATGTTCACCGTTTTGGCCTTTAACTTCGTCGGCGACGGTTTGAGAGACGCGCTGGACGTCCGGCTGAAACGCTAGGAGGGCCGCCCATGCCGTTACTTGAGGTCAAAGACCTAAAAACCTATTTCGACACCGACGCCGGACTGATGAAAGCCGTCGACGGGGTCAGCTTCACGGCCCAGCGCGGACAGACGATCGGCCTGGTCGGCGAGTCGGGGTGCGGCAAGTCCATCACTTCGCTGTCGATCATGCGCCTTTTGCCCCGGCCGGCCGGCCGAATCGCCGGCGGCTCGGTGACGTTCGACGGACAAGATCTGCTGAAGCTGTCGGAAAAAGAAATGCAGTCCATTCGAGGCAACCGAATTTCGATGATCTTTCAAGAGCCGATGACGAGTTTGAACCCGGTTCTCACGATTGGCGACCAGATCAGCGAGCCGCTCAGGCTTCACCGAAAGATGAGCCGCGCCGACGCCCGCGACCGGGCGGCCGAGCTGTTGGAGATGGTGAGCATTCCGATGCCGCTCCAGCGGTTGAAAGAGTATCCGCACCAGCTCTCCGGCGGCATGAGGCAGCGGGCGATGATCGCCATGGCTCTGGCCTGCAACCCGTCGCTGCTGATTGCCGACGAGCCGACGACAGCGCTGGACGTGACGGTTCAGGCTCAAATTCTCGACCTGATGATCAAGCTCCAGCAAGAGATGAACTCGGCGATTCTGTTCATCACCCACGATCTGGGCGTCATCGCCCAGATGGCCCAGTCGGTCGTGGTGATGTACGCCGGCCGGGTCGTGGAACAGGCGCCGGTGACCGACCTGTTCCAAAACCCGCTGCACCCGTACACCCAAGGGCTGATGACGTCTATTCCGTCGCTTAACTCCAAGGCGCACCGGCTGTCGGTCATCCCCGGAACAGTGCCGACGCCGCTGAACGCGCCGCCGGGGTGCAAGTTCCACACCCGCTGCAGCCGTTGCTTTGACGAGTGCCGGACTCACGAGCCTCCGCTGTATCAGCTGGGGAAACGTCAGGTTCGCTGCTGGCTCATGAAAGACGGCAGCCGGCCGGCAAAGGAGGAAGGCCAATGAACGGCGGGACGCCTCTCATCGAAGCCCGGAACCTGAAAAAGTACTTCCCTATTCGCCGGGGCGTGTTCAAGAAGACCGTCGGCTACGTGAAGGCCCTAGACGGCGTATCTCTGTCAATCCGGCAGGGCGAAACTCTCGGGCTGGTCGGTGAGTCGGGGTGCGGCAAGTCGACCTTCGGCCGGACCCTCATGCACCTGCTGGAGCCGACCGGCGGCGACGTGCTTTTCAAGGGCGCAAGCCTGTCCAAGCAGCTGGCGGAAGACCCGGCAAAAGTCCGGCGGGCGATTCAGATCATCTTTCAGGATCCGTATGGGAGCCTGAACCCTCGGATGACCGTCTCTGAAATTGTCGGCGAGGCCGTCAAGTATCACCGACTGGTCACGGGCAAAGCCGAACTGGACAGCTATGTGACCCAAGTCATCGTCAAAGCCGGTCTGCTGCCCGAGCACAGGTTCCGTTACCCTCACGAGTTCTCCGGAGGCCAGAGACAGCGGATCGGCATCGCCCGAGCTCTGGCCATGAAGCCTGAGTTCATCGTCTGCGACGAGCCGGTCAGCGCTCTGGACGTGTCCATTCAGAGCCAAGTTCTCAACCAGTTTTTGGACCTGCAGGAGGAATTCGGGCTCACGTACCTGTTCATCACTCACGATTTGTCGGTCGTCAGGTTCTTGTCGGACCGAATCGCCATCATGTATTTGGGCGGTTTGGTCGAAGTGGCCGATGCTGAAGATGTGTTTTCCAACCCGCTTCACCCGTACACGCAGGCCCTTCTTTCGGCTATTCCGATGCCGGACCCGACGCAGCGGGGACAGCGGATTCTCCTGTCGGGCGACCTGCCGTCGCCGGCCAATCCGCCTGCAGGCTGCCGCTTCCACACCCGGTGCCGGTACGCCTTAAAGCGCTGTCATGAGGAAACGCCGGCCATGAAGGACGCCGGCGGCGGGCACTTGATCGCCTGTTTCCTGCACGATTAGTTTTGTGTTCCCCCCCTGTGAGGGGTTTGAAACGACATACACACAAAGGAGGCAAAAATCAATGAAATCGTTCTTTCGTCGTTCGTTAGGGATCGCCCTGCTTGCCCTCTGGGGAGCCAGCGCCGCGGCTCAGCCAGAAACCGGCGGAGTTCTCCGCTGGCGGCTCATCAACGACCCGCCGTCTCTTGACCCGGTGAACTCAAACATCACCGTGGCCACGCGCGGATCCAACCTCTACTTGGAAACTTTGGCCGAAAGCTCCGCCGACGGGAAACAGATTCTTCCCTGCCTCGCGGAGAGCTGGAAGGCCGAAAAGGACTCCACCGTCTGGACGTTCACCCTGCGCAAGGGCGTTCACTTCCAGAAGACCGTCTTAGGCGAGCCGACCGAGAACGGAGGCCGGGAAGTCAAGGCCAGCGACGTGAAGTACAGCTTTGAACGGCTCGTGAAGATGCACGCCGCCCGAGTGATGTTCGCCAACACCATCACCGGATATAAAGAGCTGAACGACGGCAAAGCGCAGGAGTGGTCGGGCATCAAGGTACTGGACGACTACACGGTTCAGTTCACCTTAGACCAGCCGTACGCGCCGTTCTTGGCCGTGATGACCTACCCGAACTTCGGCATCGTCCCGAAAGAAGACGCTGAAAAATGGGGAAAGGACTTCACGTTCCACCCAGTGGGCACCGGTCCGTTCGTCTTGGCCAAGTGGGATCACGACAACCTCGTCCGCTTTGACCGCAACCCGGACTACTGGCGCAAAGACGATGCCGGCAAACAGCTGCCCTACTTGGACGGCGTCGAGCTGGTCGTCATCCCGGACAACAGCGTGGCGTACCTAGAATTTAAGAAAGGCAATTTGGACGTTCTGCCGGACATTCCCGACGAGTACTACCAAGAAATTACGGCTCAGTACGGCGACGCGCTGCAGGAAATTGCCGGGCTGGACGTCCAGTACTACGGCATGAACGAGAAGGTCCCGCCGTTTGACGACATTCGGGTTCGGAAGGCGCTGAACTACGCGGTCAACCGGGAGGCCATCAACGATCTGGTTCTTAACGGCCGGTACGTGCTCGCCCGCGGCGTTCTTCCTCCCGGCATGCCGGCATACGATCCGGACATGCGGAGCTACTCGTACGACCCGGAGAAGGCAAAAGCCCTGCTCAAGGAAGCCGGTCTGGAGAACTTGGAGTTCACCCTTCACTACAACAATAACCCGCGCCACAAGGCCATCGGCGAGGCGATCCAGGCTCAGCTGAGCGAGCTAGGAATCACTCTGAAACTCTCGTCCTCTGAGGTCGGAGCCCACTACGACGCGGTTCGCCGCGGCGACTACGGGCTGTTCCGCGGCGGCTGGGCCGGCGACTACGTTGACCCGGACAACTTCCTTTACACCCTGTTCCACTCGAAAAACATTGGCCCGCAGGGCAACTACTCCCGCTACTCCGTCCCTGAGGTTGACAAAGAGCTCGACGCCGCCCGCCGGGAGACCGACCAAGCGAAGCGCATGGAGATGTACAAGAAGATTAACCAGAAGATCGTCGACGACGCGGTGTGGCTTTTCCTGTTCTACAGCACCAACAGTCTGGTCTCGAACCCGAACGTGCACGACATTCATCTGGCGTTTTTGGGCGACTACATGACGTCGTTAACCAGCGTGTGGCTGTCTAAGTAACCGCTCGGCGTATCCCAGCGAGTGCAGCAAGTCGTTTCTTTGCCGAGCGCGGCTCGCTCCTGTCTCAGCGTATCCCGCGCGAGTGCGGCAAGTCGGCAAAGTTTCTTTCCCGCCGCTCCGAAAAACGCTTGACGTTCCAACTGAGAATTTTTATACTTTTTTCAGGCATTGCAAAAGCAGTGTCAAATGCTCACAAGGGGGAACTTACTGTGAAAAAGTTTTTGGCTTTCTGCGCGTTAGCTTCCGTCCTCGCTGGGGGAACGGCCTTCGCCGATAAGCCGGCACAGCTTCGTTTTATGGCTGGACCTCCCGGCGGTAACTGGTTTGCCTTGGGCGGCGCTTTGGCCGACCTGTGGACGGCCAACGATCAGCCCACAACCAGCATTTCGGGCGGCGGCGTGTCGAACATCATCAACGCGGACCGGAACAAGGGGGATCTGGGCTTTTCCAACACGTCCATGGTGGCCGTGGCCCAAAAGGGCGGCTGTGCGCCGTTCAACGAGCCGGTCAAGAACGCGTCCATTCTCGCCAACCTGTACACCCAGTACACCTATTTCATCGCCCGCAAAGATTTCGCCGAGAAGAACGGCATCAAGACGGTGAACGATATCGTCGCAAAGAAGATCCCGATCCGCTTCGGTACCCTCAAGACCGGTTCCGGCTCGGAGTTTGTCGTCAACGCGGTGTTCCGCGACGGTTTCGGGATCGACTACCGCAAGGCTATCCCCGAGTGGGGCGGCTCGGTTGAGTACGCTTCCTACTCCGGCGGCGCGGACCTTCTGGCGGACAACCACCTGGACGTGTTCGCGTTCTCGGTCGGCAAGGTCGCTTCCATCGTCATGCAGATCGAGAGCCAGACCGACGTGGTCATTCTCGGCATGGAGCAGGAAACCCTTGACAAGATCGGCGCCGCGATCGGCACGACGACGTTCACCGTCGACCCGGGCATCTACAAGAGCGTCACGAAAGACCCGGTCAAGGTCGTCGGCGACTACACCTGCATTGTCGTCCGCAGCGATCTGGATGACGACGTGGTTTACAACCTGTGCAAGACCATGTACGAGGGACAGGACGTTCTGGCCAAGGCCGTTGTCGATATGAAAGAGCTGAACCCCAAGACTGCCGTTCCCCCGCCCCAATCATCACTCACCCGGGCGCGGTCAAGTACTGGCAGGAAGTTTCCGCTTCCAAATAACCGGCAGCTGAACCGTCTCTTCGACAGGAAGACAGGCCAAGATCCTGTCTTCCTGTCTATTTTTCAGGCCGTCCTTTTCGGACGTCCGAACGAAATGGGGTTTGATTGATGAGAAAATTACAGGGCCCCGTCGCGAAGGCGCTGTACTTGTACGTCTTGGCAATGGGACTTTTTCACCTGTACACCGCCGTCTTCGGCTCGTTTGAGGCATACCTCCAGCGGGCAATTCACCTGACATGGGTGCTTCCCATGGTGTTCGTGCTCTACCCGTTCGCGAAGAACAAGTCCGGCGAGCCTGAGACGTCCGTGCCGTGGTATGACTGGGTTTTGGCGGCCGCGGCTGCCGCGCCCGGCCTGTACAGCATGTTCACCTACAGCCAGATCATCATGCGAATGCAGGGCGTGGACGAGCTGACGACCGTTCAGATCGTCTTGGGCACTGTGCTGATCGTCCTGCTCTTGGAAGGCACCCGGCGCATCGTCGGCCTTCCGATCGTTCTGGTCGCTCTGGCCTTCACGGTTTACACGCTGGTCTGCGACTCTCACTGGCTGCCCTCAGTCCTGCAGGGCGTTCCTACCGAGTACAGCCGAATGGTTGAGGGCATGTACCTGACCGACGAGGGAATTTTCTCGTCGTCTCTGGGCGTTTCCGCCACGTTCGTCATGATCTTCCTGATCTTCGGCGGCTTCCTCGAAAAGAGCGGCGTGGGCGAGTACTTCATGGAGTTCGCTCAGGCGTTCACCGGCACTCAGGCCGGCGGCCCGGCGAAGATCGCCGTGCTCAGCTCCGCGCTGTTCGGCTCCATTTCCGGCTCGGCCGTGGCGAACGTGTACGGCACCGGCTCGTTCACCATTCCCTTGATGAAGCGAATCGGCTACGAACCCCACTTCGCCGGGGCCGTCGAGGCGGTTTCCAGCGCCGGAGGCCAGATCATGCCGCCGGTCATGGGCGCCGGGGCGTTCGTCATGGCCGCCCTGCTGGGCGTCCAGTTCAACAAAATCATCATCGCTGCCGTGCTGCCAGCGCTTCTCTACTACGGCGCCGTCCTGCTGATGGTCCACCTGACGGCGGTGAAAAACGGTCTGAAAGGGCTCAAAGCCTCCGAACTGCCCTCCAAGACGTCGGTCGCCAAACGACTGTACATGATGGCCCCGATCGTCCTGCTGGTCTACATGCTTCTGGCCGGCTACACGCCCATGTACGGAGCCGTCGCGGGCATCGTCACCGCGTGGGCCGTTTCTCTGCCCAACAAGGAACGGCGCATGGGGCCGGTTCGGATCCTTCAGGCCATTCATGACGGCTCGGTCGGCATTCCGATTATCTGCGTGGCCTGCGCGTCTGCCGGCCTCGTGGTGGGCAGCGTCGCCCTGTCGGGCATCGGGTTCAAGTTCGTCAGCGCCGTTCTCTCCATCGCTCAAGGGAGCCGGTTCTTCGCTCTGCTGCTGATCGCGTTAGTGTCGCTGATCCTCGGCATGGGACTTCCCACCACCAGCGCGTACATTCTTGGCGCGGCGCTGGGCGTCCCGGCGTTAGTCAAGCTCCACTTCATGCCGATTGCCGCCCACATGTTCGTGTTCTACTACGCCATCATCTCCAACATCACCCCGCCGGTCGCTCTGGCGGCCTACGCGGCGTCGTCCATCGCCGGGTCTTCGCCCAATAAGACCGGGTGGACGGCCTGCCGGCTGGGATTTTTGGCGTTCGTCATCCCGTTCGCGTTCTGTTACGATCCCGGACTGCTGTTCCAGTTGGGCTGGGGCGAGAACATCCTGTCGATCGTCAGCGGCGTGGTGACGCTGTTGGCCGTGGCGCTGGGCTTTACCGGCTACGCCCGCGGGCCGATCAACATCGTCTGGCGTGCCCTGCTTTTTGCCGGCGCGGCGGTGGCGCTTCACCCGTCCACGCTGTTGTCCTTGGCCGGCACGGCGGTCGTGATCGCGCTGATTTTCCTTTCCAATCTCCCGATGGCTAAGCCTCAGACGGCTGCCGCAACGGGAAATTCGTAAGGCAGCAAGGCAAAAAGCGAGCCGCTTCCGTTTGGAAGCGGCTCGCTTTTTGAACGGTTATCGAGCGGATTCGCCGAGGCGGGCGTGAAGAGCCAGCCAAACGGCCTGAGGCGAGACGCTCGTACGGGTCACCCAGTGGGGAACTTTTGAGGGGATCACGAGCCAGTCGCCGGGAGAAAGAGAAATCGTTTGGAACTGGCCGCTGCCCGAGTCGATTTTGAGCTGAGCGCTCCCCGCGAGGAGACAGACCCATTCGTCTTCGTCCTGAACGTACGGGCAGTCTTGAGGCGTGGTCTGCCCTGCGGAAATGATTCGCTCCAGCGTCAGGCCGGTGAAGTCTTTCAGCAGGACTTCCAGCTTCTCGCCGTTGGCCTGCGGCGCGGCGGGATCGCTGAACAGGCTGCCCCGAATGAGCGGCTTCACCGAGCGACGGCGGCGCCGATGGGATCAACGTACCCCCAGCCGGCGTCCCACGGGAAAAGGATCCAAGTGTCCTGGCTGACCGAGTCGACGCAGTCGTCCACGTAGGGATGGCCGGCCGGTTTGGCGTACACCGAGACGAAGTGGGCGCCAGGCATCATGTTTCGGACGAACGCGGCAGTCCGGCCCGTGTCAACCAAGTCGTCCACGATGAGCGTCCTGTCCGGGTCGCCCGACAGGTCGATGTTCTTCAGGACCTGCAGCTCTCCCTGCTCTCTCAAGCTGTAGCTTGAAATGCACACCGTGTCGACGAGCCGAACGTCCAGCTCCCTAGCTATGATGGCCGCCGGAACGAGCCCACCCCGAGCTATCCCGATGATCCGATCCCACGGCCGGGTGACTAAGCGGCGGGCTAAGCTGCGACAGTCCCTCTGGAGCTGCTCCCAAGAAATTTGAAACGTCTTGTGATACCGATCGGACAAAGACATCGCGTTCCCCTTCCCCTTTGCTCTTGATTTTTTTACCTTACTCTTATAAGATATTTACGTTAAATGTTAACACATTTTCAGCGGGGTCGAGCAGTAGCTATCATTTTACAACAAACGGGGAGGATGGGTTCACGTGAAAAAATCACTTTTGGCGTTTGCGGCGCTTCTGGCTCTGTCACAAGCCGCGTTGGCGTTTGACCCAGTACCGGTCAAGGACATCAAGGCCGGATTCATCTACATTGGCCCCACCAACGACGGCGGCTACACCTACATGCACGAGAAGGGCCGTCAGGAAATGCATCAGGCGTTTCCTGACATGCCGGAGAGCTCTTACGTCGAATCGGTGCCCGAGGGCCCGGACGCGGCGCGGACGATGGAACAGCTGATCCGCCGCGGCAAGTGCAACCTGATTTTCGCCAACTCGTTCGGCTATATGGACTACGTGGTTGAAGAGGCTCAGAAACACCCGGAGGTCATCTTCATGCACTGCTCCGGCTACAAGACGGCGCCCAACATGGGCACGTACTTCGGCAGAATGTACCAGACCCGCTACCTGTCCGGCATGGTGGCCGGCGCGATGGCGAAGAACGACAAGATCGGATTTGTGGCCGCGTTCCCGATTCCGGAAGTCATCCGGGCCATCAACGCGTTCACGCTTGGCGCTCAGGCGATCAATCCCAAGGTCGAAGTGAACGTGGTGTGGATCTACTCGTGGCTTGACCCGGGCAAGGAGAAGGAAGCCGCCAAGGCCCTGATCGACTCGGGCTGCTCGGTGATCGGCATGCACGCCGACAGCGGCGCGACCGCTCAGGCCTGCGAGGAAGCGGGCGTCTACGTGGTCGGCTACGACAACGACATGAGCCAGTTCGCGCCCACCAAGCAGCTGACCGCCGCCATGTGGAACTGGGGCGCCGTCTACACGGCAGTCGTGAAGGCCGTGAGCGAGGGCAAATGGACCAACGAGCCTATTTGGTGGGGCCTGAAGGACGGGGCTGTGAAGCTAGCGCCGATGTCCAAGGACGTTCCTGACGACGTGAAGGCCAAGGTCGAAGCCGCCAAGGCGAAGATCATTTCCGGCGAGTGGGACGTGTTCACCGGGCCGCTGTACGACCAGAAGGGCGAGCTGAAGCTGGCCGAAGGCGAGCGGATGAGCGACGCCGACATGCTGGCGCTTCAGTGGTTCGTCAAAGGCGTTAACGGCACGATCTCCCAGCAGTAGCCCAACGCATTGGGTGCGGCGCACCGGAAGGTGCGCCGCTTTTTTGGGGCCGGTTATTTCTGAACCGGTTCCGGTGTATGATATTTTTAGAAAAGTGCCCGGAAGGAGGCTTCTCATGAACGACACAACTTCACCTTGGCGGGTAGAACTTCTGGACATCACCAAGACCTTCGGCGGCAAAAAGGCCGTGGACAGCGTGACGCTTCGGCTGGCCAAGGGCGAGGTGCTTGCCCTGCTGGGCGAAAACGGCGCCGGCAAGTCCACTCTGATGAACGTTTTGAGCGGCATCTACTGCCCTGACGGGGGAAAGATCCTTCTGGACGGAGTTGTACAGCGCTTCCGCTCGCCCCACGACGCGATTGCCGCGGGCATTGGAATGGTTCACCAGCACTTCATGCTGGTCGAGTCCCAGACGGTTTGGGAAAACGTCGTGCTGGGAACGGCTCTGCCGACGGTGCTGCCCAAGGCGGAAATTATCCGAAAGGTGCAGCGCATTTCTGAGACATACCAGCTGGCTGTCGACCCGACGGCCCAAATCTGGCAGCTTTCCGTGGGCGAACAGCAGAGAGTCGCCATTTTGAAAGCCCTGTACCAAAACGCCAAGGTGCTGATCTTGGACGAGCCGACGGCCGTTCTGACGCCTCAGGAGGCGAACGCCCTGTTCACCACCGTGTCGCACATGACCGCCGAGGGCCGGTCGGTCATCTTCATCTCCCACAAGCTGGACGAGGTGATGGCCGTTTCCAATCGGGTAGCCGTGCTGCGCCGCGGCCAGCTGGCCGGCGTGGAGGACACAGCCGGAACGACGAAGGCCCGGATCGCCGAGCTGATGATGGGCCGCGTGGTTGACCTCGAGCTGACACGGACGAACCGCGAGCCCGGAGAAGCCCTGCTGGAGCTTCAAAACGCTTCGGCGTCGGATGACCGGGGACTCCCGGCTTTTTCAAACATCTCCCTGACCTTGCGGGAAGGGGAAATTCTCGGGCTGGCCGGCGTGTCGGGCAACGGACAGACGGCGCTGTGCCAAGCGATGGCCGGGCTGTACCCCCTTTCGGGCGGCCGCGTGCTTGTCGACGGCGCTGACTTCACCGGCGCGGACCCCCGGTCGTTCATCGACAAGGGGATTCGGTACATCCCGGCGGACCGGCGGGGCGTGGGCATGGTTGGTAACATGAACGCGATTGAGAACTCGGCCCTTCGGCGATACCGGCAGCCCACCGCGGGCAAGGGCTTCATGGGCCTGCGGATGGACTGGCACCAGATGTGGAAGCATACTCTGTCGATTATCAGAAACTTCCAAGTGGACACGCCGTCGGAACACGCGCCGGTGCGCAACCTGTCGGGCGGCAACCTGCAAAAACTCATGATGGGCCGGGAGCTGAGCGACTCCCACCGGGTTCTTCTGGCGATGAATCCCACGTGGGGCTTGGACGTGGCGGCCAGCCGGTTCGTTCGGGAACAGCTGCTGGCCGAGCGGGAGAACGGCCGGGCCATTTTCCTCGTGTCCGAGGACTTGGAGGAACTCCTCGCCCTGTGCGATCACCTGCTGGTCATCTACCGCGGACAGATTACCGGCTCGATTGAGGAGCCAACCGACGCGGACGTGGAGCGAATCGGCCTGATGATGGCTGGCGAAAGCGAGGAAGCTCATCATGCGCTTTGAACGACGGTTTGACACGCCGCTTTGGTGTTCTGTTCTCGTGCCAATTGCATCGCTGGCCGCGGCGCTGGTCGTGTCGGGCGCCTTCTTAACCGCCTTAGGCGTCAGCCCGATCGACGCGCTGAGCGAAATGTGGCTGTCCGCGTTCGGGGACGAGTACGGCCTCAGCGAAAGCCTGACGAAGGCAATTCCCCTGATGATCTCCGCCGTCGGGCTGTGTGTGTGCTACAAGATGTTGGTGTGGAACATCGGCGCTCAGGGGCAGATTATGGCCGGCGCCTTAGCCACCGTCGCGGCGGTCCGCTACCTTCCTCTGGCCTCGTCGCCCCTCCAGTTAGCCCTCATGGCTCTAGCGGCCGCCTTGGCCGGCGGGCTGTGGGCGTCGGTCGCCGGCTTCCTGCGGGCTAAATGGAACGTGAACGAGATCATCAGCACCCTGATGCTCAACTACATCGCAGTGAACCTGAAAGACTTCCTCGTGTACGGCCAGTGGCGGGATCCGTCGAGCCTCGGCTTTCCTATGACGCCGGCGTTCCCGGCCAGCGCTCAGCTCCCGCTGTTAGGGTTCGGCCGGGCCCATTCGGGACTGTGGCTTGCGGTCATCGTCGCTTTGGTGCTCTGGTGGCTTCTGACCTACTCCCGCTGGGGATACGAGATCCGCGTCATCGGCGAAAACCCTCGGGCCGCCCGATTCGCCGGCATTGACGACACTCGCATGATGGTTCGGTCCATGTTCATCGCCGGCGCCCTGTGCGGCTTGGCCGGCATGGTCCATATGGCCGGGCTGGCGCACCGGCTTCAAGGCGCGTTCAGCGCCGACTTCGGCTATACGGCCATCATCGTGGCATGGCTGGCCAACCTGAACCCGCTGGCCGCTCTGCTGGTAGCGTTTCTGATGGGCGGTCTGCTGGTGGGCGGAGAGTCCATGCAGGTGACCATGAACCTGCCCGTGGCGGGAACTCAGGTCATTCAGGGGCTGATTCTGTTCTTCGTCGTGGCGGGCGAGTTCTTTAAGAACTACCGGCTCGTCCGGTTCAGGAGGTGACGCCGTGGATATCCTCGTCGCAATTCTCGCCGCGGCCGTGCGCAGCGGCACGCCGATTCTCTACGCCACGCTGGGCGAAATCCTCACCGAGCGAAGCGGCGTGATGAACTTGGGGCTTGAGGGCCTCATGCTGGGCGGAGCTCTGGCCGGCTTTGCGGTCACAGAGACAACCGGCAGCCCGTGGCTCGGCGTCGCTACCGCGTTCGTCGTCGGGTGTCTGCTCGCTCTGCCCCACGCTTTTCTTTCGGTCACGCTGGGCGGCAATCAGGTCGTCAGCGGCCTGTCGCTCACCATGGTCGGCACGGGGCTGAGCGCCCTGCTGGGCGTGCGCTTCGTGGGCCACACGATCAAGGGCTTTTCGCCCCTGCCAATCCCGGGACTGGCAAACCTGCCGGTGGTCGGCCCGCTGCTGTTCAACCACGACCCGCTGGTCTACGTCTCCTATGTCCTGGCAGCGGCCATGTGCTTCTTCCTCTGGCGAACCCGACAGGGCATGGAACTCCGTGCGGCCGGCGACTCGCCCCGAGCCGCTGACAGCGTGGGGCTTTCGGTCGCCCGAATCCGCTACCTGTACACCTTGCTCGGCGGCGGCATCGTGGCCGTCGGCGGCGCGTACCTGTCGATCTCGTACAACCACATGTGGAGCGAGGGAATGACCGCCGGACGCGGCTGGATCGCCGTAGCGCTGGTGATTTTTGCCATCTGGCACCCGGCCAGAGCCATGCTCGGCGCGTACCTGTTCGGCGGCGTGGAGGCCTGTCAGCTGCGCATTCAGGCGGTGGGGACGAATATCCCCGCGCCGCTGCTGCTCATGCTCCCCTACGCACTGACCATCATCGTCTTAACCGCCATCACCATCAGGAAGGGCAAGGGCATTTCCCTCTCAGCCCCTGCGGCTCTGGGCCAGCCCTTCGCCCGGGAGGAACGGGACTGAATCGGACAAACAGAAGCCGCCGGCGAAACGAACGTTTCGCCGGCGGCTTCTTTATTTTTCGTTATTTTGTCTTCTGGCGGACGAACAGTCCCAGCTCGTCCAACTGGCTGTCTGCGACCGTGTCGGGCGCGTGGCTCATCAAGTCTTGAGCGCGGGCCGTCTTGGGGAAGGCGATGACGTCTCTGACCGACTTGCCGCCGGACAGGAGCATGCACACCCGGTCAAACCCGAGGGCCAACCCGCCGTGAGGCGGCGTGCCGAACTGCAGGGCCTGAAGCAGGAAGCCAAACCGATCGGACGCGGCCTCTTCGGTGAGGCCGATGGCCTTGAAGACCCTCGACTGGACGGAGCTCTCGTGGATTCGGATCGAGCCGCCACCGAGCTCCACGCCGTTCAGGACGATGTCGTACGCCCGAGCGCATACCTCGCCGGGGGCCGTCTCCAGCTTGTCCAAGTCGGATTCGCGGGGCATGGTGAACGGGTGATGCATGGCGCACCACCGGTTGTCCTCTTTGCTCCACTCGAACATCGGGAAGTCGGTGACCCAGAGGAACTTCCAGCCCTCTTCGACCAGCCCGTGAGCGCGGGCCAAGTCGAGACGGAGCTGGCCCAATACGGTGCAGACCAGCTGCCAGTCCCGGTGAGCCATCAGGAAAATCGCGTCGCCCTTGGCGGCTTTCGTCGCCTCAAGCAGCTTGGCTTGGCGCGCTTCGTCCAAGAACTTGCACAACGGGCCCTTGAGGCCGGCGTCCTTGTACTGGAACGCGGCCAGATCGGGAGCGCCCAGCGCCTTGGCGGCGGCGATGACGTCGTCGGTCCCCTTGCGGGAAAGGGACGCGCCGCCGGGAAGGGCGATCGCCTTGATCGTCCCGCCGTCGTCGATAATGGACTGGAACAGCGCAAACCCGGCGCCGTCGAAGACCTCTTTCAAGTCCTGAAGCTCGAAGGGAATCCGCATATCCGGCTTGTCGCTGCCAAACCGATTCATCGCCTCGTGCCAGGTGATCCGTTTGAGTGGAATTGGCACGTCCACGCCAAGGATCTCCTTCCACAGCCCGTTCACGTAGCCTTCCAGCAGGCTGTAAATGTCCTCCTCGGTGAGGAAGCTCATCTCAAGGTCCACCTGGGTGAACTCGGGCTGGCGGTCAGCTCTCAGATCCTCGTCCCGGTAGCACCGAGCGAGCTGGTAGTACCGATCGACGCCCGACACCATCAGAAGCTGCTTGAAAATCTGCGGCGACTGAGGAAGCGCGTAGAAATTGCCGGGCACAAGCCGGGACGGCACCAGATAGTCTCTCGCCCCTTCGGGCGTCGACTTGACCAGCGTTGGCGTTTCAACTTCCAAGAAGCCGTGGGACTCCAAATAATTGCGGGTAAAGTGCGCCGCCGCCGCGCGGGTCCGCAAGAAATGCTGCATTTTATCGCGACGCAGATCCAAGTACCGGCTGGCCAGACGAATGTTCTCGTCCACGTCGTCGGTCTCGTCGCCGATCTCAAACGGAAGCCCCTTTGACGGCGCGAGAACCAGCAGATTGTCCGCCATGACTTCCCATTTGCCCGTCGGCAGCGATTCGTTTTCAGTCCCTTGGGGCCGTACCCGCACCGTTCCGGTCACGGCGACGCAGTACTCGCTGCGCAGGTCGCCGGCCGCCTTATGAACCGATTCGGGACACTGCTCCGGGTTGAACACGGTCTGAACCAGTCCGGTGTGGTCCCACAGGTCGATGAACACCACGCCGCCCAAGTCGCGGCGCTTTCTCACCCACCCGTTGAGCACAACCCGGCTGCCCACCTGACCTTCGGTCACCCGGCCGCAGTACACGGTCCTCTGCCACTTGTTGCTGAAACGCTCCAAAGCCATCATACTCATCCTCCTAAAGGTCGGCGCGCACAAACAGTCGCACCGCCGGTTGAGAAGCCCGCCCCTTTCGGGCGGGCAGGAACGCAGTTGTGCTACTTACCCTCGTCCAGCAGGGCTGCCAAGGCGTTTTCCAGCTCGGACGACTGAACGTCCTTCTGCTCGGCGCTCCTCAGGTCCTTGAGCGCCACCACGCCCCGGGAAATCTCGTCGGCCCCTAAAATGACCGCCGCGGCCGCGCGGCCCGCCAAAGCCTGCTTGAGCTGGGACTTCATCGAACGCTTCTGGTAGTCCATATCGGCGTTGAATCCGGCCCGGCGCAGTCGGTAGAGGATCTCCAGCGCGTCCAGCTTGACAGACTCGTCCAGACAGATCACCTGAGCGTCCACCGACGGCTCAGGGCCAAACGAACAGCCCTGTTCGCCCATCACCAGCAGCATTCGGTCCAGTCCGGCGGCAAACCCGACGCCGGGGACGTGCGGCCCGCCGATGGCCTCCGACAGGTTGTCGTACCGGCCGCCGCCGCACACCGCCGACTGGGCTCCCAAGTCGCCGGACTTCACCTCAAACGCCGTCTTCGTGTAATAGTCGAGCCCGCGGACCAGTGTCTTGTCGGTGCTGTACGGCACTCCAAGCCGGGCCAGCCCTTCCTTCACGGCGGCGAAGTGGTCGGCGCACTCGCTGCACAGCGAGTCGAAAATCGCCGGAGCGCCCGCCACGACCTCGTGATCGGTCTTGCAGTCCAACACCCGAAGCGGGTTTCTCTCCATGCGGGAAAGGCAGGTCTCGCACAGCTCGCTTCGGCGGCTCTCCAAGTAGTCCAGCAGAACTTTTCTGTAGACCGGACGGCAGGCCGGACAGCCGACCGAGTTCACGACCACCTCAAGGTTTTTCATTCCCAAATCGGCGAACAGGTCCACCGCCGTCATGATCACTTCCACGTCGGTCAGAGGGCTGTCGCTCCCCAGCTGCTCAAAGTCAATCTGCCAGAACTGGCGGTAACGGCCTTTCTGCGGCCGCTCGTAGCGAAACATCGGACCGTATCCCCACAGCTTCACCGGCGACGAGCTGCTACCTAGCCCGTTCTCCACGTAGCTGCGCACCATGCCGGCGGTCAGCTCGGGTCGAAGGGTGATGCTCCGTCCGCCCTTGTCGGTGAAAGTGTACATTTCCTTTTCGACGATGTCGGTGGTATCCCCCACCCCGCGCGCAAAAAGCTCGGTATGCTCGAAGACGGGAAGATGCACCTCGCTGTAATGGAACGCTTCAGCCGTCTGCCGGGTCCGACCCAGCACGTAGGCCCATTTCCATGACTCGTCGGGAAGGATGTCCCGAACGCCGCGCGGCGCCTTGACGTTTTCTGCCATCTTCGTTCCTCCTCTTTTCTTTCCGCTTTTTGCCGAATCACAGCGGTCATGAGTGCATTATACCCCACAGGCGGCCCTTGCGGCCGCCCAGTGCGGTGAACGCGAGACAAATAATTGCATTTTATTATAGCCCTAGCAAAAGTCAGCCCCCGGCTGAGTTTTATAGCGACAGAGCCGGAGCGGAAACGTCGGCGCGCCCTATTTGCAGGGAGACGAGAGTACCCGAAGGGCCTCCGGCGCGTCGTCCACGATCAAGCAATCGACAGCTCCGTGCAGCCGCTGCCAGTCGGCAGCGGCATCAGCGCCCCAAACCCGCAGCAGCAGACCGCTTTTCCGGTACTGCTCAAAAAGGCCGGCCATTTTTGTCTGACAACAGGGAATATGCAGAGCTTCGGCGTTCAGGTTTCGGGCTTCGGCCGGCAGATCAAGCGACACGTCGGAGACGAGAAGCGCCAGACGGGCCGCGGCTGACATCCGCCGAACCGCCAACAGGCTCTGGTGGTTAAACGACGAAAAAATCACCCGATCCAGCAGGCCGAACTGCTCCGACAGCTCCAGGACGGCCCGTTCAATCCCTTCGTAGGCCACTCGAGACGTCTTGAGCTCCACGTTAATTTCCAAATTCGTAGAAGCCAGAGCCTGGTACACGTCCGCCAATTCCGGCGCGAAGTCCTGCAAAGGGACTTTGCCAGCCGCTTCTCCACTGCGGCGCAGCTCTTCAAGGGTCATCTGAGTCACCCAGCCGGGCCGGCCTGTCAGCCGAGTTAATTCCTCGTCGTGAATGACCGCCAGCCGTCCGTCACGCGTCAGCTGAACGTCCAATTCCACGCCCGAAGCGCCGCAGGACGCCGCCGCGCAAAAGCCGGATAGGCCGTTTTCACAATGCAGCGCTGGAAGGCCTCGATGCCCCCAAACGACAGTTTTTTTCATGTCACTTCCTCCCTTATGACATCATGAAAAAAGGCGGCAGGCGCTCGGCCCGCCGCCCGTAGGACGTACGGTTACTGGTTCACCAGATTATACTCTGAAATCGCCTTGTTGATGCCGGCGGCCATATCGGTCACAGCCTGTTCGGGCGTCTTTTTGCCGTTCATCGTGTTCTCCAGCTCCTTCTCCTCAATCTGACGAGCTTCGGGGAAAACGCTGAGCAGCGCTCCGGCGTACTGAGGTGCCGACGCGTGCAGCTGGTCAATGGCGGTCATAAACTGGGGGTACTTGGCCACGTTGTCCTTAAAGACCGCCTCATCGTGCGCGGCAACGGTGATCGGGAAATACCCGGTGTGAGCGTTCCAGTACGCCTGGGAAGCCGGGGAGATGAGGAACTTGATGAAGTCCCAGACCAGCGCCTGACGGCCCGCGTCGTCGCCGTCCTTTTTAATGACCCACAGGGACGCCCCCCCGATGGACACGCCGCCCTCGTCATTCGAAGCGACTTTGGGGAAAAAGGCCGTTCCCACGCGGAACTTGTCGCCGACTTCTTTAAGAATCTGTGCCAGAGAGGCAGTCGAACCGAGCGTCATCGCCGATTTTCCGGCGGAGAAGTCCGCCAAACCGGAGTCACTGCCGCTGCCGACGTTAGGCGCCCAACCCGCGTCGTGCAGTTCCTTCCACGCTTCAAGGATTTTCAGACCGGCACCGTTACCGTCGAAGGCCACAGCCGTGGCGGCGGACTGACGGCCGTTGCCGTTATTGGCGTAATCCAGTCCCTGTTTGCCAATCATCTGCTCGAAGAACCAACCGTACATTCCAAGAGAAATTGCCTCGCCGGCTCCGCCCTTCTCCACCAAGTCGCGGCCAGCTTCGCCGATGCCCTCAAGGCTGTCAGGCACCTTCGTCATGCCCGCTTTCTCGAAGATGTCCTTGTTGTAGTACATGATCGGCGTGGACGAGTTAAAGGGCATGGAATACAGCTTGCCGCCGATGGTGTAGTACGCCGCGATATTTGGCTCAACAGCTGAGACGTCATACTTGTCGGCGTCGATAAGATCCTGCATCGGGACGGCCCAGCCTGAGTCGATCATCAGCCGCGTGCCAATATCGTACACCTGAACGATGTCCGGCCCAGCGCCGCCGATCATGGCGCTCTTCAATTTGTTAATCGAGTCGTCGTAATTGCCCTGATACTGAGCCTTGACCGTGACGCCTTTGTCGTTTTTGGCGTTGTATTCTTCCACAAGGTAATTCAGCGCGTCGCCGTTGACGCCGCCCATGGAGTGCCAAAACGTAATTTCCGTCGCCGCCGCGAACCCGCTCATTCCAAAAGCGGCAGCTGCCGCCAGCGCCAAAGCGCCAAACCGAATTTTCATCTGTCGTCCTCCTTCTGATTTTCGTCTCCGATAACCCGCCATTCCCGCACCTTCGGCTCAACTTCGCCGAGCTTTTATAATTTCCAGCAGTTAGCCTTTCACAGCTCCTGCGAACATTCCCCGCACCAGCTGCTTCTCTCCCAGCGCAAATACCAGAATCGACGGCAGAATAACAATGACGACTCCGGCCATCATGAGCGTAATCGACTGGGCGTCCGGGTTGTCCAACATGCCCACGCCGATCTGAACCGTCCTCATCGCCGTATTTCCCGTCACGAGCAGTGGCCACAGGTACATGTTCCACGCGTTTAGGAACGTATAAACTGCCATGGCCCCCACGGCCGGCTTGCTCAACGGCAGCAGCAGCGAAAAGAGGAAACGCCAGTTTGAGCAGCCGCACAGCCGAGCCGACTCGTACAGCGCCATCGGGAACTGGTCGAAAAACTGCCGAAAAAGGAAAATCCCCATAGCCGACGTCAGATACGGCACGATGAGCACTTGGTACGTGTCAATCCACTGCCAGCCGCTGACCATTAAGTAATTGGAAACGATAGTTGCCTCGCCGGGGATCATCATGGTCGACATCACCAGCATGAACGCCCATTCCCGCCCGCGAAACCGAAGAAATGAAAAGGAAAACGCCGCCAAAGCACACGAGACGACCTGTCCCAGCGTAATCAGGCTGGCCACAACAAATGAATTGAACACGAACCGTCCAAGAGGAACGCTCTCCAGCGCGCTAGAGTAATTCGTCCAAGTCGGGTGGGTTGGAAACAGGTTCAGCTTCGTGGTAAACAAATCGCCCGCCGGCATAAACGCCACGGAGACGGCGTACAGAAGCGGCAGCAGAATCAGCGGCGCCGCCAGCAGGTTCAAAATCAGGTACCCGCCTTTCAGCCGCCACGCCCGAAAACGACTCTTCAGCTTCGGGACAGGCTGAGACACGCCGTAACCTTCCATATCAGTCATGGCCTCCCGCTTCGCTTCGACTTAAACATCGCCAGCGTCAGAATCATAATGATGACGAACAGGACGACCGACTGGGCAGCTGCGCTGCCGAACCTGAAATTGAAAAACGCGTCCCGGTAGATCGAGTGAACGATCACGTTCGTCGCGTCCCCAGGGCCGCCCCGTGTCAGCACCCGGACTTGGGCGAACGATTGAAACGCCATGATCACGTTGACCACGAGCGTAAAGAAAAGTATTGGCCGCAACCCCGGCAGCGTCACATAACGAAACTGCTGCCACCGGCTGGCGCCGTCACTGGACGCCCTCTCGTAAAGCGTCTGGTCAATGTTTGCTAAGCCGGCGGAAAAATACAGGAAGTTAATGCCGCTGTTGAGCCACGACGAAATAACCGCCACACAGATAAGGGCCCAAGACGGATCTGCCAGCCAGTTAATAGAAAGGCCTGTCAGCTTGTTGACAACCCCGACCGTCGGGTGAAGCACCACCTTAAAAATCATCGCCGCCGAGCTGGACGCTATCGCCATCGGCATGGCGTACATCGTCCGAAAGAGCCCGCGTCCGGGGAAAGCCGCGTTGCAGAGCAGGGCGGTGCCCAACCCCATCGCCATGCTTCCCGCCACCATTAGGACGACGAAGACCAGCGTGACGAACAGGCTGTTGTAAAATGCGGGCGACTGGAAAAGTGAAATATAATTGCCCAGCCCGACGAAAACTTTCGGCAGCCCCAAGCGGTTTGTCAGAAACAGGCTCAGATAAATCGTCTTAAAAAACGGCCAAAAAAGAAACGTCGCGAACGCTCCCAGAGCGGGCAAAAGAAAAAGCCACGGCTCAACTTTCCGAACGCCCCGAGCAGAGGAAACGATCACGGTTACTCCTCCGCGGCAAGCCGCTCTCCCGACTCGCCGTCAAACACGTGGAGCTTGTCTAGGTCGAACAGAAGGGACATCGTATCCCCCGGCACACAGGGAGTTCCCCGGTCAGCCGTCAGAGCCAAATTCCCCCGCTCGCCCCGGCAATGGAGGACCACCGAAGCGCCCAGCATTTCTCTGGCAACGACTTCCACACGTTCTCCGGATAACCACCAGTTGGCGCCAGCCGGCGGCGTTTCCCAACTGCCGTGCACGTCTTCGGGACGCAGGCCCAAAACAGCCCGACGGATCGAGCGGCGGCGAAGACTCTCAAGGTATTTGCTCGGCGCCGGCAGGAATTTTCCCGACGAGGCAAAGCCAAAAGACAGGCCGTCGGAACTCGCCAACGCGTCGAAAAGGTTCATCGCCGGCAGCCCGATGAACCGAGCCACAAACAGGTTGGCCGGGTTGTCGTACAGCGCCATCGGCGAGTCGATCTGCTGAACAACGCCGTCGTTCATCACCACAATCCGATCGCCCAGCGTCATCGCTTCCACCTGATCGTGGGTCACGTAAACAATCGTCGCTTCCAGCTGGCGGTGCAGCCGGGCCAACTCAACGCGCATGTGGTTTCGGAGCTTGGCGTCCAAGTTTGACAGCGGCTCGTCCATCAAAAACGCCTTGGGACGCCGGACGATCGCCCCGCCAATAGCCACCCGCTGCCGCTGGCCGCCGGAAATCTCGCCGGGCTTTCGAGCCAGCAGAGCTTCCAGGTTCAGCATCTTCGCGGCTTCTTTCACCCGTCTGTCGATCTCGTCCTTCGGCACGCGGCGAATCTTCATGGAAAACGCGATGTTGTCATACACCGACATGTGAGGATACAGGGCATAGTTCTGGAAGACCATTGCCATATCTCGGTTTTGGGGCTCCACGTCGTTCATTCGCCGTCCGTCCATCAGAAAGTCTCCGTCGGAAATCTCCTCCAGCCCGGCGATCATCCGAAGAACCGTCGTCTTGCCGCAGCCTGACGGACCGACGAGCACAATAAACTCCCGGTCCTGAACCGTCAGGTTAAAGTCCTTCACGGCCAGAACGCCCCGAGCGTAGCGTTTTTTCACTCCCTTTAAAACGAGCTGCGCCATACGAATCTCTCCTCTCACTGCCCCACTCTACCTGACGAGAGTTACGACTGTGTCACAAAGACGTTTCACCCGCCCTGCATCTGCACTCAAAGTTGAAATTCCGTTTTCCTGATATCTCCTCATATTCATCAGGGCAGAGCTGATCACCGAACTCAGCGCAAAAAAAGAGAAGCGGGCGCGAGCCCGCTTCTCTTTTTCTCCATCGGAAATTCATCGTTTTATTTTTTGATCCACTTGTCGCTCAGCGCCTGCAGAAAGCCCTCCTGCTTCAACTCGGCGAGCGCTTTGTTCACCGCCGAGATGAACGTCTCGTCTCCCTTGGGCATGGCGAGGGCTTGGCCTGACTCGCCGGCGGCTTGAGTGAACGCCGAAACGATTTTGCCGGCGAAGTCCGCCTGCTTCAGAAACTCGCCAGCTACCGTCTCGTCCATCATCGCCCCGTCCGCCCGGCCAAGAACGACTTCTCTCAGGCAGTCGTCGTACTTCTGGTACGCCCGAACCGACACGCCGGGCTGTCCGCGGAGGAACGTCTCCTGAATCGTCCCAAGCTGAACCGCCATCGTCTTGCCCTGCAGATCGGCCAACGACTTAATCGGCGAGCCGGCGGCGATCACCACGACGCTGGTGGCCCGGTAATACACGTCCGAGAACCCGACCCGCTTCGCCCTCTCCGGCGAGGCGCTCATCCCCGCCGCAATCAGGTCAATTTTGCCGGTCAGCAGAGATGGAATCAGGGCGTCAAAACTCATGTCGCGCCAGACAACTTTTTTGCCCAACTTCTGCCCGATCGCCTCGGCCAAGTCCACGTCGTAGCCCTGCAGTTTTCCGTCCGGGCTCAGGAACTCAAACGGCGGGAACGTGCTCTCCGTCCCGACGACGATTTCCCCTTTGTCCATGACCGATGCGCCCCAAGCCGAGCTTCCCAGCACCGCCGCAGCCAATAGAACCAATGCAGACCCAAGTTTTTTCATTGAAGTAAACCCCCGTTTCTTTTTATTTGTTGATTGAATATAAATATACTTTCGTTCGGGAGTTCTGTCAAGAGGGAACTGAAGTTTCTCTGCAGGACAAGAAAAAAGCCGGGCTTCCCTGAGGGAAGCCCGGCTTTTTTGTTCGACGTTCTGGGACGAATCAGCCGCCCAGATAGGCGCTTTTGACGCGAGGATCGGCCAGAAGCTCTTTCCCCGGCCCGGACAGGGCCATCTCGCCCACCTCGAGAACGTAGGCGTAGTCGGCCACCTTCAGGGCCTGAAGGGCGTTCTGCTCCACCAGCAGGACCGTTTTGCCCTTTTCGTTGATCTGCCGAATGACGTCAAACACTTCTTTGACGAGGATCGGAGCCAGCCCTAACGACGGTTCGTCCATCATGATCAGCTGCGGGTTGCTCATCAGCGAACGGGCCAGCGCGAGCATCTGCTGCTCGCCGCCCGACAGAGTGCCGGCCTTTTGCCATGAGCGTTCCTTCAGCCTAGGGAACAGTTCATACCCGTGCGCCAAGTCGCGCGCCACGCCTTTAGGATCCTTTCGGGTGTAGGCGCCCAGCTTGAGGTTTTCTTCAACGGTCAGCTGGGGGAAAATCCGGCGGCCTTCCGGGCACATGGCAATTCCTGAGCCCAAGACGACTTCCGGCGTCTTGCCCAACAGTTCGGTTCCGTTCCACTGAATGGAGCCGGAACAGCCTTTGAGAAGTCCGGCGATCGCGCGGAGGGTGCTGCTTTTGCCGGCGCCGTTGGCCCCGATGAGGGTGACGATCTGGCCGTCGGGGACTTCCAAGCTGATGCCCCGAACGGCCTTAATGGCGCCGTAGTGAACATGGAGGTCGGTGATTTTAAGCATCCGCGTCATCCTCCTTGCCCAAGTAGGCCTCGATGACCCGCCGGTCCTTCTGGACGTCCGCGGGGCAGCCTTCGCAGATCAGGTTGCCGTGGTCCAGCACCCGAACCCACTCGGATATTCCCATGACGACTTTCATGTCGTGTTCGATCAACAGGATCGTCAGGGAGAACTTGTCCCTGATCGCCCGGATGAAGTCCATCAGTTCCATGCTCTCCTGAGGGTTCATCCCGGCCGCCGGCTCGTCCAGCAGAAGGATCCGAGGACGAGTGGCCAGTGCCCGGGCGATTTCCAGCCGCCGCTGGGCGCCGTACGGAAGGCCAGTTGCCTCATTATCAGCCAAATCGTCCAGCTTGACGGCCCGGAGCAGGTCCATGGACCACTGGCGGATCTCCCGCTCTTCCCTAGCATGGCTCGGAAGGAGGAACGGCGCGGCCCACCACGGCGACGACTGGCGTACCCAGCAGGCGGTCATGACGTTCTGCAGCACCGACGCGCCGGTGAACAGCCGAATGTTCTGGAAGGTCCGGGCAATTCCTTCGCGGCAGATGATGTGCGGCTTAAAACCTGTAATGTCCTTGCCTGCAAAGGTCACCGTTCCTTCGGTCGGAGGATAAAACCCGGTGATGATGTTGAACGCGGTCGTTTTTCCCGCCCCGTTGGGGCCGATCAAGCTGGAGATCGTGCCCTCTTCGAGGGTCATGTTCAAGTCGCCCACGGCGGTCAGTCCGCCGAACCGAATGGTCACGTTCTTCAGTTCCAGCAGGCTGGTCATCGGTCACCGCCCCCTCTCCGAAGGAGCTTTTCCCAGCTGAATTCCCAGTTGCCCATAATGCCCTGCCGGCGGTACAGGATGATCAGCAGCAGCACGACGGAGAAGATCACCATACGCATTCCGGGAATGCCCGGAATCGTCAGCGAGCCGATTGTCATCGGATTTTCAACGAACCGAAGCCATTCAAGCAGCACGGTGATAATCGCCGCGCCGACCATGCTGCCGGTAATGCTCCCCAGCCCGCCGGCCACGACGATCATCAAGATGTTGAACGTGAGCTGGAAGTTGAACATCTTGGGGTCAATAGTGGTGATCAGGCTGCCCTGCAGCGCCCCGCCGACGCCGGCGAAGAACGCGCCGATGGCAAAGGCGATGACCCGGACTCGGAAGGTGTTGATGCCCATCGCCCTAGCGGCCACCTCGTCGTCCCGAACCGCCTTGATCGTGTTGCCGAAGTTGCTTGAAAGCAGTTTGACGATCACGTAGACGGTGATGATCATCCAAACGTAGTTCCAGAACAGGTCGGCATAGGCAGGAATGCCTTTCAGCCCCAGAGCGCCGTTGGTCACCGGCGTGATGTTGGTCAGCACGACCCGGATAATCTCGGCGAAGCCCAGGGTCGCAATGCCCAAGTAGTCGCCGCCCAGCCGGAGCACCGGCAGAGCGATAACCAAGCTGACGAGAGCGGCAATGACTCCGCCGGCAAGGACGGAGACGAAAAACGGCGCCTGCATGACGTTAAACGGCCACATCATCGGCTCCAGAATGTACATCGCGGCTTTCTGGGCCGGAGAGATGATTAAGATTGCCGAGACGTACGCGCCAATGGCCATGAACCCGGCGTGTCCGAGAGAAAACATGCCGGCAAAGCCATACACGAGGTTCAGGCTGAGAGCCAAAATCGCGTTGACGGCCACCAGATTGACGACCCGGACAACATAACGGTCCATGTTGGCATTAATCCAGTACAGCACGGCGGCGAGGAGCACCAGCGACAGAACGGTCAGAGCGCGGGAGGTCTTTTCGAGCGATCGGTTGGAGGAAGTAATCATACCTTGTCCTCCAGTTTCTCACCGAGAAGTCCGGTGGGCTTCACGAACAGGATAAGGATCAGCAGGATAAAGGCGAACGCGTCCCGATATCCAGTCAACGCCGGGAAAAACGCCACGAGAAGGATCTCCAAAAAGCCGAGGGTCAGGCCGCCGATGACGGCTCCCTGAACCGAGCCGATGCCGCCGGTGACTGCGGCGATAAACGCCTTAAATCCCGGCATGACGCCCATGAACGGGTTGATCTGCGGGTAGCGCAGCGCCCACATGATGCCGGCTGCGGCAGCCAAAGCCGAACCGATGCCGAACGTCAGGGCAATGATTCGGTCGACCCGCACGCCCATCAGGCGAGTAGTCTCAATATCCTTGGAGATGGCTCTCATGGCCAGCCCCTGAGGCGTCTTGTAAAGAATCCACAGCAGCCCGACCACCAACAGGAACGTGATGACCGGCACAACGATCGCTAACGGCGAAATACGGATATTACCGAATTTCATGACCTTAACGAGCGGCGCGAACCGGGGCATCGGCTTCGGCACGCCGGTGAATACCACAAGCGCTAAGTTCTCGATAAGGAACGACACACCGATGGCGCTGATCAGGGCAGAAATGCGCGGCGCCTCTCTCAAAGGCTTATAGGCCACCCGGTCAACCAAGATCCCGGCCACGGCCGTTCCGATAATCGCCAGAGGCACGGCGACAGCCCAAGGAAGGCTGGCCGTCCCGACGGCCCAGAACACCAGATACGCCCCAACCATGAAGATGTCCCCGTGAGCGAAGTTAATCAGCCTCAGAATGCCGTACACCATCGTGTACCCGATGGCAATCAGGGCGTACAGGCTCCCTAGGGTGAGGGCGTTGAAACAGTGCTGAATGAACATGTCCATTGTCATTGCCCGCAGTCGCCTCACTTCCGAAAAAAAGGGAAGGCAGAGCCTTCCCTTGTGTCAACAAATATTTTCCCGAACAGAGAGATTAGTCGGTGGCCTGAGTTCCAACGAAGGTGCGCTTGCCGTTGATGATCTGGACGATGCCGACGGCCTTTTCGGCGTCGTGGGTCGCGTTGATGGTAGTCAGACCAGTGGCGCAGGGCAGATCCTTAATCGTGGCAAGCCCTTCGGTGATCTTCTCGGGGTCGGTGCTGCCGGTGCGCTCGATGGCGTCCTTGATCATCAGGTAGCAGTCATATCCAAGAGCGCTCAGCGCGGAAGGCTCGTCGGTGTGGTGCTCATCCCAGTACTTGGTGAACAGCTCGGCGGACTCGGTCTTGCCGGGCATCTCGCGGGCGTACGGAACGGCCGTGAAAGTGAAGCCCTCGCAGGCGTCGCCGGCGATTTTCGCCATTTCCGGGTTGTCCATGGCGTCGCCGCCCATGATCTTGAACTCGCCGCCCAGCTCACGAGCCTGACGCATGATGATGGCGCCTTCGGCGAAGTTGATGGGGATGTACAGGACATCGGGCGAGTGACTGATGATCTCGGTCAACTGAGCGGTGAAGTCCTGGTCGCCGGTCTGGAAGTTGCTGATCGCGACGATCTTGCCGCCCTTCTTCTCGAACGCGTCTTTGAAGAACTTGGCAAGGCCGACCGAGTAGTCGTTGGAGACTTCCTGAAGGATTGCGGCCGTCTTGGCGCCCATCTTCTCGATGGCCCATCCGGCTGCGCCAGCGCCCTGATACGGATCAATGAATCCGGCTCTGAACACGTACTTCTTGCCCATCGTAACCATCGGGTTGGAGCAGGACGTGCCAACCATCGGAATGTGAGCGCTCTCGGCAACTTCTCCGCCGGCCATGGACAGGGAGGAGCCGAACGAACCGATGATCGCGACGACTTTCTCTTTGTCAACGAGCCGCTGAACTGCGTTGGCAGACTCGACCTTGTCGCTCTTGTTGTCGACGACAATCAGCTCAACCGGCCGGTTCATGATTGTCGGGAACTTTTCATGAGCGAGCTGAGCGCCTTCAAGCTCCAGCTGGCCGCCAAACGCGCTGTTCCCTGTCAGGGGAAGATACACGCCAATCTTAATGGGATCCGCAGCAAATGCCGTTCCCATCACCGCGCCAGCTGCAAAAGCCGACAGAGCCAACATCTTCATCCTATTCATCGAGCAATTCCCTCCTCAAGATAGAGTCACTGCCACTCGGTGGCACCGAACGGCTCCCGCCGTTCACTTCGACGGCCTGCCTTCGGAGCCTTTGGGCGGCGAAGGAAACCGTTGGATCAATAAAACTACGCTCTTGCTGATAATGATTTTACTTAAGCGGATTGGAGCTGTCAATTTTATTTCGCTTTAAATCGAAAAACGTTTCAACTAGAAGTGAAAAATTGTACAAACTACACTAAACGTCCAGATTGCGAACCTCGTGGGCGTGAGTCTGAATGAAGTCCCGCCGGGGCTCGACCTTGTCGCCCATCAGGATGGAGAAATACTCGTCGGCCGCGATGGCGTCATCCACCTGGATTCGCTTGAGCAGCCGGGTTGCCGGGTCCATGGTGGTCTCCCAAAGCTGTTCGGGGTTCATCTCGCCCAAGCCCTTGTAGCGCTGGACGGCCGGGCTCTTGCCCTCGACTTCGTACGAGTCCATGAGGGTTCTCAGTTGCCGGTCGCTGTACAGGTAGTCTACCTTTTTGCCGGACTGAACCCGGTACAGCGGCGGAACGGCCAAGTACACGTGTCCTTCCTCGACCAGCTCTTTCATGTGCCTGAAGAAGAATGTGAGAAGCAGCGTGCTGATGTGAGCCCCGTCCACGTCAGCATCGGTCATGATGATAATCTTGTGGTACCGCAGCTTCGACAGGTCAAACTCATCGCCGATGCCGCAGCCGAGCGCCTGAATGATGACTCGAATTTCCTTGGAGCTCAGGATCTTGTCCAGCCGAGCCTTCTCGACGTTCAAAATTTTCCCCCGCAGCGGGAGAATCGCTTGGAAGCTTCTGTCTCGGCCCTGCTTGGCGCTGCCGCCGGCCGAGTCCCCCTCGACGATGTAGACCTCGCACTCCTCTGCTTTCTTGCTGGAACAGTCCGCCAATTTTCCGGGCAAGGACAGTCCGCTCATGGCCGACTTGCGCACCAGTTCGCGGGCTTTTTTCGCGGCCTCTCTGGCCTGTCGGGCCTTGACGGCCTTGTCGACGATCGGCTTCAGCGCCGATGAGTCCTCGTCAAAGTGCCCTAAAAGGCCGTCGTAGATGACCGAGTCCACCGACCCTTTGACTGTGCCGTTGCCCAGTTTTGTCTTCGTCTGTCCCTCAAACTGCGGGTTGGACAGCTTGACCGACACGACGCAGGTCAGTCCTTCGCGCAGGTCCTCGCCGGAGAGGTTTTCGTCCTTCTCGCGCAGGGCGCCGGCCCTCCGGGCCCCCTCGTTGACCGCCCTGGTGAGGGCGCTTCGCAGTCCCGCCACGTGGGTGCCGCCCTCGACGGTGTGAATCAGGTTGGCAAATGAGAACAGCCGCTCGTTGTAGTCGTCGGTGTACTGGAAGGCCATTTCAACCGATACGCCGTCCCGTTCGCCGGAGACGACAAGCGGTTCAGGGAATAAAACCACCCGGTCCCTGTTCAGATACCTCACGAACTCGGCAATGCCGCCTTCCTCGCAGAACGTCCACGTTTTGCCTTCCCGCTGGTCCTCCACTGTGATCGTCAGGCCGGGAATGAGGAACGCCATCTCACGGAAACGGCTCACCAGCGTTTCGGCACTGTACTGCACTTCGTCAAAAATCTGGCTGTCCGCAAGGAAACGAACTCTCGTTCCCCGGCGCGTCGAGGGGAGCGTCTTCGCCAGCGGCGCCACGGGGATTCCCCGCTCGTACCGCTGGAAGTACTCGTACCCGTCGCGCCAAACCGTCACTTCGAGCCACTCGGACAGGGCGTTGACCACCGAGACGCCGACGCCGTGAAGGCCGCCGGAGACTTTATAGCTTCGGTTGTCGAACTTGCCGCCGGCGTGGAGGACCGTCAGGACTGTCTCAACCGTCGATTTGCCGGTCTGATGGTGAATTTCCACCGGAATACCGCGGCCGTCGTCCGTGACGGAGACGCTCTCGTCCGTGCCGATCGTGACCGTTATGTGCCCGCAGTGCCCGGCCAGCGCTTCGTCCACGCTGTTGTCCACTATCTCGTAAACGCAGTGGTGAAGCCCCCTGACCGTCGTGTCGCCAATGTACATGCCGGGCCGACGCCGGACGGCCTCCAACCCTTCGAGGACTACGATTCCGCTTTCCCCGTAGGAACTGTCGGCCTGCGGCGTTTGAACTTCTGTCATTCGCGTTTTCCCCTTTCCCGCCAAGCGGCGCTTTCGGGCAAACGTCCCAAAAGAAGCTGCGCTCCCGTTGCGCCGCACTTGTAGATATCATATATTATAGCAAATTCACAACCCTCGACGGGCTGTTTACCCAACGGAAAGAAGGAGAGACATCATGTTTCGCTCGCTGGCTGACGGCCTTGAAGGAGCTTTACACGAGGGGACGATTACCCCCGATCAGGCAAAGCGCATTCTGGAACTCTCAGAGAAGCGGCCGGGCTGGGCCAAAGAAGCCGCTCTGCTCATCGGGCTTGTTTTGACCGGCGTTGGAGTGATGTTTTTCCTTTCAAGCCTGTACCGGCTTCTGAGCGTTTGGTCAGTTGTGGGTGTCTACATCGGGTTCAGCATCGCGTCTCTGGCAGGGGTTTACGTGACGAACAGGCGCGGCCTTCGGGCTGTCTGTTTGGCGTGCTGCGTCGCCGCCGTCATTTTTACGCCGCTGGCCCTTCACGGCCTGTGGAACTTAGCCGCCCACGGGTTTATCGTTCACCAGATGTCCGACTTAGGAACGGTCCTGTCGCTCGACGATTCGACGGCGGACTTGGGCGTCAGGCTCTGGCTGTTCGGCATGGGGCTGGCGGTCTCCGCGGCGCTAAGCGTTCACACGAAAGAACCTCTGATGGCGGAGGTGACGACCGTCGCCCTGTGGCAGACGGCCTTGACGGTCTGCCGATTGGCCCACTGGAACGTCAAGCTGTCAGCACTTTCAGCCATGATAGGCGCAGCGGCTGCCGCTGCCGCGCTCGTCGCCCGGAAACGGTCGTCAGGCGTGAAGGTCTGCCGAATCTGGGACGAGTTTTTCGCTTCCGGCGCAGCGCTTTTCGGCGGCAGCGTCAACTTTTGGCTTTCTGGGCCGTACGCGCAAGGCGTCTTCCCTTGGAAGGCCGCCTCAGCGCTCCTTTTTAACGCCGCCTTTGCGATGGCCGCCGGAAAATTCGGCCAGCGGGGGCTCGTTCTCCTCGGCGCCATTGGATTGGCCTTCCACCTGTGCTGTCTGGCAGACTTCTACCTGCCGTCACCTTACGGTTCGCTGGCGATTATCCTGATCGGAGCCGGCGTTTTGATTCTTTCCATCAGGACATCGAAAGGCCGCTGAAACGACAAAGAAAAAGGAGCCCTGCCGGTTCGCAGGACTCTTTGACCGCCGAGGATTAGCCTCCCCAGCGTTTTTGTTTTTAAACGGTTTTCAGCACAAGACGGAAGAAGTATCCGCCGGCTCAGAGCTCGGCGGGCAGTATCGGCGGCTCTGTTCCCAAGCCTCTCTTGCCTCCAAAGCGCCCCAGAGACACAGGATAGCCTCCCCGCCTGAAAGGAATTTTCGCAAGTGGCGCCATAGGTCGCCGCTCAGCAAAAACCACGCCGAAAGGGGCGTCTGTCCGAACGGCTTCACGGCGTCATATCGCACGAGAAGCGTCGTGTCAGGCCCCGCCTCGGACTCTTCCGGCTCGCCGTCGACCGGCCGTTGAGGGCCGAGACTCTGGCCGTTCAACAGCTGAGGAGGCGGCGTCTGGGAGGCTGTGAGCACCATTTGAGCGTCGATTTTCCCGTTGAGAAAGTCCCTAGCGTTCAGGGACCACAGCCTGATACGGTCAATGATGTCCTGCCGCCCGCCGGCGAGGGCGAATCGGACGCCCCAGTACAGCTGAAGCGTCCCGTTCTGAGACGTCAAGTTCGGCGACAGGGACGCCAAGGTTTCCGAGACAGGCCCCCAAAAAAGCGGCACGTCCGGACATATCTGGCGCAGCATGCCGATCGTCAGACAGTGATCCCCCGGCGGGGGATACTGGACGTACAGAGCGTCTTCAACCTGACGGCATGCCGCCGGCGGAAGAATGAACGCTTCAGGCTCTTCGGAAAGGACCAGCCCGCCGTCTGCCGAGAGGACGTCAGTCTTTTTTCTGCCATCCCAGAGGCTCCAGCAGCAAAGGTCGCCCTCAAGCCGTCCGAACAGCTGCCGTCCTGCCGGAAGGAACACGGTCACGCCCCGTTCGCGGCCCTCGTCGGGCAGAGGGATCAGCCGGCCGTCCTCAAAAAGCTCAAACGCTCTCACGGCTGAGCCCCGACTTCCACCGGCGGTGAAACCAGAACCACTGTTCGGGATAACGGCGCACCAACTGTTCAACCGAACGATTTGCCGCCTCGGTGATCGCGGCAATTTTCTCTTCATTGGAAAGCTTTTCGTCGACGGCCAGCGGCTCTTCGAGGACCACTTTGTAGCGAAACGGCCCCAACCGCAGGGCGTAGAGCGGAAGCACCGGCACGCCGGCCAGCAGGCTGATAAGAGCTGGGCCGCGAACAGCCGTACACGGCCGCCCTAAGAAGGTAACTTCCTGTCCGTTGCGCCCGCCGTCCTGGTCAGCCAGAAGCGCCAGCGAGACGCCCTGACGGGGCGTCTGAACGGCCAGCCGGAGGAACGACCGCGATCTGCTTTTCATCAGCGTTTTCACGCCTAATTCATCGCGCCAAGCCGTAATCAGGTCGGAAAACGCGCCGTCGTCCGCCTCTCTGGCGACGCAGAGCAACGGGAGGTTTTGGGCTGCCATCCACGCGCCGCCCAACTCCCAGTTGCCGAAATGGGCGCAGAGGACCACAACCCCTTTGCCGCCGCCGGCGTAGCTTTTTATTTTTGCCAAGTCGTCAGGCGAGCACTCAAAAATCTCGTTCACCAAGCCGGGACGATTCATGCAGGCCACCCACTCGACGATCATCCAGCAGAAATGGTCGTACACGCCGTCTAAAATCCGGCGGCACTCTTCCGGCGTTTTTTCGGGAAACGACAGGGTGATCGCCTTCAGCGCTTCCTTCCGGCGCACCGGCACAAGACGGCACAGCCCTTTGAGAAAAGCCGCCTGCCGGGCGCCGTGGCTCCCGTCGCCGACCCACCGTCGAAAAAGCTTTAACGCTCCTGTGGCAAGAGTCACTCGCGTCGCCTCCCAGGCGTCAGTCCGGCGCTGTTAACTCCGCTCAGGCCGTCTCAGGGTGAAGTATTTTTTCTTGCCCAGCCGGACTAAGGCGTGTTCGCCGTCCAGCAGGTCGCTCTCGGTCAGCTCCCGATCGCTGGTCTCGACCCGATCGCCGTTCAGGTAAAGTCCGCCGCCGGACGTCAGCCGCTTGACCTCACCTTTACTGGCGCAGGCGCCGCTAGCCACCAACGCCTCGGCCAGCTGGCACGGCAGGGACGCGATCGAACCGCCTTCTGTCTCCGACGCGATGATCGAAAGCATCGGCCCGGTCAGCTCGTCGTGAGCGACTTGCCCGCCGAACAGGATCTCGCTGGCCCGCTGCGCCGCTTTTGCGGCTTCTTCGCCGTGAATAATCGAGGTAATTTCCAGAGCCAGCCGCCGCTGGGCCGCCCGCCGGCCCGGATTTGCTTGATGCTCGGCGACAATCTGGTCGATCTCCTCCAACGGGAGGAACGTGAAAAGCTTCAGCAGTTTCTCGACCGCTTCGTCCTCGGAGTTCATCCAGAACTGGTAGAACTTGTACGGGCTCGTCTTTTCCGGCGAGAGCCACACCGCGCCCCCTTCCGTTTTGCCGAACTTGGTGCCGGAAGAGTTGAGCAGCAGCGGGTTCGTCGCCGCGTAGGCCGTTTCGCCATCCCACTTGCGGATCAGCTCGATGCCGCTGACCAGATTGCCCTGCTGGTCGTTGCCGCCCATCTGAAGCCGGCAGCCGAAGGTCTTGAACAGGTGCCAGAAGTCATAGGCCTGAAGCAGTGTGTAGGTGAACTCGGTATAGGACAGGGTCTTGTTGGGATCTTCAATCCGGCTCCTGACGTGTTCCTTTCGGATCATGTAGTTGACCGAAAAGAATTTGCCCACGTCCCGCAAGAAGTCGATCAGGTTGAGTTTTCCCAGCCAGTCATAGTTGTTGACCAGCAGGGCGGACGCGCTGCCGCAGTCAAAGTCAACCAACCGGGACAGCTGGACTTTTATGCCCTCGACGTTGCGCCGAACCTGCTCGTCGCTCAGCAGGTTCCGTTCTTTGCTTTTCATCGACGGGTCGCCGATCATCCCTGTGCCGCCGCCGGCCAGAAGAATTGGCCGGTGCCCCAGTTTCTGAAGCCACGCAAGTCCCATCAGCGGGATCAGATGCCCGACGTGGAGGCTGTCAGCCGTTGGGTCAAATCCTACGTACGCGGTTACCTGTCCCTTTTCAAAAAGGGCGTTCAAGCCCTCTTCGTCGCTGCACCAGTCCACATAGCCGCGTTCCCGCAGTGTTTTGAGTGCGTCGTTCATCTGTGCCCTCCTAAAAACTAGTCGTCAGTGGCGCTTTCCGCGCCGCTCGGTTCCTCGCTTTTTTCGTTCCGTCCCGCGGCGGACATTTTTTGTTCCGCCGTTTCAAGAAGAGTAGCCGCTGCGGTCACAAGAGTCAAGACGTCGTCAGGCATTCCGCCGTCAAGATGGTCGTACAGGTTTGTCAGCCGATCGCTGAGCCGCTCAAGGGCCCGCGTGCTTTGACGGGCCTGCGAACGCTGTTTTCTCGCCGAGCGGGGCGCATGTTTTTCGTCCGCCGCCTGACGGGACGCCCTTTCTTCCGCCCGACCTGACGGTTTTTCCTGCTCCGCCACGGTCGGTTCGCCCGAAGCTTTCTTTTTGTTCGGAAGAGCCGGTTCTTTTTGAGCGACGGGCTCGTCTTCCCGGGCCTCTTCCTCTTCAGGTTCGATGACCTGACGGATCACGTCTCCGGCGGCCTTCGAGTCGCGCTGCGCCTGAGAAACGGTCTTGCCGTGTTGGCGGGGCTCCAGTTCAATTTCTAAATCGACGTCCGCCACTTGGGCCGAAAAGCCCCGGCCTTCGAGGGCTTCCTGCAGGGAATTAGCCGCCTTCGGTTCGCCGTGGACGACGAAGAACTGGGGCATGGAGAGACGGAAATGCTCCGCCCAGAGGATAAGATCCGTTCGATCGGCGTGGGCCGAGAAGCCGCCGATCGTATGAATCTGCGCCTTGACTGCCACTTCTTCTCCTGCTAGGCGAATGGTCTTGGCGCCGTCAACAATTCTCCGACCTGCGGTTCCCCTGGCCTGATATCCCACAAAGACCACGTGGTTGTTCGGATTCCATATGCCGTTTTTGAGGTGGTGGACGATCCGCCCGCCGTTGACCATGCCGCTGCCGGCCATGACAACGCCGTATGACTTGGTGTTGATCTTCTGCGAGTCCTCCACCGTGGACACGAACTCGACCGTGTCCAGGAACGGGTTCTTCCCGCTCCGGCGGTACATTTGAATCTCTTGGGACATCATGTCCAAGTGATTCTGGTACACTTCGGTCGCCTTAACGCCCAGCGGCGAGTCGAAATAAACCGGCAGATCAGTGCCGATGCCCTGATCCCTCAGCAAGGCCAGCTCGTACATGATCCGCTGAGCCCGGTCGACCACGAAGGTTGGAATGTAAATCTTGGCCTTATGGGCCAGCAGGTCGGCCATCAGCTCCTGAAATTCCTTGCGTGTTTCCTCGTTCGTCTTGTGGTCCCGATCGCCGTACGTGGACTCGATGAGCACGTAATCGGCCTCGTTAATCTCCGCCGGCGCCCGTTCCATAACAGTTTTCGCCGGCCCGAGGTCGCCGCTGAACACGACCTTGACGTTCCGGTCCCCTTCTGCCAGAAAAACTTCCAGAATGGAACTGCCGATGATGTGACCGGCGTCCCGGAACCGAACCGAAAGTCCAGGCACCACGTCGTACCGGTCGTCATAGCTGATAGGGTACAAATACTTCAGGGCGTTATCGATGTCGGTCTGGTCGTACAGCGGCTCGACGGCCGGAAGCCCTTTGCGGAGGTTCTTCCTGCTCCGCCAAGCCGCGTCCTCTTTCATCAGGTTGGCTGAGTCGGCCCAGAGAAGCTCGACCAGTTCGGCGGTTGGCAGCGTGCAGTAGACTTTTCCCTTAAACCCAGAACGCACCAGCAGAGGGATACGGCCCGAGTGATCGATATGAGCGTGAGTCAGCAGCAGGGCGTCAATCGACGTGGGGTCAAACGACAGGGGGTCGTAGTTGGCCTCCTCGTTTTCACCCTGATGCATTCCAAAGTCCACCAGAACGCGGTGACCGCCCACCTCAATCAGGTAACACGAGCCGGTGACTTCCTGCGTCGCTCCGAGGAATTTCAGTCTCATCTTGCCACCTCCCAAAATCACTCTCCAAGTTGCAATGGGACTCCTGCGCCAGTTTCTCCTTCGTAGCAGGAAACGATACGCCCGGTTTCGGAAAGGATCTGAGGCCTCGTTTCGGCTCCGCCGTCCGAATCGGGAATGAAAAACGTCAGAGTGGTCGAGCGCCCCGGGACGGAGCGGATGATCATCTCGCCGTTGACGAGCCGGATTCGGTCTCTCATGTTCAGAAGTCCCCGATGGCCGGAAGCCCGCAGAGACTCCAAGTCAGCCGGAACGGCGAACCCCTTGCCGTTGTCCTCGACGATCATTCGGGTTCTCCGGTCCCCCGGCCGGTCCACTCTCACGTCAATCTGGTCAGCGCCGCCGTGCTTGACCGCGTTGCTGACCGCCTCCTGCAGAATGCGGAAGAACGTGAGGACCCCTTCGGGCTGCAGCTTTTCGTCGTGCACCACCACGCGGATAGTCACGCCCAGATACCTGGACAGCCGTTCGGCCAGCTCGTTCAGCGCGTGTTCCAGCCCCAAGTCGAGCCACGGCGGCGTCAGGTGATTGCACATTTCCCGAAGTTCCTTCACCGTGTCAAAGGCTATTTCCTCGGCCACCTTCAGGTGCTCGCTTCGATTCTGCTCGTCCATCTGGGCCAAACGGATCCGCTGGCCCAGAGCCGTGACGGCCTGAACTGGACCGTCGTGAATTTCCCGGGCGATGCTCTCCTTTTCGTCCTCCTGAACCCGCACCATGTCGCTGCTGTACCTTTTCCAGAGGGAAATCCGGTCGCAGGCCGACTGGGAAAGCCGGCACAGCACGTATCTCAGCCGGCTGATCTCGTAGACCGCCTGTTTGTCGGTCTCGCAGGCCACCTCGTCGCCCCAGTTCAGCCGCGACGCCTCGTCGGATATCTTCGACAGAGGAGCGATGACCCAGCGCCACAGAACGATACCAGCGGCAAACAGCGCCGCAGCCAAGACGAATACCATGGAGATCATCAGGCGGTTGGTGCGCAGGAGCGGACCGAGCAGGTCGTTCCACCGAACGGCTGCGACGACGTAAAAGGTGTCGAGCATTCCAGGACGGCCGGTCGGGCACACGGCCACGGTGTACAGGTGCCCCGAGGCGTCGTGGACTTCTAGCGCCTTATTCAGCAGAATGCTGCGGGTAAGCGACAAAACCGGCGGGTCTGTCTCCTGAGACGAAACGACCACGTCGCCGCCGGAATCGAGTACAACAACCCAGCCGGGCAGTTTAGACCCCCAGCTGAACAGGTTGAGCCGCTCCATCTGGAGCATGACTTTGTTGGCACGAAACGGGAGTATGCCGATGCCGTTGATCTTCGCGGCCGCGCTCTGGGCCACGTTGAGCACGTAGGACTCCATGACCCGCCCCATGGCCCGTTCGTGGGCTGACACGCTGAACAGCGTGACGCCCACGACGACGATCATCGGTATGACCAGCGATAAGACCAACACTAGGGGCAGGCTTCGCCTGACCCGAATCTTCAATCCAGCAGTTCCTCCAAGGTCATCAGGCCGTGTTTCAGCGCCAGAAGCATGGCTTCCGTCTTGTTGTGAGCTCCCAGCTTGTCATACACGGAAGCGAGGTGCGTCTGAACGGTCCGCTCGCTGATGTAAAGCTGGGCCGCCACTTCTTTGCTGGACAGGCCGCGGGCCGCGCACAGGAGCACTTCTCTCTCCCGAGGCGACAGGGCTTCGGTGAGCTCTTCCTGAGCGCCCACCACAGAGGCGACTTCGCTGTCCAGGAACAGGCTGCCGGTGGCGACGGTCTGGATGGCTTTCATCAGCGCGCCGGCTGACGTCGTCTTGAGCACAAAGCCCTTGGCTCCGGCCTTGAGCGACGCTAGAACGTACTGCTGGGAATCGTAAGAGGTGAGCATAATGGCCGCGACGGGCAGCTTGTTTTCCTTGATCCGTCGGGCAAGGGTAATGCCATCGGCGCCGGGCATGCGAATGTCCAACAGCGCCACGTCGGGCTTGAGCTCCTCAATGAGTTTCCACGCTTCGTCGCCGTCAGCCGCTTCGCCGACCAGCGCGACGTTCTCTTCACGCTCAAGGTACGCCTTCAGACCCTGCCGGGTCAGCGGATGGTCGTCAGCTAAGATCACACGAATTTTCGACATGTTCTATCTCCTCTCCAAAAAGAGTCCAATGTATATACCCGTCGTTTCAGCCGCCGTCGGCGCGAAACGGAACGGTCAGTTGGCCAGAGGCGTCAGGCCCAGTTGGCTTTGAACCGGACGAAGCGCCTCGATAACGCTCGTCATTAGCTCGTCAACCGGCTTCCCCATCCGCTCGGCGCCGGACGCGATGACGTCCCGGTTCACGCCGGCGGCAAACGCCTTGTCTTTCCACTTCTTCTTCACCGATTTAGCCGTCAGGTCGTCCAAGCTCCGGCTGGGACGGACCAACGCCGTGGCGATCACCAGCCCGGTCAGCTCGTCGATCGTGTAGAGCGTCCACTCCATGGGACTCGTCGGCTCGGTCGCCGAACAGATTCCCCACCCGTGGGACCGTATCGCGTGCCGGGTCGCCTCGTCGACGCCCTCGGCCTCAAGAATACGGTCCGACTCGGACGTGTGGCGCGCCGGGTCGCTCTGGGTCATCTCCCAGTCCAGATCGTGAAGCAGTCCGACGGTCCCCCAGAACTGGGGATCCTCGCCGGCTTGCTGAGCGAAAAACTTCATGCAAGCTTCGACCGCCAGAGCGTGGCTCAGGTGCATCGGCTCCGAGTTGTAGCGTTTGAGTAAATCCCATGCCCGTTCACGACTTATCGCCATTTTTATCCTGCCCCCTCAGGCCTTCCAGTTCATGCTCGGCAAAATACAGACAGCTCAAAATGTGGTCGTATTTCTCCTTCGGGAACTGTTCCGTCACGACGCCCGCCTGCTCGCGAAGCTGAACCCCCAGCTCGTCAGGATACCCTTGAAGGTACACGACCCGCCGGATTCCCGCGTTGATCAGCGCTTTGGAGCAGAACACGCAGGGCGAGTGAGTACAGTACAGCTCGCCGTCGTCGGTAACGACTCCCTGACTGGCCGCGAGGGCTATGGCGTTCATCTCCGCGTGAGACCCTCGACACAGCTCGTGCTTCTGCCCTGACGGTATGCCCAGCTGAGCGCGCAGACATCCGGTCTCGCTGCAGTGCGGCGTGCCCCTCGGCGCGCCGTTGTATCCGGTGCTGATGACCTGTCCGTGGCGGACGATGACCGCTCCCACGCGCCGGCGAAGGCACGTGCTGCGGGTCGCAGCGACCAGCGCCAGCATCATGAAATAGCTGTCCCAATCAGGGCGGTTCCAGTCCATAGTATTCCCCTCTCATAGTTGCTCATCATATCATTTTATCGCATGCCGGCGGTCGGATATTTTGCAGTAGCCGCCGTTCGGGCAAATTCACCAAAGTTCAGCCTCCCGACCTGTCTGGATAGGCTTTGTACCATGATACAATAAATTTGCAAAAAGGGCCGGCGCCGCCCGTCGGAACGCCGCGAAAGGAGCCTGCATGAAAAAAATTTCCGCCGCCGCTTGGTGTCTGTACGACGCCGGAGCGACGGCCTTCGCAACGGTCGTGATGGCCGTCGTCCTGCCAATTTATTATCAGTCAGTCGTCGCCGGGGGAAAATCGGCGGCGTGGGCTTTGTCGTCCTGGGGATACGCGTCGTCACTGGCTCTGTTCCTCGGCGCCGTCCTCACGCCGGTGCTCGGCTCGTGGTCCGACCGACGGCCGGTGAAAAAGGCGACGCTGTTCGTCTTCGCGGCCGTTGGCTCGGCCGCTTCAGCCGCCCTCGCCCTCGTCGGTCCGGGCGACTGGCTCGCCGCTCTGGCTCTGCTCGTGACAGGGTCCGTCGCGCTGTCGGCCGCGTCGGTCTGCTACGACTCGCTTCTGCCGTCGGTTGCCGCCCCGGGCGAGCTGGACAAGCTCTCGGCGATTGGCTACGGGCTGAGCTACTTGGGCGGAGGCGTCCTGCTGGCCGTCGACCTGTGGATGATCAGCCGATGGGGGCTGACCGGCGTGCGGATGGGGTTTCTCTCCGTTGGTCTCTGGTGGTTCGCCCTCACCCTGCCTTTTATGCGCTTCGTGGACGAACCGCCGGTCGCCTCGGCCGACGGGGGCCTGTCGGCCGCCCTGCGGGAGCTTCGGCAGACGTGGAACGAACTCAAGCAGTACCCGGAAGCCTTTCGCTTTCTCTTGGCCTTCTGGCTCTACAACGACGGCATCGGCACGATCGTCCGAATGGCCGCGCTGTTCGGAGCCGGGGTCGGCCTGTCGTCCGACTCGCTCGCGCTGGCGATGCTTCTCACCCAGTTCGTCGGCGTGCCGGCGGCTCTGGCGTTCGCCTTCTCCGCCGGCCGGTTCGGCGCCAAACGGCTTTTAACCGGCTCGCTCCTCTGGTACTTGGCCATCTGCTTGGCCGCGCCGTTCATCACCAAGAACTGGCACTTCTGGATGATGGCCGTAGCGGTCGGCTTAGTACAGGGAGGCTCCCAGAGCATCAGCCGGTCGCTTTTCGCCTCGATGATTCCGCCCGAACGGTCGGGCCACTTCTTCGGCCTGTACAGCCTGTCGAGCAAGTTCGCCGGCATCGTGGGACCGATGCTCTGCGGCCTGACCGCTTCGATCACCGGCAAGCCTCACGCCGCCATCGCGGTTATCGGGCTGACGTTCGCCGGCGGGCTTATTATTCTCCGCTTTGTGGACGTCGAGCGCGGGCGACGAAGGATTCATTCCGATGAGCGGCGCTGACTGCTGGACCTACCTGCTTCGCTGCCGGGACGGTTCGCTTTACGCCGGCTGGACGGTTGACGTCCAAGCGCGGCTCAAGGTTCACAACAGCGGACGAGGCTCCCGGTACGTCAACTCCCGGCGGCCCGCCGTCCTCGCCGCCAGTTGGCGCTGGCCCGACAAAACGCTTGCCATGAGCGCCGAGGCGACCATCAAGCGGCTCAGTCGCGCCCAAAAGGAAGCGCTCATCACCGGAGAACTCCAGCTGCTCGCCTCGGGCGGCCACGTCGTCGTCGCGGCGGGGGACGTCCGGCCGAATCACTAAGGAAGCGCCTCATAACAGGTCAGCCGAAGCCCTAGGGGCTTCGGCTGTTTTTCAGAACGTCCGGACGACGCTCAGCTTTTTCCCCTTTGAAGTCCCAGTCTAGCGTGGTAGATTAGGAACGCCTAACAGAGGCAAACGAATGAGAGAAGGGGGCAAGGCCATGGGACAAACGCTTCGTCAGATTTGGGACGAGACGGCCTGCCGGCTTTTAGCCGAGCGGACGCCGCTTTTTGCCGGCTTCGACCCTCACGACCTGCCGCTGGCGCTCGCCTGCCTCGGCGCGAGCCAAAAGGAGTACGCCAAAGGGCAGACTATCATCAATCTGGGGGAACCGCTTCGTCTGGCCGGCGTCGCCCTGTCGGGAACTCTCCACCTCGAAACCTGTTCCCCCGACGGCGAGCGGCAGATCATCATTCCGCTGGAGCCCGGCGACCTGTACGGCGGCACCGAGGCATGCGCGGGACAGACCTGCGCGCCGTTCCGGGTCGTGAGCCTTCAGCCGTCCCGGGTGCTCCACATCGACCTTTCGAGCGTCGTCCACCCGACCGTTCCCGTCTGTCCCTACCGGGCAAAGGTGATGGAAAATCTCCTTCGCCTTCTGGCCGGCCAGAACCTTCAGCTTCAGCAAAAACTTGAAATGCTTTCGGCGAAAAGCCTGCGGGACAGACTCTTGGAATACCTGAAACGACAGAGCCAAAAGGCCGGCAGCCCGTCGTTCCTCATCCCGTTCTCCAGAGCTGAGCTGGCCGACTACTTAGGAGCCGATCGAAGCGCCCTGTCCCGGGAGCTGGGCCGCATGAAGTCCGACGGCCTGATCGACTTCTGCCGCAGCCGTTTCTGCCTCAAGATGTGACAAGCTGACAGAAAAAAGGCAGCCCCTCGAGGGCTGCCTTCATTTTTTAGGTCCGCTTCGACATCAACGCCGAGCGATAGACTCGACAAAGCCGCGAATCTTTTCTAAGCCGCGGACGATCGCGCTTTCCGACGCGGCAAACGACAGCCGAAAGAAGTTCTCCAGCCCGGGACCGAAGTCCCCGGCCGGGACGACTGCCACGCCGCAGCGTTCGAGCAAATCGGCGGCGAACCACTCACCGCTCAGCCCAGTCCCTTCTGTGCTGACGAGAGCGTAAAAGGCCCCCTGCGGCCGGACGAACGTCAGGCCAGAAATTTTTTGGAGGCCGCTCACGACCAGCTCGCGCCGCCGCGCAAAGCTCTGGAGCATCGCGCGCACCGCCGTTTCCGTCGCGGGATCGGCCAGCCCGCGGGCAAGCCCCTCTTGGACGAACGTGTTTCCCGACGCTGTCGTGTACTGGTGAACCTTCACCATCGAGCTGACCAGTTCCTTGGGCGCGCTGACGTAGCCCACCCGCCAGCCCGTCATGGCGTAGGTCTTTGAGAAGCCGTTGACCAACAGCGTCCGCTCCCTCATGCCCGGCAGACCAGCCATCGAGCAGAACGCGCTTCCGCCGTAGATCAGCCGGCTGTAAATCTCGTCGCTCAAGACCAACAGATTATGCCGCTCGGCCAGCCGAGCCAAGCCAGCGAGCAGCTCTTGAGGGAAAACCGCCCCGCTGGGATTGCACGGGTTATTCACCACGATCATCCTCGTCCGGACCGTGACGTGACGTGCCACCTCGTCCAAGTCGGGCTGAAAGCCGTTCTCCGGCCGGCATGGGACGAGGACGGGACGGGCGCCGCAGAGCCGGACGACGTTCTCATAGCTGATAAACGCGGGCGTGAGAATAATCACCTCGTCTCCCGGGCCGACGAACGCCCACAGGGCGTGATGGAGCGCCTCAGCCCCGCCGGTGGTAATCAAAATTTCTTCTTCCGGGTCGTATGACAGGCCGCTTGACGATTTCATCAGACCGGCCACGGCTTGGCGCAGTTCCAGCACGCCCCGGTTGGAACAGTAATGGGTTCGGTTGGCCAACAGGGCCTGACAGGTCCCGTCCTTAATCGGCTGGGGCGTGTCGAAATCCGGTTCGCCCACGCTGAACGAGATGACCGGCCGGCCCGCCCTTTCCATAGCCCGAGCCTTGTCGAGAACCGCCCGTATCCGGGAAGACCGGACGCCTTCCAGCCGGCCTGCCGGAGAAAAATCCGCCATGTTCACGCCTCCTGACGTCTCAAAACTTATCAAACCCGACCGCCCTGTTCGGCGGCCGGTGTTCGGGTGAGGATAACTTTACAACAAAACGCCCGAGTTTTCACCGGCTTTCAAAACTCCCGCCGGATCAAACCGAAAAACTTCGGCCTTCCGGCGCTCTGCGCTAAGAAAATGATCAGAAAATTAAAAAGAGGCCTGCAAATATGCCCTTTCGGGTCATCGAAGTGTTGAACGACTGCCGCTTCCGCGCTAGAATAACAAAATCACCCGGCGGCCGCGGGCTTCAGCGGCCCCCCTGGTTAGGAGGCAGAAGTCATGAGCAAAAGTTTTTACATCACCACGCCGATTTACTACGTCAACGATATCCCCCACATTGGACACGCCTACACCACCATCGCGGCCGACGTGATGGCCCGGTTCAAGCGAATGTCCGGGTATGACGTCTTCTTCCTTACCGGCACCGACGAGCACGGCCAGAAGGTCGCCCAAGCGGCAGCGGCCAAGGGAGTTGACCCGCAGAAGCTGACCGACGGCCTGTCGGAGAAGTTCCGCGAGCTGCTGCCCGTCATCGGGGCCAGCAACGACGATTTTATCCGGACAACCCAAGAGCGGCACATCAAGACCGTTCAGGCGATCTTCCAAAAGCTGCTGGCTCAGGGCGACATCTACAAGGGAACGTACAAGGGGCTGTACTGCGTGCCCTGCGAGGCGTACGTGCCAGAAAGCAGCGCCGGCGAGGGAAGAACCTGCCCGGACTGCGGCCGGCCTTTGATTGAAATGGAAGAAGAGAGCTACTTCCTCCGCACGTCCGCGTGGGCTGACAAGCTGCTGGCCTTTTACGAAGCCAACCCGAACGCCATCGGCCCGCAGCAGCGGTACAACGAGGTCGTCAGCTTCCTCCGCGGCGGCCTGAAAGACCAGTCGATCTCCCGCACGACGGTCAAGTGGGCGATCCCCGTCCCGGGCGACGAGCGGCATACCATCTACGTATGGTTCGACGCGCTGATCAACTACCTGACCGCCTGCGGCTACGGGACCGACCAGAAGAAAATGGACGCGTTCTGGCCTGAGGTCAATCACCTAGTCGGCAAGGATATCATTCGGTTCCACTGCATTATTTGGCCGATCATGCTGATGATGCTCGGCCTGACGCCGCCCAAGCAGGTCTTCTCCCACGGCTGGTGGACCGTCGAGGGCGAGAAGATGTCCAAGTCCAAGGGGAACGCGGTGAACCCTCACGAGATGATCGGCCGCTACGGCCGCGACGCGTTCCGGTATTTCCTCTTCCGCCAGATGCCCTTCGGGCTTGACGGCGACTTCTCTGAAGAGGCTCTGGCCAAGCGGATCAACAGCGATTTGGCCAACGACTTGGGCAACCTGCTGAGCCGCACCGTGACGATGGCGGTCAAGTATCAGGAGGGCGTCGTCGCCGCGCCGCAGAAGCGCGAGGCGCTGGACGAAGAGGTGGCCGCGCTGGGGGCGAAGACGGCAGAAGAGTACCGCTCGCTGATGGATGGCTACGGGTTTGAAGACGCCTTGAAGGCCCTTTGGAGCCTGATTAGCCGCGCCAACAAATATATCGACGAGACGATGCCGTGGAAACTCTCCGGCCCGGAGAACGCCGAGCGGCTCAACCAAGTGCTTTACACCCTGTGCGAAGTCCTTCGGCTGTCTGCTCTGGGAGTTGCCCCGTTCATGCCCGAGTCGGCAAATCGAATCTGGGAGCAGCTGGGCCTCGCCGGCTCGCCCGAGTCGGTCGGCTGGGAGAGCTGGAAGTGGGGCGGCGTGGAAGAGTACCGCACTCACCGGGGCGACGCTCTGTTCCCGAGAATCGACATGGTTCAGTGGGCCAAGGACAAGGCGGCCAGAGACGCCGCCAAGCTCGGCCCGACCGATCGGGAGCCTGAGATCTCGATCGACGACTTCTCCAAGATCGAACTGCGTGTAGCCCAGATCGTTTCGGTCGAACCGATTCAGCGGGCGAAGAAGCTCTACAAGCTCACGATTGACTTGGGCTTTGAAAAGCGCGTCATCGCGTCCAGCATCAAGGAGTTTTACACGCCCGAGCAGCTGACCGGACGGCGGATCATCGTGGTAGCCAACCTCAAGCCGGCGGTCATGTGCGGCGTGGAAAGCAAAGGCATGCTTTTAGCCGCGTCGGTCCGCACGCCTGACGGCAAAAAGGAGACCCTCTCGCTTCTGGCTCCTGTGGAGGATATTCCTCTGGGAACCCGGGTTCACTGACCGTTTCAGGCCCTCGAGCGCCCCTGCCCGAGGGCCTTTCTCTTTGCCACCCCAAAGGAGACCAAATTTTTTCCTGATGACGTATATTGACAGCCACTGCCACCTCAACTCACCCGAACTCGAAAGCCTGATGCCCGACGAGCTTGACGCCTGCTCGGCCGCAAATGTCCGCGGCGCGGTGATCGTGGGCACGACGCTTGACGACAGCCGTCAGGCGATATCGTTGTGCCGCCGGTGGGGCGGCCGCATGGCGCTAAAAGCGACGGCCGGCGTCCACCCTCACGAGACGTCCGCCCTCCCGGACGGCTGGACGGACCAGCTGAAAGAGCTCCTCGGCCAGCCGGAGACGGCCGCCCTCGGCGAGATCGGCCTCGACTACCACTACAACCTGTCGCCGAGGGACCGGCAGTTGGACGCGTTGCGCCTTCAGCTCCGCCTGGCCGGCGAGACGAAAAAGCCCGTGGTCTTCCACGTCCGGGAGGCGTACGGCGACTTCTGGGCCGTCACGGACAGCGAACCGACCCCATGCGGAGCGGTCCTCCACTGTTTTGACGGCACTTCGGCCGACGCGGCGGCCGGCCTCGAGCGGGGCTGGTTCATCGGCGTCACCGGCGCGGTCACGTTCGCTTCCCGGGACGAGCTGCGCGAGACGCTGGGCGGCGTGCCGTTGGAGTCCCTTTTGGTTGAAACCGACTGCCCCTACATGGCGCCCGTCCCCTTTCGGGGCAAAACGAACCGGCCGTCGTGGGTTCCATTGGTGTACAGCAAGTTGGCTGGGGTGAAAAACGTGAGCGTCGGCGAGCTGGCCGAAGCGGTCAGAGCGAACGCGGCGCGCCTTTTCGGACTGGAGGTCCTGTGATGTTCGAGTTCAAAGTTCTGGCCGAATGCCCGGAAACCGGCGCGCGGGCCGGCGAGTTCGTCACCCCTCACGGGGTAATTCCCACGCCGGTCTTTATGCCCGTCGGCACTCTTGCCACGGTGAAGGCCATGTCGCCGGACGAGCTGAAAGAACTGGGCGCTTCGATTATCCTTTCAAACACGTATCACCTGTGGCTCAGGCCGGGGCCGGAGCTGGTCGAGAAGGCCGGCGGCCTGCACGGCTTCATGAACTGGGACCGGCCGATTCTCACCGACAGCGGCGGCTTTCAGGTCTTTTCGCTGTCCAGCCTGAATCAGATCACCGAAGAAGGCGTTCACTTTCGGTCTCATCTGAACGGCGCGCCGCTTTTCCTGTCCCCTGAGCTCTCGATGGACATTCAGGAAAAGCTCGGCGCGGACATTGCCATGTGCTTTGACCAATGCCTCAAGCTGCCGGCTACCCGCGAGGAAGCCGAGCGAGCCACAGAACTAACGCTGAAGTGGGCCGGACGATGCAAGACCGCCCATAGCCGAAGCGATCAGGCGCTGTTCGGCATCGTCCAGGGCGGCCTGTTCGACGACCTTCGATCCCGCTGCGCCGACGAACTGACGCGGCTCGACTTCAACGGCTACGGCATCGGCGGGCTGTCGGTCGGCGAGACGGCCCAAGAGATGTACGCCTGCCTTGACAAGCTTACGCCGCTTCTGCCTCGGACGAAGCCCCGCTACCTGATGGGCGTGGGGCGGCCCGACAACCTTCTGGAAGGGGTCGCCCGCGGCGTCGACATGTTCGACTGCGTCATGCCGACCCGTGACGGACGGACTGGCACGGTCCACTCGTCCCGAGGCAAGTACAGCATTAAGGCCTCCCGATTTGCCGAGGACTTCGGCCCACTCGATCCGGACTGTTCCTGCTACGCCTGCACGCATTTTTCCCGCGCCTACATTCGCCACCTGTTCAGGTGCGGCGAGATCCTCGCGTCCCGGCTCATTTCATGGCACAACCTGCACTTCTTGGTCGGCCTGATGCGCGGCGCCAGAGCGGCGATCTTGGACGGGACGTTCCCGGAGTTCAAGGCCCGCGCCCTGAGCCTGATGGGGGGTAGCTACTTATGACCCAAGTCCTGCCGTTCGACCCAAACAAGCCGAACCGCGCCGTCCTCAACCGAGCCGTCAAGCTCCTGTCGGACGGCCGGCTCGTCGCCTTCCCTACTGAAACCGTCTACGGATTGGGCGGCAATGGCTGGGACTCTGAAGCCGCCAAGCGAATTTACGCCGCCAAAGGGCGGCCGTCGGACAACCCGCTGATCCTTCACTTTCCGTCCCCGGAAGCGGTTGAGCTGTCGGCAGACGTCTCCGACCGAGCCAAAAAACTCATGGCCCGGTTCTGGCCGGGCCCTCTGACGCTCGTCCTGCCGGCCAAGCCGATCGTCCCGCTTGCCGTCCGAGGAGGACTGGACACGGTGGGCTGCCGAATGCCGTCGCACCCGACGGCCCGCGCTCTCCTTTCGGCCTGCCCGTTCCCTCTGGCCGCGCCGAGCGCCAACGTGAGCGGACGGCCCAGCCCGACCGACGCGGCGACCGTCGCGCAGGACCTGAACGGCCGGGTTGATCTGGTCATCGACGGCGGCCCCTGCTCGGTTGGGCTGGAGTCCACCGTGCTGGACATCACAGGAGACGCCCCAGTTTTGCTTCGCCCCGGCGGCGTTTCGCTTGAGGAACTGGAATCAGTCCTCGGCCCGGTCGCCTTTCCCCGCGGCGCGCTGGAACTTCGCCGCTCCCCCGGAACGCGATACCGGCACTACGCCCCGGCCGTGGCCGTGTTGCTGTGGAAGGCAGATGAACCGTTCGACTGGCCGAGCCAGTTCTGCTTCATGGGACAGTCGGAGCCGCCCGTCCGCCCAGCCCGCCAGATTCTGTTTGATGATCTGGCGGCGTTCGCTCACGGCTACTTCGCCGGCCTTCGGGACTTGGAGCGGGAAAACCTGCCTATCGTCGTCCAATGGCCGGACGGAAGCGGCATCGGCCGAGCCCTTCAGGACCGACTCAAGCGGTCCGCCGGCTTGGAATAGGCCGGAAGTTTTGAAAGGACCATTATTTTTTCACATTTTGGGGATAAACTAGGGGCTTCTTTTGTCTTTTCCCGTCGCTTTTTTGGGGAAAATATCGTAAACTGATATTGTGACGTTTGTATCATTTGGTCTCAGGACAAGCGATTTATTTTTGAATCAGCAGTTTAACGGTAAAAAGGGATTTCCAGGAGGGACGGAAGAAATGCTTAGGCCTATTGCGCAGGAATTGGCGGAAACTATCGCCCGAACTATCGGGTACGACGTGGTTATTACCGATCTGGCGGGCATCATCATCGGCTGCAGCGATCCGACGCGGGGAATCGGGACGCTCAACGAGGCCTGCGCGCAGGTCGCCGCGTCCGGACAGCCCCGCTGGGAGAGCGAGGAGGACGCCAAACTTCTCAAGGGGACGAAGCCGGGCGTCACCTACCCAATTCTTGGCGTCGACCGAAAGGTCGCCGGCACCATCGCCCTGACCGGCGCGCCCGAACTTGTTCGTCCGTTTGCCCTGCTGGTGAAGACCCAGGCCGAGCTGTACTTAAAAGAGCGCATCGCCGCGGCGGAACTTCAGGAGCGAGAGCGCAACTTCCAGGCGCTTGTCAGCGACATCGCCCTGTTCAAACAGGGAATCAACGACCCGAAAATCTACGAGACGCGGGCCGAGCTGATGGGCTACACCCCCTCGTCCAGCTACTGCGTCGTCGCCCTCAACGAGACGTCCCAGCCGGACGAAGGGAGCTCTCACGGGGCCGATTACTCGGCCCAGCAGCGCCTGCTTTCTGAAATCAGGACATGCTTCGGCAACCCGGGCGACCTGTGCGGCTCCACGAGCCCGCACCGGTTTGTGGCGTTTTGCGCCGTGAACTGCGACGACGATACGTCCTCCCGAAGCGTTCTGGACGACGTGAAAAAGCGCTGCGAGACCCTGCTGAACCGGCTGACTGCCGCCAAACTGCCGTGCAAAATCGGCATCGGCGGGATTCACCGAGATATCGACGGCCTGTCGGCATCGTACCGCGAGGCTTTGGCAGCGCTCCAGATGGGCGGCAACGCCGACTCATCCGAGCCGATTCACTGCATTTCCGGCTATCGAATTGAAGAGCTGCTTCTCAAGTCTGAGATGACCCTGCAGGACGCGCTGGTCGAGCGAGAGCTGGCGCCGCTTTTCGCCCGCAACGACGGCGACGAGCTTCAGGACACGATTGCCGCGTGGTGCGAGAGCGGGTTCAGCGTCGTCCGCGCCGCTGAACTGCTCCACGTCCATCGGACCACTGTGGACTACCGGCTCGAGAAACTCCAGCGGATCTTATCAGTCGAGCCGCGGGACTTCCGCGAAATGAGCCGGCTTTACTGGGCCGTCGTGCTGTGGAGAAACGGCAGAAGCAAGAACTCCCCCCGGCGCCGGTCAAGACGTCGGTAACAAAACGCCCCGGTTCGTAATGAACCGGGGCGTTTTTCGTCAGCTTGACCGCGCCACGTTTTGCCTCATAATGGTACCCGAACAGGGGGGATCGACATGTGGTTTTCCGGAAAGATTTGGGACGGGACGAAAGAGTTTGAAGGCGCGCTTTCGGTGGACTACCGGGGAAGGATCGACGCGATTCGGACGGGGTTCGCCGCCGAAGGGACCGTCTTCGACTCGGACTGTCTGATCCAAGCCGGCGATTTTAACGCTCACTCCCACCCAGAACAGTCAATCTACACCGACATCGTTGACCCGTCATGGGATCTGGGCACCTGGTGCCGGCACACCATTTACCGGCATTCGGTTTCCCTCACGGCCCGATCCGTCCGGCTGGCCTGCCGGCGGGCGTTCGGCCGTATGGTCCGGCTCGGCGTTTCCAGCGTCATGGTCTCGTTCTACCTGCACGGCAACCGGGACAACGAGAACGCCCGAGCCGTGATCGCCGCCGCTCGGGACGTGGGGATTCGGCTCGTCTTCGGGCGGATGAACTACGACATCATCAACGAGAACGCCTACGAGGGGAAAAAGGCGTCCCAAAAGAGCTACTACGAGCCGATCGAAGTGGCGGCGCGAAACGTCCGCGAGCTGATGAGCGAGGAAGACGACCTCGTCACGGTCTGCCCGGCGCTTCACAGCTTTCACGCCAACACGCCTCAGGCGATCGCCGCGGGAATCAGGCTGGGAGCCGAGCTGAACAGGCCGGTCCAGCTTCATCTGTCGGAAGACCAAGGGGACGTGAAGCTGTCCCTCGACGCCTTCGGCGTGCGGCCGCTGGTCTATCTGCAACAGCTGGCCGACCGAGGAGAAATTCCGGGCCTCGACGGCCTGATTTTCTCCGACTGCTGCTGGCTCGACGACGACGAGCGGTCCGTGCTGGCGAAGGGCAGGGCGAAAGTCGTCCTGAACGCCCGAATGAACGCCCGCGTCAAGGCCGGGTTCCCCGATCTGCCGGCCATGCTCGCGTCAGGGGTCGTCCCTTGGCTTGGCACCGACGGCGAAGCCAGCAACGACGACCTGTCCGTGTCGGGCGAGCGGGCTTTTTTGGCGAAGAAGTTCAGCGGAGTCGTCAGGCCTCAGACGATCGAGCGGCTCGGCCAAGCGCCGTTTTTCTGCGGCACGTCGACGGTCGGAGACCTGCGGGTCGGCGGCTGGGCGGATTTCCGCGTTCTTCGCCGCGGCAAAGTCAGCGAGCTTTTCGTCGGCGGCAGGCAAGTTCTCCGGGACGGACGGCTGACCCAGCTGGACGAGGAACGCGACATCGAGGCCCCGCTTGCGGACGAAGTTGCGCGCCTGACGGGCGGAAAATAGCGGCCGCATGAGCGGCCTGACATGACGAGGAGTGATTCTTTGGAGCGCCAAGTTCACGGGGTCCAGTTCGACCCCGAAACGATGAAGATCAAGATCTGCAAAAAATGCAAGGGCGTCGGGTTCGGCCAAGACCTGACTGGGAACCGGTTCAAGTGCAGCGAGTGCGGCGGAACCGGCCGGATTATCGTCAAGACGCTCAAAAACGAGCTGGGACTTGACGAGCTGGGACCAAACCTGTCGTTTGACGACGAGACCATGAAGGTTCGGATCTGCCGGAGCTGCGGCGGGCTGGGAACGCTCCGCTGGGGTTCGGACGAGCGGTCCTGCGAGGACTGCGGCGGCTCGGGACGAGTGATCGAGCAAAAAATCGTCACCGAGTACCAATTGAACGAGGTTGAAGGGCTGGAAAACCCTGACGGCCCGCGGGAGGTCTGAGATGCCGGCAGACTGCCCGCCGGTCATGATCGTCAAGTTCGGCGGCAGCTCGGTGGCGACGCCAACGCTGCTGGCCCGAGTGGCTTCCAGAATCCGCTCGTTCTGTCAGGACGGCTGGCGCGTCGCCGCGGTGGTATCGGCCATGGGGCGTACGACCGACAAGCTGTTGGAGTTGGCCGACACCGTCTCGCCTCACGGCCGGGACGAGCGGGAAGTCGACCAGCTTTTAGCCACCGGCGAAATCCAGTCCGTCGCACTGCTCGCCTTGGCCCTGCGGGCCCAAGGCGTGATGGCCCGTTCCCTCACGGCCGGGCAGTGCGGCATTTGCGCGGCGGGCAGGCACGGACGTGCCCTCATCACATCGTTTGACGCCCAAAGCGTCCGACAGACGCTCGATGAAGGGGCCGTCGCCGTGGTAGCCGGTTTTCAGGCTTTGGACAGCCGGGGCGACGTGATGACCCTCGGCCGAGGCGGCAGTGACCTGACGGCCATCGCTCTGGCAGCGGCGCTGGACGCCCGAGTGTGCTCCATTTACACCGACGTTGGCGGCCTCTACTCGGCCGACCCGAAAATCGTTCCGGACGCCCACAAGATTCCCCAAATGGACGTCTCGCTGTGCTGTGAGCTTTCTCACGCCGGTTCACGGGTTCTCCAAGCCCGCTGCGTCGAACTGGCCGCGCGGCTGAACGTTCCGGTGTATCTGGCGTCCAGCTTTGACGAAACGGAGGGATCTTGGATCATGAAGGACGTGAACGAGCGGAGCGGCATTGCCGCCCTCGCCCACGAGACCGGCTGGGCCGAAGCGGTGTTCAGCCGGACGGAAAAAACATGGAATCTCCTCTCGTCGCTGGACGATCAGGGAGCTTCGCCGCTCGACTTCGCCGTCACTGAGACGCGGCTCACGGTCTGGTTCAAACAGGGCGATAAGGCGGTCGACGACGCTTGGCGCCGGTGGAACCTGACGCCGCTGGCAGTGACCCGCGGACTGGTCTCGCTGTCATTGATCGGCTCGGGGATCGGCAACCACCCGGAGACGGCCCGCGCGCTGACCCAGCTGCTGATCGACCAGAAGACGCCGCCGCGGCGGCTGACGACCAGCGGCAACCGGCTAACCTGCTTGGTGGCCACCGACCGAATTGACGAGCTGCTGAACGCCGTTCACCGCCGATTCCTGTGCGAATAAAAAAAGAACGCCCCGAAGGCCGGTTCGGCCTTCGGGGGCTCGTTTTTCATAACGAACTATTTGGTTCGGCGCTTCGCGTCCAACAGGACGGCCTTATTGGCCAACTGGGCGGACGAGTACTCCACCGTGACGGTGGCGGAGAACACGACCCGCAAAAGCGTCTTGTCACCGCGCCACGACAGCGCCGGCGACTGAGGGCCAAACACGGGCTTGAACGTGCCGGAATAGTCAGGCTCGCCGTAGGTCTGAATCAGCCACTTTTTCAGCTCTGCCTTCTGGTCCTCGCTCAGCCGCTCCCTCGAGCTGGCTGTCACGTCCCAGAATCCCAAGTCAGGGTCGAATCCGTACACCGGGGTGTCCATCGTCACGCCACCCAAGACGAACGTTTCGGTCGGCGACGTATACCACTTGCTGGTCAAAACAGGCCGGGATCCGTAGCGGGCGTCCTGCTGAACCGACAGATCCGGCCGCGAGTCCTTCGACCCGCCCCAAGTGATGTTCCCGAACCCGTCAGGCTCGTTGGTGAACGCCCACCCCGCCGACGATACCAGCAGAAGTGATAGTGCTGCCAAAATGCTCTTCTTCATCTGCGTCCTCCTCTCATCAACTAGGAACCCTTTGGCCGTAGAAACTTTTAACTTATTTTAACATCCGACGACAAGAAAGGAACCCGGCAAACGACGCCTTCCGAACTCGTAAAAAGCCGCGCTGCCTGAACACGGCGGCGCGGCTTTTTATGTCAGCTCAAAAGGCGGCGAAGCTCATCAGCCTTATCGGTGTTCTCCCACTTGGGCAGCGGGTCGAGGTCAATCCGGCCCATGTGCCCGTAGGCGGCCAGCCGCCGGTACTGGGGCCGGCGAAGGTCCAGCGTCCGGATAATCGCCGCCGGACGGAAGTCGAAAACTTGGCGCAGGGCCTTGGTCAGGGCCTCTTCAGACACCTGAGAGGTGCCGAACGTCTCGACCATCAACGACACCGGCTCGGCCACCCCAATGGCGTAGGCCACCTGAATCTGGCAGCGATGAGCCAGCCCGGAAGCGACGACGTTCTTCGCCGCGTAGCGGGCCATGTAGGCCGCCGAGCGGTCAACCTTCGTCGGGTCCTTGCCGGAGAACGCGCCGCCCCCGTGGGGAACCATGCCGCCGTAGGTGTCGACGATGATCTTGCGCCCCGTGAGCCCTGTGTCGGCGTGAGGGCCGCCCAGAACAAACCGCCCCGTGGGATTGATGAGGAACTTCGTCTTGCCGTCCATCAGGTTTTTCGGCATGACAGGCTCGATAACGAGGCGCTTCACGTCGCTACGAAGCTGCTCGAGGGAGACTTCCGGGTTGTGCTGGGTCGAGACGACGATGGCGTCCGCCCGAACCGCCTTGCCCCCTTCGTATTCCAAAGTCACCTGAGTCTTACCGTCCGGGCGCAGGTACGTCAGCTCGCCGACCTTGCGGACCGCGGTGAGCCGGCGGGCCATTCTCTGGGCCAGAGCAAACGGCTCGGGAAGGAACTCGGGCGTCGCGTCGGTGGCGTAGCCGATCATCATTCCCTGATCTCCGGCGCCTACCGCCTCGTCATTGCTCTCGTCCCCGCCCTTGCGCTCCAAGGACTGGTCAACGCCCATCGCGATGTCGGGAGACTGCCGGTCGATGGAAGTGACCACCGCGCAGGTATCGCAGTCGAAGCCGAACTTGCCACGGGTGTAGCCGATCTCGCGGACAACGCCCCGGGCAATGTCCGGATAGTCGAGCCGCGCCGTGGTGGTGATCTCGCCGGCGATCTGGACGAGTCCAGTCGTCACAAGGGTCTCGCAGGCCACCCGGCCCATTGGATCTTCGGCCAAAACCGCGTCAAGCACCGCGTCGGATATCTGGTCCGCAATTTTGTCCGGGTGGCCTTCGGTCACCGATTCAGAAGTAATAAACACTCGTTCTTTCATGCCGTTCTCCTTTCGATTATCCCCTGACGGGACAGGAAAAAGGCCTCTTCTCACCAATGAGAAGAGGCCGCGTTCACCGAGCTTCTCTCATCATCCGGCGAACTCGTTCGCCGCTGGTCTTAGCACCATACCTTTTCAGGCAGGTTGCCGGGCTTCATAGGGCCAGTCCCTCCGCCGCTCTTGATAAGAGTATTCGTTTGTGAGTGCATTATACCGTAATGCCGCAAAATATCAATCGTCTATCTTACTCCTCTGCCCCTTGAATCAGGCTGTCGACGATCTGTTTCAGAATCTGGTTCGTGGCCTGCTCCCCGACCGAGCTGCCCTTTCCTTCGCCGGGGCCGACTGGGATCTTGAACTTCAACGAGTAGCTGGTCTCCTGCTTCTTCGACTCGTCGCCAATGTGCCCAGCCCCATACGCCCAGTCATTCTTTCGGGCGAAGGATATTTCGTTCTCGATTTTCAGGTCGTCGACCCGAAGGTCGTCATACGGCCCGGCCACGGTGAACGACACGTCCCTGAACTGGTTCTTTGCGTTGCCGATGAGCCCTTGGACAAAGCCGCTGGCCAGCTCCTTGGGATCCGCGCCCTCCATGCCGCCTTGGATAAGAACGCCGATACCGCCCAAAAGGCTGTTCAGCGCCTTGACATTGAAGTTGCCGTTTACAGCCAGTTTGACCGTATCCCGGCTGCCGGCCAAAAGGTCCTTCGGGACGCCGGGCACAGACTCCAACGATTGACGCCACACCGGCCCGCTGAACGCCACGTATGAAAATACCGGGTCGTCTGCCCACGCGGACATGGTGCTCCCGGGCAGGATGAACACCTCGTCCGGGGTGGCCCGAAATGTGATCAGAGCCTTTTTAATCTTCACAGGAGAGCCGGACGTCACGAGCTTCATGTACGGCACGTCGTTAATAAAGACGTCCTTGCCGATTACCTCGCCGGTCAGCGCGCCTGACAGCAGCCCGCCCATCTGGAAATCAGCCTTGGCGTGAAGCTCCATCGCGCCGGAAAATTTCCCCGGCACCTTGAACGGCGCGACGAGGCGGTCTACCTGAATGTTTGACGCGTCGAGAGCCGCTTTCAGATTTTGCGATTTCAGGTCGCCCGTCGCCTGAATGGTTACGGGTGCGCCGACCAAGGACGCCGTTCCGGCGGGTATCTTGAGCACCGAGCTTCGGACCGTCATCGGCAGCGACAGGTCGTCCAAGGCGATCCACCGCGTTCCGAGCCGATCTGACGAGACCAAGCCGTCCGCTTGGACGCCCGCCTTCGGCGTGAATTTTCCCTTCACCTTCCAACTCAGCCGACCAGCTAAAACGTCTTTAGCGTCAGGAACTAGCGCCGAAAGCGGTATCCCTTGGGCGCTGGAATGGAACTCCGCCTTGATCCCGTTTTTCAGCGTCACAAGCGCTTTAGCCTCCGGACGCCGGTCGCCCAGCCCGGCCGCCATCGTCACGTCGATTTTGTCCAGCTGGGTCATCACGGCCTGAGCTTCCGGCTTCAACACCGTGATGGCGCCGCTTTGTATCTTGTCAGACCAAACTCTGGCGGTCACGGACGGCTGGAGCAGGCTCCCCTTCGCCGTCAGCTGTCCGGATATCAGGCCGGACAGCGGCGTCATCGGCGGCACGACGGACGACAAATCAAAACGCGACAGCTCAGCGGTCAGATCTACCGTGCCGCCGGCCCCGTCTGCCGGAAGGGAGAACGTCCCTTCGCCTTTGAGCAGATTGCCGTCCGGCCCATCGGCCGAAAGGCGAACGCTGTACTTTCCAAAGCCTGACGCTGCCAGCACACAATTTTGAAGCACCAGCCGCCCCACAGCCAGCTGAGGAAGATTCACTTGGGCGTCCAATTGCGGTTTGCTGACCGTTCCGCCCAGCTTCACCTTGCCGTTGACGAAACCGCTCAGCGGCATTCCGAGCGCCCGGAGGTCCAGTTTCGACGCCGTACCGAAAAGGTTCAAAGCCGGGTCGGCCTCTAACGTGACGTCTCCGGATAAATCCGTCTGCCCGCCCAGCAATTTAACCCCAGCCTTGTTCACCATCAGCCGTTTGCCATCCCAGTCGGCAGAAAAAACCGCGTCTTTCAGAGCCGTGCCGGAGACGACCGCGCTGGCCGCGGAAACTTTGGCGGCAGCTGACCGCTTTGGCCCCTGCAGGTGCACCGACGCCGACGCGGAGTTCTTGCCCAGACTGCTCACCGGACTGGCAGGCCAGCCCTTTTTCAGTCCCTTGGCGGTGAAACCGCCCGCCGAAGCCTCCAAGTCGCCCCAGAGACCGCCGGACGCGAGCCGAAACGCCCCGGAGGCCTTTAAAGAGCCGCCGAACAGCCCTGCTTTCAGCGAAGAAAGTTTAATTTCCTCCATCGAGCCGAGGGCCTCTGCCGACAGCGAGTCAACGGTCACTCCCTTGCCGCCGAGGCCGGAAGCCTGCAGCGAAAGCGAGAAGTTCGGGTTCTGCCTCGGCCCCTCGGCGCTTGCCGACGCGGTCACCTTTCCTTTAGGAGAGACGCCCGGAAGCAGTACCGAGAGCCCCGACAGGTTCGCCCCTTTGAGCGATGCCTTGGCCTTCACGGTCTCCCCGACGGTTCCGGAAGCGTTCAGGCTCCCGCCCAGCACTTGACCGGACAGGGAAAAATCCGCGTTTCCCAGGTCGAACGCCGCCTGACCTTTGAGTTTCTGAGCCGTCAGCCCCTGCCAGGACAGTCTAGCGTCGGAAAAGGACGCCTTGCCGCTCAGTTCCTTCAGCGGCCCGGCCAACTGAACGTCAACGGCGCCTAAGCCAACGCCGGCGCCTGTGCCTTTCACGCCCGGCGCCTTATCGAGCCGCGCGCCGGTCAATTTAACCTGCAGGAAAAGTGGGAAGTTCGGATCCCCGGCGTCAAACGTCCCGTCAGCCGCCAACGCCCCGCCGAAAACCGTCCCCGAAGCGCCGTCCACCGACGCCATGCTGCCGTCGTACTTAAATGGAAGAACAAAACTCCCTATCAGCGACCCGAGCGCTGCCAGATCTTGGCCGCTCAGCCGCCCCGAGATGGCCCACCCGTTTTTCGTTGGGACGAGCCTGACTGAACCCGACAGGCTTCCGCCCAGCTGAAGCGGCTCAAGGGACCGTTCCAGCTCCTTCAACTTATCGAGCTTCAGCCCTGACAGCGTCACGTCAAACCCTTCGGAGAGCCTGCCAGACAGAGTGATCGACGCGTCCAATGCTTGAACCGTCACGTTCCCGGCCGGGTCGTTCAGGTCCGGGCTCACGAGGCCGGACAGGTGAATCGGCACGCCCTGCCACGAAAGGGACGCCTCCAGCTGGCTGAACTTTTCGCCCGGAGCGACGGACAGCCTCTCAACAGCCCACGGCAGGTCAGTGCCCTGCCAGTCCTCAATCAACACCGTTCCCAACTGAAGGGGGCTGTGAAACGGCTCCTGCTGCTTCTCTGGCTCAGACGGAAACGCGGCGTCCACGTCTTTAAAAAATTCGGACAGGTTCCCAGCCGTCAGCCTCAGGCCGGACGACCGAAGGTCGAGCGAGCCGCCCAACGGCGACAGGGACAATCGGCTCAGCCCAAAGCGAAGGTCTTTCAGCTCCAGCACGTCAGAACCGCTTTGAGTCCGCAGCGACAGGCCGGTCAGGTCATATCCTGACCCCAAGTTGCCGCGAAGATCGTCAAACGTCACGTCTAACGGAACGCCGGCCAAGTATTGTTTTCCGTACCGGGACGCCAGACGGGCGCCCCAATCCCCGACGAACAGCAGAACAGCGCAGGCTGCCACGAGGATAATCAAAACCGTGCAAAGCCCAGCAAGGCTTCGACGATATATTTTTCTCATGCCAGTTTCCCTTCTGTCGCCTAGGCGGCAAACTTTTATTAAAGTCTAAACTGACGGCCGGCTCAAGACAAGGGAAAAACTGACAGTTCTTCCGTAATGTAAACCTCGTCGAGTTATTTTCCGTTACGTAAAATCGGGGATAGAATACCGGCGGGAAGCCCTCTCGTCGCCAGTAATTTCTTGGGTATAATAGGACTAACTTCTAGGGGGTTTCCCCCTGACGAAAGGAGAACGAACATGACCATTAAGGTATACTCTTCACCCACTTGCACTTGGTGCGCCAAGCTTAAGGATTACCTGACAAAAAAAGGCGTTGAGTTTGAGGCAATTGACGTGTCGAAGGACCGGGCCGTCATCAAGGCCCTGGTAGAAAAGACCGGACAGATGGGCGTTCCCGTGACGGAAATCGACGGCGAGTACATCATCGGGTTCGACAAGGCAAAACTTGACGCAAAACTTGGTCTGAAATAAAAAACGGCAGAGCCTTAAAAGGCTCTGCCATTTTATTTTTCAGGCTTCAGCAGTTGATGACGAAGTGATCGTACTCGGAAAAGACTTGGAACTCCTCAAAGCCCTCTTCCTTGACGATCTCCTCCACGTCCTCTTCCTTCTCCACGTTGAAGATGTCCACGCCGTCGGCGGTGTAATTCACCAGCAGGCAGGCGCAGCCTTCTTCCTTCCCCCGCTCGAACATCTGCAGGTACCGCTCCAGCTCAATCAGATCGAGGAAAAATACCTCGCCGTCCAGCTTCTCTCCCTCGTCGGCCACGGCCTCCAGATAATCCTGCTGGCGGGAGCGCAGCACCGACTGATACGTGGCCGGCACGTCGAGCTCCATCGGCTTGTCGAGACGCTCGGAGAAGCTACCGATCTGCTTACCGTCCAAGTAGATATCCCCGTTGTACAGGATATCCTCTTCGCAGTCCTGCTCGACCAAGTTATGAACTTCAACCCCGTTAATCGAGGCATGTTCGATTTTTTCCACAGCGAATGACCTCCAATAGTTCGTTTGAAATCTTTGGGGCTATTGTAACTCACTTTCTTCGCCTGCGCCAGAGACGGAGCCGCAGTCCGGACGGCGCTCCTTCAGACATGGGTGAGCCATCACGGCGGAAACGACAGCCAAACAGGCCGCCACAATCGCAACGGCTGTTCCCTCCATGCCGTGGGACTCCAAGCTGCCGCCTAAAATCGGGCCGGCCGTCATGCCGATGCCGAACGCAATGTTGTACGCGCCCATCGACACGCCGGAGCCGTAGATGTGGCTTCGCTGGCTCACAAATGCCAGCGTCGCGGGGATACCGATGGCGTTGGCGCCCCCGTACAAGACCGATACCAACATGAACCCGGCGAAGGTGCGGGGCAGAGGCAGAGCCAGCAGGACGGACCCGGTCAGGATACAGCTGACGACTGCCAGCCATCGTTTAGAAATCCGATCCGCCAGCCAACCTGAGACCTGCTGGAGCAGTGCCGACGAGATGGACACGCCGGCGACCAGATAACCGATCTGGGAGACCGACAGGCCGTGCCGATTCGCCAGAATTGGGATCAGAAGCATCGTCATGCCGCGGCCAAAGGTGGTCATCAGCTGGTACAGCATGACCCGAAAGAGAACCGGGTCAGCCAGAATGCCGCCCATAGACCGCCACAGGGACTTCGTGTCGTGAGAGGAATCGCCGATTCCCTTGGGAACTTTTATCAGGCTCGCGACCACCGCCACAGAGCAGCTGACGAACATGACGAGAAACGGTGCTTTAACGCCCCAGTGCTCGTAGGTTACGCCGCTCAGCAGAGGCCCTAAGCCGACCCCCAAGTAGGTCGCCATCTGCATCGTGCCGAAGAAGCGTCCTTCCTTGCCGGGCGGCGCCACCTCGGCGCCGATAGCCATCGCCACGGGAATGACAAACGCGCTTCCGACCCCGTTCAGCAGGCGAACGGCCATCAGGTGCCACGCTTTCGACGCGAAGATGTACCCAACCGACGCGGCGGCGTAGAGGCTCAAACCGCCCAGCATGAGCGTCCGGCGGGGAAATCGGTCCGCCATCGGGCCGGAAAAGAACGTGGCTGTCATTCGGCTCAGCGAAAATGCGCCCATGACCGCTCCAAGGAAAGCCCCTCCAGCGCCCATGCGAACCGCGTATAATGGAAGCAATGGATTCACGATGCCGATTCCCAGCATGCAGATGCACAGGGACATGGACAGGACAAAGAGAAGTCCCCATGGACTGTATTCCTTTTCCCCCCTCGGCTTTCCGCTATCCAATGCCATCCGCACTCCCCCCGTTTCTGATCGTATTATATCAACGGCCCTTCTCCAAAAACGGGATAAAGGCGGCGCGCCACGGCAAGATGATTTGCAATTTACAATTTTTATTATTGCGTTCAGCTATTCGACTGCCCGAATTTCGCTTCGTCACGTCGGCTATTTGCCCTCAAAAAGCTCGAAGGAGGAACCTCCATGACACCAGCTCTTTCCCCAACCATCTTCCGGGAATACGATATCCGCGGCATCGCGGATACTGACCTGTGCGACGCCAACGTCCTAGCCATCGCCAGGGCGTTCGGGACCTACCTGACCCGCAAGGGCGGCCGTCGGGTCACGGTCGCCGGCGACGTCCGGCTCTCGACCGAACGGATCCGCGCGAGCGTCATCGCCGGCCTGACCGATTGCGGGCTGGACGTGATCGACCTCGGCGTCACCACCACGCCGCTGCTCTATTGGAGCCTGTTCGAGCTCAAGCCCGACGGCGGCGTCATGATCACAGGCAGCCACAACCCGAAGGAGATGAACGGGCTCAAGCTGGCGCTCGGCAGGGCTACGCTGTATGGCGAGGAAATTCAAAAAGTCGGCCGTATGGCTTTGGAAGGTGACTTCGATTTGTCAGCGCGCAAGGGAGGGACGGAGAAGAAAGACCTCTGGCCCGACTACTTGGCCATGCTGAAAAGCAAAATCGTCCTCGACCGACCTCTGCACGTCGTGACGGACACGGCCAACGGGACGGCCGGGCTCGGGATCCGTCAGTTCCTCACGTCGTTAGGCTGCAAGGTCACGGCGCTTTACGAGACGCCGGATGGGACGTTCCCGAACCACCACCCGGACCCACAGAAGTCAGCCAACATGGCTGACTTGGCCAAGCTTGTGAGGGAAGTCCACGCCGACATCGGCTTCGGTTTTGACGGCGACGCGGACCGAATCGGCGTCGTTGACGAAAAAGGCGAGATCATCTGGGGCGACGTGCTCATGGCACTCATCTGGCGCGAGCTTCTGCCCAAGCACCCAGGCGCGACCGCCATCATCGAGGTCAAGTGCTCTCAGGCGTTAGAGGACGAAGTGCGTCGCTTAGGCGGCGTCCCGTACTATTACAAGGCGGGACACTCGCTCGTTAAGGCCGAGATGCGGCGAATCGGCGCGCTCTTCTCCGGCGAGTACTCGGGACACATGTTCTTCGCCGACGAGTTCTACGGCTTCGACGACTCGTTCTACGCCGCCGGCCGGTTCCTCAGGCTCCTCTCCCGGACGAAGGGGCCGATGTCCGCGCTGGTCAGCGACATGCCGAAGTACATCGGCACCGAGGAAGTTCGTATCCCCTGCTCGGACAGCGAAAAATTCGAGAAGGTCAAGGAGATCACCGATCAGGCCGTCAAGGACCACGAGGCCGTGACGGTTGACGGCGTGCGAATCCTCTACGGTGACGGCTGGGGGCTGATTCGAGCGTCGAACACTCAGCCTGTGATCGCCCTCAGGTGTGAGGGCAAGGACAGCGCCGCGCTGGAGCGAATCAAGTTGGACCTCAGGCGCCGCGTCCAGGCCGTCGGGCTGGACGACTTCAGCTGGACGCCCGAGCCGCCAAAAAAGTAACGGCGTGAAGACACGAAAGCGCCCGTTCGTCCCGCAACCGCGGGATGAACGGGCGCTTTTTCTGCCGTGGCATCTTACATTCTTGAAGGGTCAAGCCGAGTGCTGGCGTCCTCGAAGCGAGTGAACTCCTTGATAAACACCAAGTTCGCCGTCCCTGTCGGGCCGTTGCGGTGCTTGGCGATATCGACAAATGAGACGCTGCTCGTCTCTTCGGGGTCCTTGTCCTTATCGTAGTACTCCGGTCGGAAGAGGAACGCCACCAAGTCGGCGTCCTGCTCGATAGCGCCGCTGTCGCGCAGGTCGGACAGCTGAGGCCGCTTGTCGTTTCTGCTTTCGACGGCCCGTGAAAGCTGGGAGAGCGCCAACACCGGCACGTCCAGCTCCCGAGCCACGGCCTTCAGGCCACGCGATATCTCGGCCACTTCCTGCTGTTTGCTCTCCGCCTGGCGAGCCGAGTTCATCAGCTGAAGGTAGTCGACCACGATCAGCCCCAAGTCCTCGTGCTGAGCCTTAAACCTTCGGCACTGGGCCTTGAGCTCCATGGTGGACATCAGGGACCGGTCGTCGATGTAAAGAGGCACCTTGTCCAAGACGCTGGCCGCCTCGGTCAGATGAACCCAATCGCCGCCCTGCATCAGGCCGCTGAACATGTCGTGGATATTAATCCGAGCCTCGGCGCCGAGCAGACGCTGAGCCAGCTGGAGCGCCCCCATCTCGAGGCTGAAGACCAAAACCGGCTTGCCCTGCTTGACCGCCACGTTCCGGGCCACGTTCAAAGCGAGCGCCGTTTTCCCCATCGAAGGACGGGCGGCCAAAATGTTCAGCGCGCCGCGCTGCAGGCCGCCGGTCAGCCGGTCAAGCTCGCTGAACCCGGTGGGAACGCCGGTGGTCAGATCGCCGTCCCGAGCGCAGGCCGCCTGAATCTGTTCAATTGCCTCAGACAGCAGGTCGCCGACCCGCTGGAAGTTGGACGAGTTGCGCCGGCGGGAGATCTCAAAAATCATCCGCTCGGCCTCTTCCAACAGCTCCTCGGTCTCGCACTGCCCCTCGTACCCTAACTGGGCGATTTTCTGCCCCGCCTGAATCACGCGTCGTCTCAGCGCCCGCTCTTGAACGATGCGGGCGTAGTACGCCGCGTTCGCCGCCGTGGGCAGCATGTCCGCGCACTCGACCAAAAAGTTTTGGTCCGACGCCGGATCCCCGTCACCCCGCCGGTTCAGCTCATCTTTCGTCGTCAGGACGTCGACCGGCCGTTCCCTCCGGGTCATGTCGCACATGACCTCGAACACCCTTCTGGGCTGGGCGTCGAAGAAGTCATCCGGGGACAGAATGTCCTGAACCTCAATGAGGGCGTTTCGATCCAGCAGGCAGCCGCCGATCACCGCACGTTCAGCCTCTGGGCTCGACGGGAGGGATCTGACCTGCGGGACGGGCATTACTGAGCCTCGACGGAAACGGTCATGGAAGCGTCGACGGCAGGGTGAAGCTTCAGGGTCAGCGGATAACCGCCGAGGGCCTTGATCACGCCGTCGAGCTTGACGTCTTTTTTATCCACGCTCACGCCGTACTGGGCCCCCAGGGCCTCGGCGATCTGCGCGCTGGTAACGGCTCCAAACAGCTTTCCGCCCTCGCCTGCCGGGATAGACACCCGAACAACTTTCCCGGCGATGCGGGCCTTCACCGACTCGGCTTCCGCCCGAAGCTTTTCGTCCTTCCGGCGCTCCGCCGCGTCGCGTTCCGCCTGAACCTTCATCGTCGAGGCGGTCGCCTCAACGGCCAGCCCGCGGGAGATCAGGTAGTTGCGCCCGTACCCGTCGGAAACTTCCACGACTTGGCCCTTCTTGCCCAACTTGCGGACATCTTCTTTAAGAATAACCTTCATTGTTTCACACCTCCGTAGCGTTTCCTGATGTCAAGCCACAGGTCTACGACACCCAGCACCACGGCCCCCTGCTCGAGAACCGGCACGGCAACCGCAGCGATAAGAAGCGGAACTGAGATCCACCCGCTTAATCCGAACCGTTTTGCCCACCAGCCGGCCAAGGACAGCCCCTGTACGAGTAGCAGCGCCCGAATGACCAGCTCAAGGTTCACCCCGACGATAAAAGCGACTTGGGCCGCCTGAAACGACAGCCGCGACAGCACCAGCGCCGCCAAGCTGAAAAGGTACGCCCAAAGAACGCTGGAAGGCATTCGCAGCTCCGTCACCTTGGGCAGCTTCGGCATCGGCAGGGCCGTCCGACGGAGCAGTAGCGACGACAAACCGTAAGAGAGGGCTGTCAGCCACATGGCGCTCAAGACGAGAATCGACGGAAACACGGTCGGCACCACCGCAGCCGCTTGACGCACCGCGCCGAAATACGCCGCGGCCTGAGGCGCTTGGAGCAGCACGTTTCGGTAGAGGCCAGTCAGGCTGGCGACGAGAAGTTTAGCCGGCCCTTGGCCTGTGGCGTAAAAGAGCCAGCCTCCCAACGCCGTCATGCCCAATATCGTGGCGGTCAGCCCGGCCAGAAACGTTTCCCCGGCGCTTTGGCTTCTGGCCGCGAGACCAAGGCAGAGCCCACAGGCCCCCCAAGCTAAAAAGAAAGCCAGAGCGTGATAGGGCGACAGGACAGCCGCAACGGTCCCGGCGGCGCAGGCGAGCGCCCCGACGCCGCCGGCCGGCCCAAGAAGACGGGACGCGACGGCCAACGGCACGGCGCACAACATCACGGCGAAGCTGACGAATGGAAGGTTCCACGCCGCATAGAACGCCCCGGACAGGACGCCCAAGGACAGAGCCGCCGCCGGTGAACGCATCCGAAGATTCATCTGGGCATCCCCTTTCTTTGAAAAAAGGGAGAAGAAGCCGCGTCGGCTTCCCCTCCCCTGCGTCCAAATCTGAACTAATCGGCAGTGTACGGCAACAGAGCCATAAAACGCGCCCGTTTAATGGCAATCGTCAGTTGGCGCTGGTGCTTGGCGCAGTTGCCAGTCACCCGGCGGGGAACGATCTTCCCGCGCTCACTCACGTATTTTCTCAGCCGATCCACGTCCTTATAGTCGGCGTGTTCGAGCTTATCAGCGCAATAATAGCAAACCTTCGGACGGCGCTTACCCCGCCGCCGGTTGTTGTTTCCTCCCTGAAAGGGCATTTCCTGACCTCCTCAATAATGTTTCTGCTGGCTAAAAGGGGATCTCCGCTTCGCCGCCGGAAGGACCGACTTCGGAGATATCCATCGGGAAACTGTCGTCCTCGCCGTATGACGAGAAGCCAGACCGAAGATTGGCCGGCTCGTCGCCGCGCTTAGGAGCGCCGTACGATTGGCGAGGTCCTGAACTTTCGGACTGATCGCCGTCCCGGCTTCCGCCGCCGAGGAACTGAACTGTGTCGGCGACGACTTCAGTCACGTACCGTTTCTGTCCGGACTTATCCTCATAGGACCGGGTGGCAATGCGCCCCTCAACGAGGGCCGCCCGCCCCTTGGAAAGGTACCGCTCACAGTTTTCGGCCTGAGCGCCCCAGACGACGATGGGAACAAACGCCACGTCCTCCTGAAGCTCTCCGTTCTTGCCCTTCCACGTGCGGTTGACCGCCAAGGTAAAACTCGCTACCGGCGTCTTGCTAGACGTGTAGCGAAGTTCCGGATCCTTCGTCAGGTTTCCTACCAGAATCACTCGGTTAAATCCCCGTGCCATGGTGAAAAGCCTCCTACTTCTCGTCCCGAACGGTCACCATGTGACGGACGACGTTCGGACGCAGCTTCATCAGCCGATCGAGCTCCGACAATGCCGACGGATCGAGCTTCAGCTCGAACACGACGTAAATGCCCTCGTTGAGGCCCTTGATCTCGTAGGCTAAACGGCGTTTTCCCCAGAGGTCAGACTTGGTTACTTCTCCGGAGAGACGGGCAACCAACTCCTCAATACCCTTGATTTCGGCGCTGTGCTCTTCGACGGACGGATTGATAATGACCATCATTTCGTAGAGACGCACGTGCACCACCTCCTCCCTATGGACTGTGGCCCTCCTCATGAAGGGCAGGGAACTGCATTTAGGGATTATATATCAGTTCTTGGGCTCCTGCAAGGAGCCGTCGTCCAGACGGTAGATTTTCTCCCCGGGAAACGCCATGTTCAAATCCCGACGGGCCGCCCACGCCTGCCCTTCAGGCGTTTTCAGGAACTCGACGTGATCTTTCCGGCGGGCCAGTTGGTCTTGAGCCGCGCGGGCCTCCTCCTGTTTTTGGGCCAGATACGCCTGAACTTCCTGACGATGAGCGACCTCCCGCCGCCAGGTGGTGACGTACACTGCAGCGCCCAGTCCTAAAACCGCGAGGAAAATAGCCCACCGAAGCCGCATCTTTACATCCTTTCAGGCGCTGAAAATCCCAGAATGCCGAAACAGTTTTTCAGGACCGTCCTGACGGCCTGAACGAGAGCCAAATGGCTCGACCGAAGCGGCTCGTCCTCGTCGAGGATCCGGCAGCTGTTGTAAAAGGCGTGGAAGTGCCCGCTCAGCTCGTGGACGTACGTCACCAGCAGGTGAGGCTCCAATCCCGCGGCCGCCCGTTCAAGCTCGCCCGGGAACGTCTCAAGAGCCGTCAGAAGGCGTTTTTCCTCCGGCGACGTCATCAGACGCCCGTCAAACGGAAGCGGCTTGGTCATGTCGATGTTTTTCTCCTGCGCCTTGCGCGTCAGGCTGGCAATCCGCGCGTAAGCGTACTGGACGTAGTACACCGGGTTGTCCGATGACTCCCGCTTGGCCTGATCCATGTCAAAATCCAGCTGGCTGTCCGAGCGTCGCATCAGGAAATAATACCGGGCCGCATCGACGCCGACCTCATCCAGCAGCGACGCCAAGGTCTCAAACTTTCCGCCTCGGGTCGACATGCCGACGATCTGGCCGTCTTTGACTAGGTTGACGAACTGAATCAAAAGGACGTTGAAATCGCCCTCGTCCTTCCCAAGGCCGCGAAGCGCCGCGTTGATCCGCGGCACGTAGCCGTGGTGGTCGCAACCCCACACGTCAATGACCCGGTCAAAGCCCCGGTCGAATTTTTCTTTATGGTACGCCACGTCGGAGGCAAAATACGTGGGCTCCCCGGTGGAACGGAACAGAACCCGGTCTTTGTCGTCGCCGAAGTCGGTGGACCGGTACCACAGGGCTCCGTCCTTCTCGTAGACATACCCCGCTTCCCGAAGCGTCTCCACGGCCTTCCTGACTAAATCGCGGTCGTACAGCGACTTCTCCGAAAAGAACTGGTTAAACTTCACACCAAACCGAGCCAGATCGCTTTTGATGTTCTCCAGAATATGCTGGGCGCCGAACTGACGAAGGTACGCCAGAGCCTCGTCCTGAGAGGAGTTCACGAACTTGTTGCCGACCGCCTCAATGACCCGGCGGGCCTCGTCGTAAATGTACGCGCCTTTGTACATCGCTCCCGGCGCGTCGTCGAACGGCAGCTTCTCCGGGCAGCCCTGCAGCTCAAAATACCGGGCCAAGATGGACTTGGCGAGAATGTTGATCTGCAGGCCGGCGTCGTTGACGTAGTACTCCTTTTCGACTTTCCAACCGGCAAACGCCAAGATGTTGCCGACCACATCGCCGACAGCCGCGCCCCGACCGTGCCCCACGTGCAGAGGGCCTGTTGGGTTGGCGCTCACGAACTCCACCTGAACGGACCGGCCAGCGCCGACAGAGCTTTTGCCGTAGTTTTCCCCGTTTTCAGCGATTCGGGCCACCAAGTCGTCCATCCACTGGTTTGAAAGGCGGAAGTTGATGAACCCAGGGCCGGCCACTTCCATCGAAGCGATATGCTTTGAATCGTCGATCAGCGACGTCAGCCGCTCGGCCAAGTCTCTGGGTCGCGTTCCAAGGATTTTGGCGCACTTCATGGCGACGTTGGTCGCCCAGTCGCCGTGAGATTCGTCCTTGGGCCTTTCAAACTCGACGCGGCACGTCTCAGGAAGCTGAATGCCCTTTTCCTGAGCGATCTTCGCAAGCGCGGCGGTAACGCTGGTTTGCAGTGCAGCAAGACTTTCGTTCATGTGCTTCTTCCTCTCTTGAACAGAAAAGCTCCGACGTTCGCCGGAGCTTGCAAAATGACTTTCCGAACTGCTGACTTACAGCACCAGTGCCAGCGAGTTGTTCTTCCAAAGCCCCCAAAGCCCAAGAAGTTTGTAGAACTGCTCAGCCCAAGAGCTGTCAACTTCTGTGGTCTTGACGATGATCTTTTCCTGACTGGTCACGGCGTTTTGAACCCGGTTAAACCTTTGAGTAACCGAGTACTCGGCGCCGGGAAGAACCTGACTGCCTCTGTTCGGAAGCACCATCGGGTGCATCTTTCCCGGGATCTTAACCGTGTAGCTCTGCTCCATGACGAACGGGAACTTCAGCCCCACCTGTCCGGAAAGAGCTCTCAGCTGATCAAACGCCGGCAGTTCAAGGGACGGCAGGGAGACCATCAAGCCCTTCTCTGCCGGAACGGCGGATTTTTTCGAAACGGCGAACTTGACCTTGACGCTTCCGTCCGGCTCTGTCGAGATATCAAGCGGCGTACCGTGATACCAGTCGCCCAAGCTGCTGAAGTTCTGCAGCCCGTCTTTTCCCGCGCCATTCGGGAAAACGATACTGGGCCATGGACGGCGGACGATGAACGTGGCGGTTCCCGAAACCGTGCCGTCATTTTGAGCGTTCAGGTCCCAGACGGCAGTCAGCCGCATGTTCACAAAGCTTCCGGCTTTCATATAGCGAGGAATGACTTTCCCGCTGGATTTCCCTTTAGGCTTTGCGCTGGACTTCACGCCGAACAGATACCGACCGTCGAGAGCCTCCGGCTGCCGCCCCGGGTCGCTGGTCCCGCCGGGGAAGTAAAACCACGCTTTGCTTTGGCCGGGCGCCTTGATGGACAGAGCGGGCCGGTACAGGACTTCCGGCGCGTCGGGCATGTCTTTTTGGATCCCCATCGGAGACTGCCACCAAATATGAGCGTCGAAGCCGCCCTGACGAAGCCGCGCGCACATCGCCGCCGCCAATTCAGTGTCCGTCAGCGGAAGTTCCCGATATGCCAAGTCCCGTGCCACTCTGGCGCCTGACATATGAATCCGGCTGTCTTTCCACGCCGCGTCAAGTTCTTGGACAATCTGCTGGGGCGTGTCAGAGGCCGAAAACGGGCGAATCGCTCCGGGGAGGTTTTCAGCCGGCTGAGACTCAGCGGACTGCATAGCCTCTGCAATTCTGTTCGTCCCGGACGTCAGGCTGAGAACCAAGTACGGATCCGACCGGTCAATCAGCCCGTAGCTTCCCCGTCTGGCTGGCTGCTGGGCGTAATACCAGCGGTACCAGAAGTACGGCTTCTCGTCGGAAATCGCAGGCGACTGGCCTAAACTTGAGTTGTAATACAGCTCTTGGTCGGTCGACAGCCGAATGGCAATTTCCCCTTCTCTGACCGGATACGGCTCACCAAGCCACACCATGCCGCTGGCTGGCCGGCCGGCCGGCCCGATCTGCCGGTACGACAGGACGATGACGCGGGTTCCGTCGACCCAGTGGGGCCAGTTCATCCAAGCGACGCCGCCTTGCTCAGCGCCGGACCGAAGGGGAATGTCCTCTTGCGTTCCAGCCGAACTCTCCAAGTCGAAGCAGGTCGCCTGATCGACGACGAGTTCCCCGCCCGCAGGGACGATCAGCTGGTTCTGCAGCCAGTCGAACGGCATGGAAGAGTCGGCCAGCACGATGAGACGAACGTCTTTGACGGCCCGCCCGTCCTCATCGGTCAAAAAGTGAACTGTCCGCTGCCAGACCACCGCGTGGCTGCCAGCCTGTTCCAGAGTTGGAGAGTTCTCCTCCAAGTACTGCACGTCCTGCAGCGTCACGGTTTCGGCTGCCGCAAGGCTCACCGCCGACAGCAGAACCAACGCTGCCGCCGCGGCCAAAGATCGGGTCAGACGGTTCAGTCGCATCATCATTGCGCCACCTCCCTACGCGTTCCGGCCGCAGCAGTTCTTGTACTTTTTCCCGCTACCGCAGGGGCACGGGTCGTTCCGGCCGACTTTTGGAACCCGCTTCGGCGCGGGGGCCTCCCCGGCGCCGAAGTATCCGCCTCTGGACATGGGGCCGCCGAACCCGGAGTTGCTCTGACCGGGCAGCGGCATGGAAGCGCCGGAAGGCGCGTGATATCTGGACTGTTCCTGGCGGCGTCGGTCTTCATCGGAGACGAGAGACACCTTGAAGAACAGCTTGATGATGTTTTCCCGAACTCGAGCCATCGTCTCCTTGAACAGGTTGTACGACTCGAAGTTGTACTCCATCAGCGGGTCTTTCTGACCGACGGCTCTCAGGCCAATCCCTTCACGGAGCGCGTCCATTCCCAGAAGGTGTTCCTTCCACGCGCCGTCAAGGACGTGGAGGGAGATAAACCGGAACACGCTGTTGGCCACGTCGTGGGTGAGTTCTTTGACCCGCTGGTCGAACCGGTCGCCCACCTCGGCCACGATCGCCTCCCGGGCTTTTGCCATGTTGTGTCGGTCGTCCACCCCGGCCAGATGATTTTCAACGCCCGGCCAGAACACTTCCTGCAGCCGAGCCGCCGCCAATGACGGTTCGCTGGGTGCGTCCTCCGGGAACGCGGCGTCCATGATGTCTTCGACGACGCTTTCGGCCATCTGGCGCCCGTGCTCGATCAGGTCTTCGGCCAACAGGATATGGCTCCGCTCGCCGTAGACGGCCTCGCGCTGCTGGTTCATCACGTTGTCGTACAGCAGAAGCTGACGGCGGATGTCGTAGTGAACCATTTCAACCTTTTTCTGGGAGCTCTCGATCGCCTTGGAGAGGAGCTTGGCCTCCATCGCCTCGCCCTCTTCCATGCCGAGCCGCCCTAAAAGCCCCTGAAGCTGGTCCGCCCCAAACAGGCGAAGCAGGTCGTCTTCCAGCGACAGGTAGAACTGGCTCGCCCCCGGGTCACCCTGACGGCCGGAACGGCCGCGGAGCTGGTTGTCGATGCGCCGAGCTTCGTGACGTTCGGTGCCGATAATGCACAGGCCGCCCAGCTGAAGAACCTTTTCTTTTTCCTTCGCGCAGGCGTCGGCAAACTCGCGGCGAATAGAGTCGCACGCTTCCTTGTCCTTGATCGGGTCAAGGTTTCTCTCCTTAAACGCCTCTTTAGCCAAGAAATCCGGGTTGCCGCCCAGCACGATATCGGTTCCGCGCCCCGCCATGTTGGTCGCTACGGTGACGGCGCCCAGCCGGCCAGCTTGGGCGACGATGGCCGATTCCATCTCGTGATACCGGGCGTTCAGCACCCGGTGAGGCACCTTCCGCGCTTTCAGAAGGCGGCTGACGTTTTCCGACGTGCTGACCGACGCGGTTCCGACGAGGATCGGACGGCCGGTGGCGTGAATTTTTTCGATGACGTCAGCCACGGCGGCGAACTTTTCGACCTTGGTCCGATAGATCAGATCGGTTTTGTCCTCCCGGATCACCGGCTGGTTCGTGGGAACGACGACCACGCCGAGCCCATAAATTTCCTTGAACTCTTCGGCCTCGGTCGCCGCCGTGCCGGTCATACCGGCCAGCTTGGCGTACAGCCGGAAGTAGTTCTGCAGCGTGATGGTGGCAAGCGTCTGGCTTTCTTTGCCGACCGTGACCTTTTCCTTGGCCTCGATAGCCTGATGCAGCCCGTCGGAGTACCGGCGGCCGAACATGAGCCGACCGGTGAACTCGTCGACGATGACGATTTCCCCGTCCTTGACCACGTAGTCCACGTCGCGCTTGAACAGGCTGTGGGCCTTGATAGCCTGCTGAATCCGGTGCGCCAGGTCGGCGTGCCCCATGTCGGAGAACAGACCGGGCACGTTCAGGAGCTTCTCGCACTTGGCAATGCCCCGGGACGTCAGCGAAATGCTCTTTTCCTTCTCGTCCACCTGATAGTCCGCGTCAGGCTCGACGATTTCCTGTTTTTCGAGGAAGTTGCGGGACTGAAATTCGTTGGGGTCTTTGACGTAGCCTTCCAGCTGACAGGCGATGTCGTCGGCAATTCGATAGGCTTCCGGGTCGTCCTGCGAGGGACCGGAAATGATCAGCGGCGTTCTGGCCTCGTCGATGAGGATTGAGTCGACTTCGTCGACGATGCAGAAGTTATGGCCCCGCTGGACCATCTCTTCCGCGCTGTTGACCATGTTGTCGCGCAGGTAGTCAAAACCGAACTCGCTGTTGGTCCCGTACGTGATGTCCGAGTCGTACGCTTTCTTGCGCTCCTGCTGGTCCATGAAGGCGTAAATAACGCCAACCGAACAGCCCATCGCCTCGTACAGCGGTTTCATCCACTCGGCGTCGCGCTTGGCCAAGTAGTCGTTCACCGTTACCACGTGAACTCCCCGCCCAGTATAGGCGTTGAGGATGACCGCCAGAGGTGCTACAAGGGTCTTTCCTTCGCCGGTCTTCATCTCGGCGATGTTTCCCTCGTGAAGCGCCATCGCACCCATCAGCTGGACGTCAAACGGCCGCAGGCCGAGCTTGCGGTGAGCCATCTCCCGGGCCAGTGCAAACACTTCCGTCAAGTGCTCGTTGGACGCGCTGCTGATCTGGGAGAGGCCTTCCTGAAAGTTCGCCGCTTCTTCCGGGTCAACGGTGTGGTTGGCAGGGACTTTCCATTTGGCCGCCAGTTCGCTCAGCTGGGCGCGAATGGCCAGAGCGCGCTCCTTGATGGCCTCATCGGTCATCTCGCGAATTTTCGGCTCCAGCGCGTTGATTTCAGCGACCTTTGCCCGGTAGCGTTTCAGTTTTCTCTCGTTCGGATCGAGCCCAAGAGCCTTTTTCAGTCCTTCAAACATCACGTCACCTCTCGAAAAGGGCGTCCGCCTCAGCGGACAGCCCATTTAGTTGCTGTCGGTAATCAGATCCCAACCGTTGGCCACGTACACGGCGCCGGACCAGACGGTCAGAGCCAAACTTACCCACATAACTTCTATTGCCAGAGGAAGCTTAAAGATCATCATCACGATAGCGATGATCTGAGAAACCGTTTTAATTTTGCCGAGCCGGGAGGCCGCGATGACCTGTCCTTCGGCGGCAGCCACCATTCTGAGGCCGCTGACGACGAAGTCCCGGGCCACGATGACCATGACCATCCAGCCGGGCAGGCGGTGAAGCTCCACAAGGGCGACGAGCGCGGCGATCACCAGCACCTTGTCGGAAAGCGGATCAATGAACTTGCCAAGGTTCGTTATCAACCCGCGGCGCCTGGCAATGTAGCCGTCAACTGCGTCAGTCGACGCGGCAACGATAAACACGAGCCCGGCCAGAAGGTCGCTGTACGTGACCGACAGCCCCACTGCCGCCAGAGGGGTGACCGTTTGGTCGATCTTCGTCGTCAGCAGCAGCATGACAAGCGGAGCCAAAAATATCCTCGACAGGCTCAGCATGTTGGGCAAATTAATGGACTTCACAGGTTCGCCTCCTCCAGGCAGGGACAAAACTGTCATATTATGACACAAAATGAAGAGCCGCGTCATTCGGCTCTTCACGATCCTTCTGAACCGCCATGCGGCGGATCATCAGTTCTCGCTGCTATCCTCCCGGGCCACGTCCTCGCGAATGAGCCGGCGTATTTCCTCTTGGAAGGTGTTCAAATCGGTGAACTCCCGATAGACTGCGGCAAATCTCACGTACGCCACCTTGTCGAGCTGCCGCAGCTCTTCCATCACCAAGTCGCCGATCCTGCTGCTGGGAATTTCGCCGCCTTCGCCACGCAGCTTCTTTTCGACCGACGCCGCGGCTTCCTCAATCGCCTCCAGAGAAACGGGGAGTTTTTCACAGGCGCGGCTCATCCCCCGGACGATCTTTTCCCGGTCGAACGCCTCGCGGCGCCCGTCCTTCTTGCGTATCCAGAGGACTTGGCCGCCCTCGGCCCGTTCGTATGTGGTAAACCGATAGCTGCACAGCGGACACTCGCGCCGGCGGCGAATCGCTTCCCCGCCTTCGACTGGTCGGGTCTCAATTACCCGAGTGTCGGAAAAATCGCACCGAGGACACTTCACGCCTTTCACCTCCATAAGACAAAAGGGGTCCGGAGCAGGCTCCAGACCCCTCAATGACTTATCGGGACATTCGATCGGAAACGACGGCCCGGACGGCCGTTCCATCCGCCTTCCCCTTGACTTTGGGCATCACAGCGCCCATGATCCGGCCCATATCCTTGGCCGTTGGGGACGTAAGTCCCAGCTCGTCAAGCGTAGACTGGACCAGCGCCTCAAGCTCAGATCGGCTCATCTGAGGAGGAAGGTATCCTTCAAGGATTTTGGCCTCTGCCAATTCATCGTCAGCCCGCTCTTGTGCTCCGCCTGCGGCGTACTGTTCCGCCGCCTCTTGGCGCTGCTTGATCTGCCGGCGGACGATCTGCTGGACGTCCTCGTCGGTGATCTGATAGGAGACGCCCTTGTCGGCCTGAAGTTTCTGAGCCTCGGACTTAAGAAGCCGCAGGACAGCGACTTCCCGGTCTTGGCGGCTCTTCATGGCTGTTTTCAGATCTGCGCAGATCCGTTCCAACATAGTTGACATGGCCCTTATCCTCTCGCCCGGCGGCGGGAGAGCTCCTGGCGCTTCCGCTTCTTCGCCTCGCTCGGTTTCTCGTAGTGTTCTTTCTTCCGGGCCTCGCGAAGCACACCTGTCTTCGAAACGTCCCGCTTGAAACGGCGCAGGACGTCTTCAATCGACTCATTTTCTTTTCTTACCACGGTCGTCAAAACAAATCCCTCCTTTCTTTGCCACTCATGTTCTACCTAGCCCGGAGGCCAGCCCAGCAGACGTCCTGCTAGGAGATGAACATGAAGATGGGGGACTGTTTGACCAGCCGCCGCTCCACAGTTGACCACTAGCCGAAAATCTTCGATCTTCAGCTGACGGGCTACCAAGGTGCAGGCGGTCATGAGGCGGCCCCACAGCGCTGGGTCTTCTACCGCCGAGGCGCTCTGAACATGGGCCTTCGGCACAACCAGAATATGCACCGGGGCCTGAGGCGCCACGTCTTTGAACGCTATGACGTCTTGGTCCTCGTAAACCCGCTGCGCTGACAGTTGGCCTTGGACGATACCGCAAAACGGACACTTATCCATCAGCGGTCACCTCACTTGTAGATGCATTGTAACCTACAAAACGCGCTCCGACAATAGCCCAATTAATGCCGTGGGCGAAGCCTTTCATTCGGGCTAATTTTTGGGTCCGTCCGCTTCGGGCCGGTTCGTCTCGTTTGGGCGCTCAAGGTACAAAACGCCGTCTTCCTTCCAAATCGGCTGAACCGTGTACCACTTGTCCCTTTCGTACGAAGCGGGCAGGTGAACTTCAATGTAGTCGCCCGTGTACCCCGACGGCGCGCCCTTTCCTCCCCGCTCGGCGTACACGACGACGCTCCGCCCCAGCGACCGCGCGGCCTGCTCGTCCAGCAGAAGACGGCCCAATCGCTCAAGTTCTTCCAGCCGCCGCTTCCCGGTTTGGCGGTCAACCTGATCGGGGAACCGAGCCGCCGGCGTTCCGGGCCTGATCGAAAAGATGAAGCCGTGTATCCGTCCAATCCGAGCCTCCTGCAGGACTTCTAGCGTCCGGGCAAACGCCTCGTCAGTCTCGCCGGGAAAGGCGACCATCACGTCGGTCGAAACGTGCAGACCGTCGCCAAGCGCGCGCCGAAGTTTTTTGACCAGTTCAAGGAACTGTCCGCTCGTTCCCGGTCGGCGCATCCGGCGAAGCACCCCGTCGTCGCCGCTCTGCAGCGGCAGATGAAGATGCGGGGCAAAGACAGTCAGAGACGCCATGGCGTCAATGTCCCGTTCGTCAATGCCAAACGGCTCCAGCGAGCCGAGCCGCAGCCGCTTCAGGCCGGGAACGTTTCCCACCGCCTCAATTAAATCGGCAAGGCCACGTCCGCTTTCCTTTCCCCATTGTCCGAGGTGAACGCCAGTCAAAACGAGTTCGGTTCGTCCCGCTTCGACAAGCCGCCGCGCCTCGGCAACGGTTCGCTCAAGAGGCCGGCTCACCGACGGGCCTCTCAGCGACGGGACGATGCAGTAACTGCACCGGCAGTCACAGCCGTCCTGCACCTTGATGAACGCCCGGCTGTGGGCGACCGACGTCCGCTCGTCCAGTTCGTCCCAAACGCCGGCCAGCGGGCTTCTCAGCGCGTAAAAGGAAGATTCGGACGTCCGGAAGGAGAGCTCCCGCTCCACGAGGGCGAGAATTTCGCCTTTATGCCCGTTGCCCACCAGCAGGTCAATGCCCAGCTTTTTGGCCAACGCCTCGTCAGCCCCTTGGGCCCAGCAGCCGGACGCGACGAGAAGCGCCCGCGGGCAACGCCGCCGCAGGCGTCCGATGAGCTGACGGCTTTTCCTGTCCGCCATCGCGGTAATAGAACAGGTGACGACGATTCCGACGTCGAACGGCCCATCGGAAGCGACCGACGCGCCGGCAGACAAAAAAGCGGAGGCCAGAGCCTCCGCTTCAGCTGCGTTCACCCGGCACCCGAGAAATTCGATTCTGACCGCCGTCCCGGCGAGGCTCACGAAGAGGCCTCCGCCCACAGTCCACACCAGTCTCCGCAGTGAATTTCGTCCACCAGTTTCAGACCGGCTGACGGGAAAAGCTTTTTGAACTCTTCCCCTTCGGCGATGAGCATGCCGGAGAAGATCGCCCGCCCGCCCTCTCGAAGGACCTTCGAGACGTCCGGCAGCATTTCACAAAGAGGCTCGAAAAGGATATTCGCCATCAGGAGATCGACTTTTCGGTCAAACCCCTTGAGCAGGTCGCCCACCTCGACGGCGATCTTTTCGGGGGGGATGTCGTTCAAGTCCCGCGAGTTGTGAAGCGCTTCGTCCACCACTGACGGGTCCAAGTCTCTGGCGTAGACCTTGGAGGCCCCCAGCTTGACCGCGGCGATGGAGAGAATAGCCGAACCGCAGCCGATGTCAGCTGCCACGTCGCCGGGCCGAATTGCCCGCTCTAAGAGCGACAGGACGGACTGAGTGCTCTCGTGATACCCTGTGCCAAACGACGAACCGGGGTAAATGTACAGCGGGATCCGGCCGCTGGACGGCGAAAAGCCCTCGCTGTGCCACGGCGCCATGACGGTGAGCCGGTTTCCCACGTTGAGCGGCGGAAACGCGTCCATCCACTCGGTATGCCACGGTCTGTTCTCGATTCGCCCCATATCCCGAATTGACACCTCAGGCCAGCAGTCCATCAATCCCGAAAGCCTCTCGAGCCAAGCGCCGAGGTCTTTCGAGCTTCGATAATAGATCTGCAGCTGGGCGTTTTCTCCCCGGCTGGTGTCCTCGCTTCCCAAACAACCTGACGCCTCGGCCAGCGACGCGAGAACCTCCTCGTGTCCCTTAGGGGCCTGAAGCGTAATGTACCACCAGAACGATTCACCGTTCACCACGTTGACCATATCATTTACCTCCGCGGCGTTAGAAAAAGCCGCCGTGATTATAGCAAAAACGGAACGTCGGGATGACCCCTAAACTGTCTAGAGGATTCTCAGCCAGACCGTCGCTTCAGACGCCTGAAACTGGGCAGTCGGCTCCGATGAGCCGTCGCCGCCCAGCAGGTCCAGAGCAGCAGCCTGAAGGGCCAATTTTTGTGCCACGCCGGACGACGGTGTAATCCCCGAGTACCCGATAAACCACTTGTCAGACGCCGTCCCAGCCGAGGGAAAGAGCTTGTATGCCCCGTTCACCTGCGTCAGCTTGGTCCCGCCGTGAAGGTACGGCTCAAGCGCCGCGAGAGTAGGAACTTTGCCAGCGTCGTCCGTTCCAGCCTTGTCAGAGACGTACAGCAGCGCGGCAGCACGGATGCTCTGCAGGTCGCTGGCGATACGCGTCGCTTCCGCCTTGTCCGTTCCGCCTCCAAGGGTCAAAAGCATCGTACTGGCCAATGCCGCCATGATGGCGAGCGCTATCAGAAGTTCAACAAAACTGAAACCGGCGCGGCGCTTTTTCATCAGGTGTCCTCCTTAAATCGTCTACTCGGTCCGGCAGAACTGGCCGAACGTCTCCTCGCAAAACCGACGGACGTCGGTTTCGCTTCCCATGCCCAAAACCTGACGTGCCCACTCTTCGGCCTGCCGGTCTTCCAGCTGGGTGATGACCCAGTTCGTCCGAAGCAGGCTCGTCGGGTTGACGCTGAAGTGACGCAGCCCCATGCCGAACAGGACAGGAATCAGCGTGGGAACTCCGGCCATTTCGCCGCACAGGTGAACCGGCGTTCCGGCCGCGTCTCCGGCGTCGATGACCATCTTGATGAGCCGCAGCACCGCCGGAGCAAACGGCGAATAAAGGTTCCCCAACGACCCGTTCGCCCGGTCAGCGGCCAACGTGTACTGAACCAAGTCGTTGCTGCCGATGCTCAAAAAGTCGCTCTCCCGCGCCAGCACGTCCGCGGTCAGCGCGGCGGCCGGCGTTTCAACCATCACGCCCAAGGACACTTCCGGGTTGAACTGCTTGTCCTCCCGGCGCAGCTCGTTTTTCAAGTCCTCCAGAACGGCCCGGGCGGCTCGGACTTCCTCCACAGAGGTCACCAGCGGCAGCATGATGCCTAAGTCCCCGTCGCCGCTGGCCCGCAGCAGCGCCCGAAGCTGCTCCCTGAAAATATCGCTTCTCGACAGGGAATAGCGGATCGCCCGATGCCCCAGCGCCGGATTGGTCTCTTTTGGAACGGCCAAGTAGTCTGGGATCCGGTCGCCGCCGATGTCAAGGGTCCGAAAGATGACAGGACAGCCAGTCATGGCCAAAAGAGCCCGCCGGTAATCGCCGTACTGCTCTCCGCAGGTAGGCAGACGGTTCTTTGACAGGTACAGGTATTCGGTCCGGTACAGCCCGATACCGCCGCCGCCCAGATCGGCCAGAGTGTCCACGTCAGCTAGGTCTGCCACATTGCCGTGAACCGTGCAGAGCGTCCCGTCCCGGCTTCGGGCCGGATGTCCTTTCAGCTTGGACAGCTGCCGCTCGAACTCCTCGCGGCGGGCGGCCCGCTGGGCGAAGGCCGCGCGGTCGTCTTCCGACGGGTTGAGGATCACCTCTCCCGTCGTCCCGTCAAGGATAACCGGGTCGCCGGTCTCGGCGAGATCGGCGATCTCATCAACGGAGATGACCGTTGGCACGTGACAGTTCCGAGCGGAGATGACGCCGTGAGAGTAGTACGTGTCCTTCTGGCAGACGACCCCGGCGAACACGCCTCGCTGGAGCATGGTCTGGTGCCCCTTGTCGAGCTGACGGCATACCAGCACAATCGGCTCGTTTGCCCGGCTGATCAGCAGAGGGCCTGACACGTGAAGGAGCAGCCGGCACAGTCTGGAAGCCACGTCTTTCACGTCGTCGGCCCGGGCCTTCAGGTCGTCGTTGTCCATGTTCTCGAAGACCTGAACGAACTTGTCGGCTGTCACCTTGACGGCCCACGGGGCGTTCACGTTTTCAGTGATAATCCACCCCTTGATCTGACCGATGAACTCGCCGTCCCGGAGCATTGTCCCCGGCGCGACGCCCGCTTCCTCCCCGCCTTCAGGAAAGGTTTGGCAGAGGGCCGACATCTCGCCAGCCACGGTCTCGATCGCCAAGTCGAGACGCTCCAGCTCAGCTTCGACGTCGTCAACGAACTCCCGATCGATTTCAACCTGCTCTTTCCAGTCAAGGTACACCCGTCCGACAGCAATTCCCGGCGACGCTCCCACTCCGTTCATGGCAAGACCTCCCCGAATACCGCCTCACGTTCGAATGTTTTTATCTTATCACAGCAACGGTCCGTCGACTTCATGCCGTGGATGACGCTTCACTTTTGCGGACACCTGACTATAATATAAAAGGGCCTCGGTCGGAACGATGTCTCCGAACGAGGCCTTTTTGCATTCAAAACGAAGAGTTTCTCGAAGCTGAAAGGAGTTTCCAATCATGAGCGAATGTCCCTGCGGTTCCGGACGATACTACACGGCGTGCTGCGGCCGGTTCATCGACGACGGCGCTTCCCCTGCGACCGCCGAGGAGCTGATGCGGGCGCGGTACACCGCGTACGCCACCGGCAACGTCGAGTACGTGCTGAACACCCACGACCCGAAGACCCGAGAGTCAGTCAGCGAAGAGGCCACAAAAGAGTGGTCCCAGTCCGCCCATTGGCTGGGCCTGAAGATCCTCCACACCGACGCCGGCGGTCCCAAGGACAACCGCGGCACGGTGGAATTTGTAGCCAGCTTTGAAATCGAGGGCAAGAAAGTTGACCACCACGAGCGGGCCTCGTTCCTGCGGCACGACGGCAAGTGGTTTTTCGAGGACGGCGACATCGTCGGCGAGACGTACGTCCGCGACACGCCCAAGGTCGGCCGCAACGACCCATGCCCCTGCGGCAGCGGAAAGAAATACAAGTTCTGTTGCGGCCGCAGCTGATTCAGTCAAATGCTGAACGTACGGGGTTTTGACAACGAGAAGTACCTAGCCGAGCAGACCGCTGCCATCAAGCAGCGGCGCGAACGCATCGGCGGGAAGCTGTACTTGGAGTTCGGCGGCAAACTCACCTCGGATCTCCACGCGGCCCGCGTCCTGCCCGGCTTTGACCCAGACGTAAAGATGCGGCTGCTGGGCGGCTTTCGGGATATGGCAGAAATCATCATCTGCCTGTACGCCGGCGATATCGAGCGCAAGAAAATCCGCGCCGACTTCGGGATAACCTACGACGCCGACGTGCTTCGGCTCATTGACCGGTTCGGCGAGCAGGGGCTGACTGTGGCGGGCGTCGTCATTAACCGCTACGAAGGCCAGCCGACCGCCGACCTGTTCCGCCGCCGGCTAGAACACCGGGGCGTGAGAGTCTACACCCACCGGATGACGAAAGGCTACCCGACCGACCTTGAGACGATCGTCAGCGACGAAGGCTACGGGGCCAACTCGTACGTGCCCACCACCAAGCCCATCGTCGTCGTCACAGCGCCCGGCCCGGGTAGCGGGAAGCTCGCCACCTGTCTCAGCCAGCTGTATCACGAGCACCGGCGGGGCGTTCAGGCGGGATACGCCAAGTACGAGAGCTTCCCGGTGTGGAACATGCCCCTCAAGCACCCGCTGAACTTGGCCTACGAGGCAGCCACCGCTGACTTAGGCGACGTCAACCTGATCGACCACTTCCACCTGGAAGCGTACGACCAGAAAACGGTCAACTACAACCGCGACTTGGAAGCGTTCCCAATCCTTCAGCGAATCCTCCAGCGAATCACCGGACAGGACTCGTTCTACCGTTCGCCCACCGACATGGGGGTCAACCGGATCGGCTTCGGCATCGTGGACGACGACGTGGTCCGCCGGGCCTCCTGCGACGAAATCGTCCGGCGGTACTTCCGCTACTCCTGCGAGTGCGCCCAAGGAATCACCGACGATGAGGTCGTCCAGCGCGTCGAACTCATCATGAAGGAGCTGGGGCTCCAGCCCGAAGACCGGGCGGTCGTCATTCCTGCCCGAGAGGCCGCCAAGGAGGCCCGAGCCAAGGGCAAAGGCTCCGACGGCATCTATACCGGCTGCGCCATCGAACTTCCCGACGGCTCGATCGTCACGGGCAAGAACTCCCCGCTGCTTCACGCCGAAGCGGCGGCGGTTCTCAACGCCATCAAGACGCTGGCCGGCATCCCGGACTCGATCGACCTCCTGCCTGCCTCGCTCATTCACTCGCTGGCCCACTTCAAAAAAGAGATCCTCGGCGGGACGAAGCTGACCATGAACCTTGACGAGACGCTCATCGCCCTCAGCCTGAGCGGCACGGTCAACCCGGTCGCCGAGGCGGCGGTCGCTCAGCTTCCCAAACTCCGCAACAGGGAAGTTCACACGTCCCATATTCCCAGCCCGGCCGACGAGAGCGCGCTGCGCAAGCTGAACGTCAACCTGACGAGCGACCCGCACTTCTCCAGCAAGAGCTTGTTTGAAGATTAACCGGCGCGTGCCCGCGAAGTCTAGCAGAACATAAAAGGGCCGCCGCCCGCGTAACGCGGGCGGCGGCCCTTTTAACGTTCCAACGTAACGATCAGTCCAGAACCGACGTGCACTTGACGAATTTCTGACGCCGGTACTCAAACAGCACCAAATGGGCCACGCCGCCGGCAAACTTCATCGTCCGACGCACGTACACCGTCATGCCGTTCCAAGAGACCGGATCGTACATATCCATGGCCGCCTCAGGTTTCCCCGACTCTACCAGAGCCGTCGCCGGTTCGCCTCAGCAGCCTCGATAGTACCCCCAGGTCAGCGTCTGAACGCTGCCCGTGCTCTTCAGGTATTGAACGACCTCGCCGGACGCGTCAAACCTCTGCGGCACGACCGCCCAGGCGACGGACGAAATAGAAACCGCGGCAGCCGCCCCGGCGAGCCATCTCACGAAGCCCCGCACTGCGCCGTCCTTACTTCAGCCCCGTGGCCGCCCGAACCTTGATCGAGTCGTCAGCCAAGCTCACCGACTGAACTGCCATCGGGACGACCAAGTGCTCAAACGAAATGCGCGGAGCCGCCTTGACCGTCGCCTTGGCGACAGCGTCGGCCGACACCAGACCGTTGTCGCAGGTCGCGGAGGTGATCTTCAGCGCGCCGCACCCGTTCTGAACCTCGTAATTCCCGTCCATATGCACCGTCGCTCTCAGCGGGATCATCGCCTTCCGGCTGTACACGCCCCACAGGCCGATCGTGTGCTCGGTAAACATCGACTTGTTCACGCTCAGCCGCGGAAAGTCCCGCCCCACCTTGGCGACGAAACCTTCCCGACTGATTCGCCCGGTCAGAGACCCGCCGCCGATCGACTTGATCAGCAGGCTGCTCCCGTTGGCCGAAAAGGTCACGTCTCTCAGCTCGATCATCAGGTCGTCATAGACCACGTTGTCGATCGAATACCCTTTAACTCCCAGGTACACTTTTGAGGCGTGCCCCTCTCCCAACCCCTGATCGGACGCGTCGACCGAAGCGGTCAGTGACTTAGCTCCTAAAAAAGAAGAGCGGAACGCGTCGGTCATCGCGTCGCCCCACTCCAAAGCCGTCTGAGGCGCCGCCTTCATATCCGACGACGCAAACGCCGGCACGGCCGAGGCAAACAGCGCAACCGCCAGAATAAACCATCGCTTCATTTTCCCATCTCCTTTGAGTCTGTCATTCGATGATCGGGACAACTTAAAGTGCCCCTGCGCAGTTCGTACGTTTCTTTTTATTATATTGTATCGATATCGAACCGCCGAACAACCGTTAGAATGCTTGAGAAATACCGCCCGTCGCCTCCCGTCGGAGCGAAAAAACAGATACAAGGAGGATCTTCCATGTCAGCTGCCAAACTCATCCTGTGGTTCTGCGCCGCCGTCTTCCTCGCCCTGTCGGTCCGCTTCTTCCGGGCCAAGCGGCCGTTCCACGCCCTCGTTGACCTCCTGCTGGCCGTCGGCATCATCGGAGTCATTTTCAACCAGTAACATCTTCCCCCTTGCGAAACACTATATATATGGTATAGTGTTTCTGCAATCGCCACATATATGGAGACATCGCAGTGGGAGGAAAGCGCCATGCTCATTCGTTACATTTTCAAGCGCGACGGAAGTCAGGTCCTGTTTGATCGGGAAAAGATCCGCGTGGCCGTGATGAAGGCCGCGGCGGCGGTCGGATCGTCGGATCCGTCGATCGGAGAGAACGTCACCCGTCAGGTGGAGTCCTATCTGGCCATATTTTACGACCACGACTCTATCCCGTCGGTCGAACAGATTCAAGATCTGGTCGAGCGGATTCTCATCGAAAACGACTACGCCGAGGTCGCTAAAGCCTATATCCTGTACCGCCGTCAGAGAGCCCGGATCCGGGACACCAAAGAGCTTTTGGGCGGCGCGGCCGACCTAGTGAACCGTTATCTGGACAACATCGACTGGAAAGTCAACGAGAACAGCAACATGAGCTACTCGCTCCAGGGGCTGAACAATTACATCGCCTCGGAGATCACCGCCCAGTACTGGCTGAACGAGATCTACACGCCCAAGATACGGGACCTTCACACCTCAGGCTCGCTTCATATTCACGACCTGAGCAACCTGTCGGTGTACTGCTGCGGCTGGGACCTGATGGACCTTCTCACGGTCGGATTCGGCGGCGTCACCACAAAGGTCGGCTCCAAGCCGGCGCGGCACCTGCGCTCACTTTTGGGGCAGATCGTCAACTTCTTCTACACGCTCCAAGGCGAAGCGGCCGGCGCTCAGGCGTTTGCCAACTTCGACACCTATCTGGCGCCGTTTGTCGCCGCGGACAAGCTCCCCTATGAGAGCGTCGTCCAGTGCATTCAGGAGTTCGTCTTCAACCTGAACGTCCCGACCCGCGTCGGCTTCCAGACGCCGTTCACCAACATCACCATGGACCTAACCGCGCCCAAGGCGCTGGCTAAACTGCCGGCCATCATCGGCGGCGAGCCCATCGACGCCACGTACGGCGACTTCCAGCGGGAAATGGACATGATCAACCGGGCGTTTGCCGAAGTCATGCTGGGCGGCGACGCCTCCGGAAAGGTGTTCCCCTTCCCCATCCCCACCTACAACCTGACCAGCGACTTCAACTGGGACAACCCGGTCCTTGACCCGGTATGGGAGATGACCGCCAAATACGGCATCCCGTACTTCTCCAACTTCATCAACTCGGACATGAACCCCGACGACGCCCGATCCATGTGCTGCCGGCTCCGGCTGGACAACCGGGAACTGCGCAAGCGCGGCGGCGGGCTCTTCGGCTCCAACCCCATGACCGGATCCATCGGCGTTGTGACCATCAACATGCCCCGGCTGGGATTCCTCTCCAAGGGAACCGACGACCTGCTCGCCCGGCTGGACGACCTGATGGACACGGCCCGCGACAGCCTCGAGATCAAGCGGAAAGTCTTGGAGCGCCTTACCGACGCCAACCTGTACCCCTACTCCAAGCACTACCTGCGGAGCGTCAAAAAGGCGTCGGGCCACTACTGGAACAACCACTTCAACACCATCGGCATCAACGGCATGAACGAGTGCCTGCTCAACCTGTGCGGCAAAGACCTGACGAGCCGCGAGGGAATCAAACTGGCCGCTTCGATCATGAACCACATGAAGGAACGGATGAGAACCTACCAGCTGGAGACCGGCAACCTGTACAACTTGGAAGCCACGCCGGCCGAGGGCGTCACCTACCGGTTCGCCAAGGCCGACCGGGATCAATTCGGCGGACAGGTCATCTGCGCCAATCACCGCCACATGCTGGAAGACGGCGCCGAGCCGTACTACACCAACTCGTCCCAGCTTCCCGTCGGCTCAACCGACGACATCTTTGAAGCCCTTGAGATGCAGGACGAACTCCAGACCATCTACACCGGCGGCACGGTCCTCCACGGCTTTCTGGGCGAGCGGGTCACCGACGGGGCGACCGTCCGACGGCTCGTTCGGAAAATCGCCGAAAACTATCGGCTGCCGTACTTCACCATCACGCCCACGTTCTCTATCTGTCCGATTCACGGCTACATTCCGGGCGAACACGAATACTGCCCCATCTGCGACGCCGAGCTTGCCGCACAGGAGGCAGCCTGCTGCTCCTGCAGCGCCGGCGACTAAATGCTCATCGGAGGACTGCAGAGGACCTCTCTCATCGACTACCCCGGACTCGTCGCTGCGACGGTTTTCACCCTCGGTTGCAACTTCCGCTGCCCATGGTGTCATAACGGCCCGTTGGTCGACCAGTCGTCGGACCTGCTGGACGAAGAGGACTTCTTCTCGTTCCTCGCCAGTCGAAAACGCCTGCTGGACGGCGTCGTGGTCACCGGCGGCGAGCCGACAATCCACCGCGACCTGCCGGAGTTCATCCTCCGAATCAAAGACATGGGGCTGAAAGTCAAACTTGACACCAACGGAAGCCACCCGGCAATGATGGCCGACCTGATCGACAAAAAACTCGTCGACTACATCGCCATGGACGTCAAAGCCGCGCCGTCGGCCTACCGACTCGCCGCCGGGACAACCGTCCAGCTGGAAACGCTCCGTCAGGCCATCGAGCAGACTCGGCGCCTTCCGCACGAGTTTCGGCTCACCCTCGTTCCGGGCATTCACACCGTCGACAGCATGGACGAATACGCCCAATTTTTGGTCCGCGGGCCGCTCTACCTTCAGGCGTTTCGGCCCGTCGAAACGGTACTGGCCGCCCCGTTCCGGGGCGCCCGCCCCTTTACCCCGAGCGAATTGGCCGCGTTTCGCGACCGATTAGCGTCGCTGATGGAAGGACCGGTCGTTCTTCGGTCTGCCATCTAGCGAATACATCAATTTCGATCGATCATCAGATCGTCTATTGAAGGAGGACTTATCATGGAAGAAAAGCGCACAAAGTGTGAAGTGTACTCTCGGGTCGTCGGTTTCCTTACTCCCGTTTCCCAGTGGAATAAAGGCAAGAAGGAAGAGTTCAAAGACCGCAAGACCTACGACGCCACGATGGCCCACCGTGATTTTTAAGACACGGCACAAACAGAGCGCCCCGCCTTCGGCGGGGCGCTCGCGTTTTCTGCTGGACAGGCAGCCTAGGCGGACACAACGCAAACAGGACTGCGGTTCGTTACGATGTTTCGGCTTTCCAAAGACCGCTTTAGCCAAGGCTTTGTCTGGCTCTTTGACGCGGGCGGACGGGGCGGTCGTCTTTCACGCGCTTGGATTGGCTATGACCGTGCCGTTGTTTATTGACTGAGTTGCGTATTCCCCGCCTGTTCCCTTGACAAACTGGCGGGGCGTGCTATTCTTGCATCAGAAAGCGGCTCTTCGTGACTAGAGGTCCCTGTGGGCAATTGGAGCCCCGTTGGTTCTTCTATTTCTCGAAGAGCCGTTTCTTTTTTAGGAGAAAACGAAACGAAGCAGAGCGCCCCGCTAAACGCGGGGCGCTCTGCTTTTGTCTTTTAAAAAGACGTCCTACTCCTGCTTCTCAAACTTAGCCTTCAGAGCTTCGCCAGGGGTTCCCAGCACGTCGCCGACGTGGTAGTACTTGCCGGTTCCGGGCCAGTAGAGGAAGAGCTTCATGGCTTCGGGCTTCAGCTCGCCGCTGGTCGGGTCGATACAGTTCTTATCGATCCACGTTTTGTTGACTTTGGCGATGAAGAACGTGTGGGATCCGCCGTCGAACGCCTCTTCAACTTCACATTCCATGGTGACAGGGAAGTCCACCAAGCAGGGGGCGTTGACCGTTTCAGCCTTCTCGGTCTTGACGCCAGTGACGGCGAACTTGTCCAAGTCGGGGAGCTTTTTCAGGCTGTGATTGCCGAAGAAGTCCATCTCGGCGAGGAACTTCTCGCTGGGAAGGTTCACCGTGAAAAACTTGGAGGCCATGATGTTGTCATGGGTGGCCCGCTTCTTGTTGACTGCCACGCCGATGCGGGCCGGCGAGCTGCTGACGATGCCCCACCGATCGATGAGAGCCGCGTCGGCCTTTCCGTTTGCGTCGTACGTGGCCACAGCGATGACTGTGGACGGGGCGACCCGAGGCCCAAGCTCTTTGCCGTTTGCCGGGTTCACCGCGACCCTCTCAACTGCCAAGGCCGGAACGGCCAACAATGACGCGCACATCAGAACTGCCAAGACGCTCTTTTTCATGCGAACACGCTCCTTTAATTAGCTCTAACTAACATATTGATTATACTCTGCCGCCGCTAAAAATCAACGGTTCAGCGGCTTTCGCCTGCCGGCAGGGAGCGGACTGTTGGTCTATAATCAGGCTGTTGTGACTTGTCAAAGACGAAGGAGGAGTTCCTTTGGCCAGAGCTGTGCAGCGTGATGATCTGCTTTCTTTTCGTTTCCTTTCCCGACCGGCCGTTTCGCCCGACGGCGGGACGATCGCCTTTTTGGTTCACCGGGCAGACAAGGAGTCAAACCGTTACGAGTCAAACATTTGGACGTGCCGCCTCAGCGACGGCGTTCTTCGGCAGATGACCTTTTCAGGAAGAGAAAAGTTTTTCTGCTGGAGCCCGGACGGCTCGTCGCTCGTCTTCGCTTCCGAGCGGACCGACGACGAGGGGACGGTCTTTTACCGGCTTTCTCTCGAAGGCGGGGAGGCCCAACGTCTCTTTTCCCTGCCCCAGAAGGCCGGGGCCGTCTGGGAGCTGCCTGACGGGCGTTTCCTCGTTCGGGCCCGCTGGGTTCCGTCAATTGAGAACCCGGATGAGGCCAACTATCAGATTTTTGACCAGCTGCCGTTCCTTGCGAACGGCCAAGGGTACATCGGTTCGGAACGGACCGGCTTAGGCGTTTATGCCCCTCAATCCGGGACTTGGAAGCGGCTGACCGACGAGACGTTCGACTTGGCAAGCTGCACGATGAAGGACGACTTCAGCCAAGTCCTCGCCGTGGGCTGCTCTTTTACCGACGTGAAGCCCCAGACGAACAGCGTCTGCCTGTTTGATCTGGCCGACGGGACGTCGCGAGATTTGACCGAAGGCCTCGCGATGTCCTTTTCGTCCGCCGGCTGGCATGGAGACGACGTGATCGCGACCGGGTGCGACCGCGCGGACCGCGGAGTCCACAAGAACCCGACGTTTTTCAAGCTGGCCGACAGCGCTTTGACGCCTCTGAGCCCGACGCTCGACACCGGCCTTCACAGCACGGTTGGCTCGGACTGCCGGTACGGCCAGGCCGATCAGACGGGCGAGTTCTTCGACGACGGGCTCGGCCTGGTTTACTGTTCCACCGAAGGGTTCCGAAGCTTCCTTTTCCGGCTAAACGCCGACGGTTCGAGCAGCCGGCTGACCGACCTGTCGTCTGTGGATTCGTTCTGCGTCCGATCGGGCGTCACGGCGTTCGTCGGGATGGAGCCGAACGGCCTGCAGGAGCTTTACGTTCTGAACGGCTCGGGCGTCCGGCGGCTGTCCCACTTTAACGACGCAATTTTGAGTGAGCTTCAGGTGCAGCCGGCGCACTACGTTTCAGTTCAGTCAGGCGACGTGACGCTCGACGGCTGGTACATTGAGCCGCTGAACTGCCAGCCGGGGAAAAAGTACCCGACGATCCTGAACATTCACGGCGGCCCGCGGGGAGTTTACGGCGACGTGTTCTTCCACGAGATGCAATGCTGGGCCGCTCAGGGGTACGGCGTGATTTTCACGAACCCGCGGGGCAGCGACGGCCGTGGAAACGATTTTGACGATATTCGGGGGGCGTACGGCGTCACTGACTACGGCGACCTGATGGCGTTTGCCGAGTGGTGCGCGGCTCATCTGCCGTTTGTGGATTCCGATCGGCTTGGCGTCGCCGGCGGTTCGTACGGCGGGTTCATGGTCAACTGGATGGTGACCCACACGGATCGGTTCAAGGCGGCCTGCGCCCAGCGGCCGATCAGCAACTGGGTGTCCAAGTTCGGCAGCTGCGACATCGGCTACTACTACGTGGAAGATCAGCACGTAGGGCTGCCGTGGGACGGCAGGCCCGGCCCGTGGGACGATTCGCCGCTCAAGTACGCGGCGAACGCGAAGACGCCTCTGCTGCTCATTCAGTCGTCTGACGACTTCCGCTGCGAGGCCAGCCAGTCGTTCCAGATGTTTACGGCGATGAAAGTGTTGGGCGTGCCCTGCCGGATGTGCTTCTTCCACGGGGAAAATCACGAGCTGAGCCGCAGCGGCAAGCCGCGCAACCGGCTGGCGCGCCTGCGGGAGATCAGCCGATGGTTCGACGAGATGCTGTAAACTTTTTCCGGCTAAAACGGGAAGGGCCATGCGCCCTTCCCGTTTTTGACGGCCGGCCCTTCGGTCCAACTCGTTTGAGCGAAGGACTGTCAGCTTATTAAATTTTCTTGAGATAAACGAATATTCCGTCTTCGAACGAGTTTCCCCACAAAACGCTCAGAGCAGGATAGAATGAATTACAGGCTTTTGTGCCCTGTGCATTTCAAGTTCGATGCACCTTATTTTAGGGGTATCCCTATTCTCTAAGGAGGCTGGTTGGATGAAACGCATTCTCGCATTGAGCGCCTTGGCAGTCATGCTGATGGGCAGCGCGGCTTTTGCCGCTTTGAGCGGCGCTGATGTTCCCAAGGGCAACGATCCTCTGCTGATTACCAACGCTGGGCAGGGACCCGGAGGCAAGATGGGACGTCTGCTGTTCACCCGCGCCGGGGTTCAGGGGCTGACGTACAACGCCGAACCGAAGGCCGACGACGTGGAAGCCGGCGGGTTCAAGACGATGGTAGTGGTTATTGGGTCGTCCGCCAAAGGGCTGGGCGCTTCGGGCATCACGATCGATCAGGAAATCGACCGGCTCGTTCCGATGCTCGACCGGGCGAAGAGTCTGGGAATCCAGATTGTGACTGCTCATATCGAAGGCAAGGCCCGCCGCGGGAAGCCCGGCAGCGCCGACGAGCGGTCCATCGACACGGTTCTTCCCTACGCCGACTACATTGTCGTCAACAAGGAAAGCGACGAGGACGGACGGTTCACCGAGTTCGCCCATGAGCACGACATTCCCATTACGTACCTTGACAGCGCTATGGATCTCAAGGCCTACGCCGAGGCGATGTACAAGAAGTAACGGCCTCTGACGCGCCTTATCCGGGCGCTTTGTCTGATTGGAGGATGTGTGCCCTATGTACGCGGAGACATCAATTGTTTTAGCGGCAATGGTGGTGACGTTCGCCCTAGCCAGCTGGAAACTTAAGTCACCGGAGATTTCCATGGTCATCACGGCAGTCGTCGGCGCGCTGGTCGGCCGGCTGGGCTTTCCCGTCCGGCTGCTCGTCGAAGGGACGTTCACCTACTTCGACGTGGCGTTCACGTTCCTCACCGCTTCAATTTTCATCAACTTTTACAAGGAAACCGGCGCGATGGACACGCTGGTGCGCAAGATGGTCGACCGGTTCTACGACAGCCGATGGACGCTCTTTTTCCTTCTGGCGGTCATCATGCTCATTCCCGGAGCTCTGACCGGCGCCGGCAGCGTTTCCATGTTCGTCGTGGGCGGCATGGTCGCGACGGTGCTGCGGTTTATGGGCATCAGAGACGACCGAATCGTGTCGTTCATCTACGTGACGTCGATGCTGGCCGCCGTGGCGCCGCCGATTAACCTGTGGGTCATGCTGATGTGCGCTCAGGCGAATATGCCCTACGTGGGCTTCGACGTGCCGCTCTTGGCCCCGATTATCCTGATCACGATCTTCACGGTGTTCTACCTGCTCCGGGGCGCCAAGCCGCAGGAAAAACAGGTGATCCTTGACTCCCTGCCCCCGATTCCCGAGGGCATGAGCTGGTTCCGGATTTTGACGCCGCTCGTTGTCTTCATCGCGCTGATTCTGGCGTCCAAGTACGCGGCGTTCTACGTGCCCATTCTGGGCATTCCGCTGATCTTCATTCTCTCCACGCTGGTCGCCATGCTCCTGTCGCCCCGCAAGGTCGGCGCCAGAGGCTGGCTCAAGGTGCTGAACGAGACGACCGAGCAGGTGTTCCCGCTGCTTGCAACGGTTATCAGCGTCGGCGTTCTGGTCAACATCATGACGGCTACCGGCGTGAGAGGCCTGATCGCCATCACGTTTGTCACCCTGCCGGTGGCTCTGATTTACGTGTTCGCCCCGATCGTTCTGCCGTTTGCCCAAGGCTCGCTGAGCTACAGCAGCGGCATTATCCTCGGCACGCCTCTGATTTTCCTGTTTAACTCCATCGGCGTGAACGTGACCATCGTGGCGACGGCGCTGAGCCTGATTTACCCGCTGGGCGACTGCCTGCCGCCGTCCCGCATTTCCGGCCGCGTGGCGATTGAGGTTTCGGACTATAAGGGCTCGTATATGTCGTTCTTGCGGTCCATCGTCGTGCCTGCCGTCTTCATGGCGGCCGTGGCGCTGGTCATGCTGATTTTCGCCAACAAGTTCCGTTGGCTCATCGTCTATTAAGGAGGCCGGACAGATGGACGAATTTCTTCGTTTCGCCAATGAAATCATTCACCAGTTCTATTTCATCATGTCCGGAGTGGTCGCTCTGGTGCTGCTGCGTGGGCTGTTCGCCCGCAACACCCGCAGGACTATCGTGTACGATATCGTCTACGCCTACACGATTATCCCCTTCCTGCTCCGTGCGCTGCACATCAAGTAGGGAGGCCGGACAATGACTCAGAACTCTTCTCAGGCTCAAGGCGCGTACGAGACCGGCAAGACGATCCGTCAGCTGGTCTTCCTCGCGCTGGCGCTCGTGCTGGCGTTTTTCGGCGGCAAACAGTTCGTCGAGCTGCGCAACACGAGAGAAGCGATCGTCGTTTCGCCGGCGTTCACGAAAATGTACATGCTCAGCGACTGGTTCGCCCCTCTTAAGGGAACTGGCATGGACACGCCGGTGTACCTGTTCGATTCGGGCAAGCCGGGCGGGACGATGCTCTACTTGGGCGGCACTCACCCGTACGAGCCGGCGACGATGGTTTCAGCGTACGTCATTATGGAAAACATTAAGGTCGACGCGGGACGCGTGTTCGTCATTCCTCACGCCAACCGCAGCGGCGCGACGGTCGGCATGCTGGGCAACGCCTACCCGCTCACCTTCGGCATCAAAACGCCTTGGGGCGAGAAGCGGGTCCGCATCGGAGACCGCAACTCTTCGCCGCTGGATCAGTGGCCTGACCCGTTCACCTACGTTCATTACCCGTCGGGCCAGAACTTGGACTACACCGACTCGCGCAACCTGAACCGCTCCTACCCGGGCCGGCCCGGCGGTTCGCTGACCGAACAGCTGGCGTTCGCCCTGATGGAGCTGACCCGCAAGGAAAAAGTAACCCTTTTCGTGGACAGTCACGAGGCGTCCCTGATGTACCCGGTGGTCGCCACGTACGTGGCCCACGATCGGGCGCTTGATATGGCGATGATGGCCGCGATGGAGCTCACGGCGACCGACTTCCCAATGAAGTGCGAGTCCTCGCCGAAGGGGCTGCGCGGCCTGTCCCACCGCGAAGTGGGCGACTTCGCACCGACGCCCTACGTTATCCTGATGGAGACGCCTGAGCCGTTCATCGACCGGGTCGCCGGCAAGATCACCGAAGACCTGATGGTGGAAGGCAAGGACGAGTTCCTTCAGACCGCGGCTGAGCACGGCCTGCTGTTCTGCGACTACGATATTTCGGTCGGCGCTCCCATTTGGGATCGGGTCGGCCGTCACCTGTCCGGCACTCTGGCCATGCTGCGCAACATGAATGACTTTCTCAGCGACCCGGAGCGGACCATTCAGGTCTCGTTCCCGGACTATCAGGCTGTGAAGGCCAACGGGTTGGGCGCGTACCTGCACAACCCCGCCGAGGCAGACCCGTCAAAGGTTTTCTGGGACTAGTCAGTCCCTGCAGCACAGCTCCGCGCGCTCATTTCTTGTGGCGAACCATTTGACCGACGAGGAGGATGAACGATGAAGAAACGTACACTTGGCCTGCTTGCCGCCGCTGCCGGACTGGTCCTTGCTTCCGGATCCGCCTGGAGCTGCACCGTGCTGGGCATCGGCAAGAACGCTACCGCCGACGGCAGCGCGATGATCACGCACAACGACGACTCACGGACCGCAAACTCCCGGCTCTTCATTATTCCTGAAGCTGACTGGCCGGAAGGGTCCAAGCGCCCGATCATCAAGGACGCTCACGGCTACGAGGGCGACGCTCAGCAGATGGACGAAATTGACCAAGTTCCTCACACGTACCGGTATTTCTTCTCCCGCTACTCGTTCATGAACGAAAAGGGCGTGGCCATCGGCGAGGCGACCAACGGCGTTCAGGTGACCGACGAGCGGAGCAAGAAGGTTCAGCAGATCATGGAAAAAGACGCCGTCGGCTCTGCCGACGCTTGGGTCGTTCAGGACGTCGCTCTTGAGCGCGCCAAGACTGCCCGCGAGGCCGTTTCCGTCATGGGCAAACTGGTCGAGGAAGTCGGCTGGTACGACTCCGGCGAGACCATGCCGATCACCGACGGAAACGAAGTTTGGATCATGGAGTTCTACGGCAACAAGATTTGGGCCGCGTGGCGCGTGCCGGATGATCAAGTGTTCGTGGCCGCCAACCGGGCTCGGCTTCGCCACCTTGACCTGACCGACAAGGACAACGTGATGTACTGCCCCGACCTGGTCGACTACGCCGTCAAGAACGGCTTCATCGCCAAAGAAGACGTCAACATGAAGGACTTCAGCCCGGCGGACGTGTACTCGCCCAACACCGAGCTGTACGCCATGCGCCGCGAGTGGCGGGTGTTCTCGCTCATCGCCCCGGAAAGCTTCAAAGGCGGTCCGGACGACCTCGAGATGCCCATGTCCTTCAAGCCTGACAAGAAGCTGACCGTGGACGACGTGTTCCGGATCACCGGCGACTGGTACGGCGGCACCGATTACGACCTGAGCAAAGGCCCCGCTGCCGGTCCGTGGGGCAACCCGCTTCGCTACGCCAACTCCTCTAAGGAAAACCCCGACGCCACGTGGGAGCGGTCCATCAACATGATGCGCACCTGCTACGTCCACATCGCCCAGGTCCGCGGCGACCTGCCGGAAGAGGTCCGCGGCATCAGCTGGTACGGCTACGGCGCACCTGACACCACCTACATCACCCCGCTGTGGCCCATCATGACCGAACTGCCCGCCCTCTACTCGATCGGCGACCGGTTCCACGACTACGACAGCAAGTCGGGCTGGTGGACCTGCACCCGCGTGCAGGAACTGGCGACCCTTCACTATCAGGACGCCAGAAAGGACATTCACGCTGCCCGGGAGCCCAAGCTGAACGCGCTGTACCTGCAGACCCGCATGATTCAGGACAAGGCCGCCGAACTCATCAAGGACGGCAAACGCGACGAAGCGATCAACCTGATCACCCAGTTTGCGTGCGCCAACGCCACCGACTGGCACGAGCGCTGGCTCGCCCTTGGCGACAAGCTCATGCAGCGCTACTCGCTGGGCTACGTGAACTACAAGACCACACCGTACCCCGAGTGGTGGAACAAGTTCGTCGGCTACGGCTCCGTCGAACGCAAGAACAAGAGCAAGTAACCTGTTCATAAAACACGCGGCCGTTCGTTGGACGGCCGCGCATTTTTATCTTCCCTCTCTCCGAGGTGTTCGGACTTGAAGCTCATCAGACTGACCGCCGTTATTCTCCTGGCCCTCTGCTCCACGAGCCGCCCCGCGCCGGCGCTCGAATCGGCCGGCCGGCTCATGGCTAGGTGCGAAGCCGTTCTCTGGCAGCAGAAGCAAGACGCCGGACGCGGCCTTGAACTCGCTGACCCAAACCACAGCGGCCTGATCGGCCCGGAGTGGAGCCCGCTGGTCACGGATATCGGCCATTGGGGCGACAAGGTCGCTTCCGCCCGGCCCGAAATGGCCGACGCGCTGGCCGGATATTTCCGCCGCGCCCGGCTGAAACGCGGCGACGTGATTGCAGTCAACGCCAGCGGCTCGTTCCCCGGCTTCCTTTTGGCTACGCTCTGCGCCGCTCAAACGCTCGGACTGCAGCCGGTCGTCGCCTACTCGCTCGGCGCGTCCAGCTACGGCGCGACCGATCCGAACTTCCCTTTTCCAGCCGCCTTGGAAATCCTGCGCCAGCGCGGCCACCTGAAGGACTTTCCCCTCTTGATTTTCCCCGGCGGCTCTCAGGACCGAATGGAACAGACGCTACTCGAGGCCCCGCAGCCGACCGTCAAAGCGCTGATGAATCGCTGGCCTCAAAACGCCGTCTTCCCGGACTCGCTGGACGACGGCATCGCCCGGCGGCAGAAGTTCTTCGACTCGTACCCGGTCAAGTGCTTCGTCTCCATCGGCACGCCTGAGACGAGCACCGGCCTCGGCGACGAGATTTTAAAGCTCCCGCGGGGGCTCGTCCTTCCAGTGGCTAATTACCCGCTCGCCCAAGGGCTCATCTGGACGTACCTCCGGCGCGGCATTCCGGTAGTTCACCTGCTCTACGTCCGGGCTATCTGCCAAGACAATCGCGTCGTCTGGCACGACCAGCCCGACGCGCCAATCGCCCGATAAAGAACCGGCCGCTTCAGAAAAATCTGAAGCGGCCGGTTCTTTATCGGGCGACGAACTTTATCCCCTCGACGGCTTCCGGCACCGGAAACAGATCATCGAGCCGCTGGGCTTCCAGCACTCAACCGTGTAGTCGCGGGCGAGGCGAGCTCTCAGTTCCGACGCGGTCGGATGCGGCTCCATGAATATGCCCCACCGGGTGTACAAATTTTTCACGAAAAAGTCAGTCCGGCGCGAAACGCCGCGGACGTACGTGCAGCCGACAAACCACCCGCCGGGGCGAATGACCCGGAGTATTTCGCTCAGCGCGTCCTCTTTTTCGGGGAAGCAGTGGTACCCGTTCATGCAGAGGACACCGTCGAAACTTTCGTCCTCAAACGGCAGCTCCCCCACGTCTCCTTGGGTGAGCGTGACCTGCGGGACCGACTTCCCCGCCCGACGCCTGAACCGCTCCAGCATGACCGGCGAGTAGTCGAGGCAGACGATCTCCGCGTTTGGAAGCTGCTGATACATCTGAAGAGTGAACACTCCCGTGCCGGCCGGCACATCGAGCATTCGCCCTGAAAAGTCCTTGGGGAGCATGTCCAGCACGATTCGAGCCTCAGTCCACGAGTTTTTCTCGCCCCAGAAAATTCGATTGTACAGCCTGTGATACCAGCGCTTGCCGGTTAAAAAATCGTCGTACCGCATGTCGTCCGCCGTCAGATTTCTGATGAACGCGTCGTTTACCCGCTTCATTTCGCGCCTCCTGAGCAAAAGGCTGGCGGCGAAATGCCGTCAGTCAGATCGGTTAAGCTAACTTATTATAACCCTTGTTGAAGCTAGAGAAAGAACGCCGGGACTGGACGGATTCAGCCAAATAAAAAAAGAGGACGCCCGAGCGGGCGTCCTCTTTAGAACTCTGAGCAAAAAGCCTACATGATCGGCGGCGTGCCGGGCCCCATGGGCAGCTTGAGCAGGTACCACACGACCAGCTGAACCGAGAAGCAGACTATGTACGCGATGGAATAGGGCATGGACATGGAAAGAACCGTGCCGATCCCGACTTCCTGCTTGTTGCCCTCGGGCCGGTACTGCTCCAACAGACCGATGATGACCGGGAGATAGTACGACAGCGGCGAAATGATGTTGGTGCTGGAGTCGCCGATTCGGTAGGCCATCTGAGTGAGAGCCGGCGAGAAGCCAACCACCGAGAACATGGGGACGAAAATCGGCGCCAGAATCAGCCACTTGGCCGAGCCGGAGATCATGAAAAGGTTGACGAAGCAGCTCAACAAAATAAACATGAGCAGCAGCGGAATACCGCCAAGGTTCATGGCCTTCAGCATTTCAGCGCCCTTGACGGCCAGCACGGTGGTCAGGTGGCTCTCGGCAAAGAAGTAAATGAACGCCGCGGCGGGCAGGACGACGACCAAGAAGCTGACGCCGTTGGCCAGCCCCTTGCCCATCATGTGGGGCACGTCGGCCATCTTCTTGATGGTCCGTGCGCCATAGCCGTAGGCGATACCGACGATGAAGAAGAGAATGAACAGCTCGCAGATGATGCCCGACAGGAACGGCGACTTGGGAACGATGTCTCCGTTGTCAGCCCGGAAGAACGAGCCCTGAGGCAGAATGTTGTAGAGGAACAGGGCCACAACGATTACCAGAGCGATGAGGGCGTACCGAAGACCTCGGTTCTCGTCCGCTGTGACCCGGTGCTGGGCCAGGTACTCATCGTCCTTGACCGTCGTGTCATCGCCCAAGACGCGGACGGTGAACTTCTCGGTGACGAACGTGGTCGCCAGCGTGAGAATAACCGTGGCAGCCATCAGGAAGTACCAGTTCATCAGGGGATGCACAGGCGCGTTGATGGGGAAAACGGACGCGGACACGGCCGACTGGGTAATGCCGGAAAGCAGAGCGTCAGTTCCGGCAATGAAGAAGTTGGCGGTGAACCCGCCGCAGCCTGCGGCAAACCCTGTGGCAATGCCGACCCACGGGTTGCGGCCCAGCGCCTTGAAGATGGCGCCGCCGATGGCCGGGGTGAAAATAATGCCCGCGTCGCTGGCCAAGTTGGCGTTAATGCCGACAACAGCCAACGTGGCGGTGATCGCCCACGACGGGGCGCCCAGAATGGCCTTGCGCATGAACGCGGAGATCAGCCCGGACTGCTCGAGCAGGGCGATGCCCAGCGTCATGGTCATAATCAGCCCGAGGGGCGCAAAGCTCGTGTAAATCGGCACGAAGTTGGCGAAGTACTTTCTCAGCGCCTCGTAGCTGAAAAGGTTCACCACCGCGACAGTCGTTTCCTTGGCATCGGCGCCCGCCTTGCCGGCGGACATGTAGGTGACCGAAACGCCGGCCTTGGACAGAAAGTACGACAGGACGAGAACAATAATTGACAGGTAAATGAACAGCCAGAACGGGTGAGGCAGTTTATTGCCAACGACCTCCACGCCGTGAATGAACCGCTCAAATCCGCTTCGTTTTTTCTGCAGCTCAGCCATAATGCCCTCCTTGATATCTTTAGTTTTATTTCCCAGTGCCGCAAAAAGAAGGCTACCCGTTGAGACGGCGCACCACCCCTTCAAGCAGGCGAAGCCCGATCGGAAGACACGCCTCGTCGAAGTCGAACCGGGCGTTGTGGTGTCCGGCGCTCGTCGTCGCGCCGAGGCCAATGTACGTCGCCAGTCCGCCCCGATCCTGAACGGTCTTCATGAGCCACGCGGCGTCGTCGCTGCCCGACATGAGCCGCCGGGGCCGAACGTCAACCGCGCCGGGGACTTCCCGAGCAACCTGGCAGACCAGCTCGGCCAGCTCGGGCGAGCTGGCGCCGCCGATGGACTGACCGACCTTCTCCACCTGAGAGGTCAGGCCGTACATCTCCGCCGCGCCGCGAATGACTTCCATCGCCCGGCCGTAGACGTACTGTTCGAGCTCGTCTGTCCCGCCGCGAGTTTCAACCTTCATGAACGCTTTGGGAGGAATCACGTTGCGGCCTTCGCCGGCGCGCAGGACGCCCACGTTGATTCGGGTGACCCCGTGAGAGTTCGGCGCAATAGCGTGCAGGTTCAGCGCCGCGGCCGCCGCGCCGAGCAGGGCGTTTCGGCCCAGCTCAGGCGCCCCGCCGGCGTGAGCTGCCTCGCCGGTAAAGGTCACGTCGAACTTGGTGGTGCACAAAAAGCCGTCCGTTCCGCCGAAAACAGTGCCTGTGGGAAAACCAAGGCCAAGGTGCAGGGCGATGAACGTATCGGCCTGATCGACGGCGCCGCTGGCCGCAAAAGCGTAGCCGCCCCGAACGCCTTCCTCGGCAGGCTGGAAGACTAAAAGGATTTTTCCCTTGAGCCCGTCGAGATTTGAAGTCAGCAGCTCGGCCAACCCCAGCCCCATCGCGGTGTGCCCGTCGTGGCCGCAGGCGTGCATTTCGCCCGGATTTTCCGAAGGGAATCCCTCAGCCGTCGGCCTGTGACTTGCCTCGCTGCACTCGGTCACGTCAACGCAGTCAATGTCAAACCGAAGGGCAGTCAGAGGGCCGGGACGCCCCGTGTCGATCATCGCCAAAAGCCCCGTGGCGTCGCCGATTCGGCCCACAATTTTGGGGTCGGCGCCCCACTCGACCGCCCGGCGGCGGTGAGCGTCCCGATCGGCCGGCGCGCCCATCACCGTTTCAGGCTTCACGAACTCGCCGCCGAACGTTATCCCAAGCCCCAGCGGCTCAAGCGTCTCTGCTATTTTTGCCGTCGTGTAGTACTCGGTCCAGCCGGTCTCCGGGTGCCGGTGAAACAGCCGCCGACGCTCGACCGTCCGCCGGACCAGATCTTCAAAATCAAGGCTCATGCAAAGACCTCCTTCGGAGCGCTCATCAGAGCCAGCGCCGCGTGGCAGGTGTACAGGACGCCCAATTTTAGGCTGTCAGACGCGGGCAGAAATGACGAGTTGTGCAGAGGCGGCATATCTTCCGGGGAAACGCCGTCAGGCCGACAGCCAAGCCACGCGAACGCCGACGGCCGAGCCTTGGCGAAGAACGCGAAGTCCTCGCCGGTCGGCGGCACTGGCAGTCCAGTCAGCAGTTTTCCGCCGGTCACGTCAGAGGCGACGGGCTCCAGCAGCTCGACGAGCCGGCGGTCGTTGACCGTCGGCGGGTAACCGCGCTCATACTTCACCTGAGCCGTCGCCCCGAGAGCTTTCGCCGCGTTCTCCGCAGTCCGAACGATCCAGCCTGGCAGATGGTCATGTACCCCCTCGTCGAAGCTGCGAACCGTGCCTTCCATCTCGACCCGGTCGGCCAGAATGTTGTAGCGCGTTCCGCCGCTCATCGTGCCGATTGTCACCACAGCGGCCTGAGCTGGCGGCACGTTTCGGCTCACCACCGTCTGAAGGGCCATCACCACGTTGGAAGCGGCCACGATCGCGTCGATTCCGCCGTCGGGCATGGACGCGTGACAGCTCTTGCCCAGCACGGTGATGTTCAGGTGATCCGACGCGGCGCTGACCGCGCCGGCCTGAAGGCCAATAGAACCGCAGGGCAGCGTCGGCCACAGGTGCAGGCCAAGGATCGCGTCAACGTGCGGGTTCTCGAGCGCGCCGTCGCGAATCATCAGCTGGGATCCGCCCAGCGGCGTGCACTCCTCAGACGGCTGAAACAAAAACTTGACCGTCCCCGGCAGCTTATCCCTATGGGCCGCTAAGATTTGGGCGACTGTCAGCAGGATAGCCGTGTGTCCGTCGTGCCCGCAGGCGTGCATCACGCCCGGGTTCTGCGACGCGAACGGACATCCGGTCGTCTCTGTAATGCTCAGCGCGTCCATGTCGGCCCGCAGGCCGATGACCGGCCCGCCCGACTGGCCGGCGAGAAGAGCCGTGACGCCGTGACCTCCGACGCCCGTTTTAATCTCATCAAGGTTCAGCCTGCCGAGTACTTGAGCCACGTACCGAGCCGTCTCCTCCTCGTGATAACTGAGTTCCGGGTGGGCGTGAAGATGCCGGTAGTGCTCCATTAGAACTGAACTGGCATCGTTCGCCCCCCGACAAAAAAATCGCGCACAGGACGTTCCTCCCTTCGCGCGTTCGCCGCGCTTTGCTTTATCACAACGCCATTGTGTTTTATTATAACAGGTTCCCGGAGCCCTGCTCGGTTGCGCCAAACAGGAGCCGGCGCTATAATACGTCCGTTATTCCTCGATAGCTCAGTCGGCAGAGCGGGTGACTGTTAATCACTAGGTCGCAGGTTCAAGTCCTGCTCGAGGAGCCAGATGATAAGAGCCTCGTGCGGTTCCATCGCACGAGGCTTTGTTTTTACTGGGCTTTTAACGCCATTGTTAAAAGACGTTGTGCCTTTTAACGGCTTGGGACCTAAACGGCCCCTCGGGAAACGGGCGCCCCAAAACTGTCCATCAAAAAACTTGTCTCTCGACGCAAATAAAAAGCCTGCCGGATAAACCGGCAGGCTTTTTACACAAGAATTAGTTTTTAGCAGGCTCTTCGGGCTTGGGCTGATCGGCAGGGACAGGAGCCGGAGCGGCGTCCTTGACTTCAGCGGCCTTGTCGGCGGCGGCGTCCTTAGCCTCAGCGGCCTTGTCGGCGGCGGCGTCCTTAACTTCAGCGGCCTTGTCGGCGGCAGCGTCCTTGACCTCAGCGGCCTTATCAGCAGCGGCGTCCTTGGCCTCTGCAGGCTTGTCGGCAACAGCGGCTTTCACTTCTTCGACCTTCTGTTCGACTTCCTGTTTCACCTCGGCAGCCTTATCGGCGACAGCTGTCTTTACCTCTTCTGCCTTCGCGGCGACAGCATCGCCCACTTTCTGGGCGGCGTCGCTCACGGCAGCCTTTGCTTCTTCAACCTTCTTGTCGCCTTCCGTCTGGGCAGCCGGCTGACTGGCGGTCTGAGAGGCCTGCTGGCCCTTGTTGGCCTTCTGATAGTACACGACGCCTGCAATCACAGCAATAATCACGACGATAATCCAAAACTTTTTCATGAGAGATCCTCTCCTTAGTTTGGTATGTCAGGGCTTGCCGCCACTGTCAGTATTTTAGCCCGACGGCCTGCCCTCTCAAGCGAAAAAAGCTTCACGCCGTCTCCGTCCGTTTTACCGATTCCACCGTTGCCAGATTCGTCGGGCCAGCAAAGTTGCTCTGGCCGTTTCAGAGCTCAGCCGGTATGTTAATATTTAAAAGAAATTCCAGCACAAAAAACCTGCAGGAGGTGTTCTACGATGGAAAGGAAAGGCGTTATCACGATGGGCGGCAACCCGATGACCCTGATCGGTCCGGAACTGAAGGTCGGCGACAAGGCTCCGGCGTTTACGCTTCACGATATGGGTCTCGCCCCAGTGACGTTAGGCGATTTTTCCGGCAAGGTGAAGATCATTTCCGTGACGCCGTCAATCGACACGCCGGTGTGCGACGCTCAGGCTCACCAGTTCAACGAGGATGCCGCCGCGCTTGGCAGCGGCGTGGTCATTTTGAACGTCAGCATGGATCTGCCGTTTGCGTTGGGCCGCTACTGCGCCGCCGAGGGAATTGACAGCGTCAAGACCCTTTCCGACTACTACGACGCGTCGTTCGGCTCTGGCTGGGGCGTCCTGATTAAGGAGCTGCGCCTGCTCTGCCGAGCGGTTTTCGTGCTAGACGACCACGACGTGATCCGGTACGCCCAGATTGTCCCCGAGGTGACCCACGCGGTCGACTTCGACGCCGCGCTGAAAGCCGCGAAAAAACTTCTCTGATCGCTGGTGTTTTGCACGGACCGGCTCACGTTGAGCCGGTCCGCCTCGTTTTTATTCCCATAATGAAAGGGTTGAAATCATGGTAAGCTCCCCTATTTTCCTCAGCCTAGCGGCCCTGTCGGTCCTCTTGGCGTCACCCCTGACGGCAGCCCCCGCGGCCGACCAGTCTGTTCCGCCGCGTCTCCCGGTGGAGGACTTCTTCCGGCAGCCGGAAAAAACCGCTTTTCGTCTTTCCCCGAACGGGAAGATGTACTCGTGGCTTGAACCGTGGAAGGATCGGTTCAACGTGATGGTCGCACCGGTGGACGGCTCCCAACCGGCCCGACGGGTTACCGCGGCGACCGAGCGGGATATCCGTTCGTACGGCTGGGTGAACGACGAGACGATCGTCTACGCTCAGGACTTCGGCGGCGACGAGAACTACCACCTGTACGTGACGCCGGCTGACGGGTCTTCCGCCCCGAAGGATCTGACGCCATTCAAGGGGGTCAGGGCGAGCGTTCTGGACGACCTTGAAGACGACCCGGAACACATTCTGATCCTGATGAACAAGGAGAACCCGGAAGTCTTTGACGCCTACCGGGCGAACGTGAAGACCGGCGAGCTGACCCGTCTGACCGACAACCCGGGCAACGTGGTCGGCTGGGGGACGGACAATGATGGGCATATCCGTCTGGCCTACGTGAGCGACGGGCTGACGAGCCGGGTGTTGTACCGGGAGAACGAATCGGAGAAGTTCCGGGAGATTTTCTCTTCTGACTTCAAGGATTCTATCGAGCCTGTCGGCTTCACCGGCGACAACAAGAAAATCTACCTGCTTTCCAACTTGGGGCACGATTACTCGGCTCTCTACCTGTACGACCCCCAAACGAAGAAGCAGGACCTGATCTGTTCGTTCACTGACCGGGACGTGTCCGGTATTCTCTGGTCGCAGGCTCGGCGCACCCTTCTGGGCGTGAGCTGGTACACCGATCGAAGCGGCCGGCTGTACTTCGACGAGGAGGCCCGCGACTTTTACGAGGCCCTGAAAGCCCGTTTCCCCGGCATGGAAGTGGGCATTACCGACACGTCTAAAAACGAACGGCGGATCATCGTCGTCGAGACGAGCGACAAGGTTCCCGGCCGGCTCTACTACTACGACAAGGACAAGCCGGGCGAGTTCAAGCTGTTGGCTGACCTTTATCCTTGGCTGAAAGAAGAGCACATGGCGTCGATGAAGCCGATCAGCTTCACCGCCAGAGACGGGCTGACGATTCACGGCTATCTGACGCTGCCCCTCGGGCGGCCGGCCAAAAACCTGCCCGTTGTGGTCAACCCTCACGGCGGGCCGGAGGCTCGGGATACGTGGGGGTACGACCCGGAGGTTCAGCTGCTGGCTAACCGGGGGATGGCGGTGCTTCAGGTCAACTACCGGGTGTCGACCGGTTACGGGAAGGCGTTCTGGAAGGCGGGCTTCAAGCAGTGGGGCCAGAAACAGCAGGACGATATCACCGACGGAGTGAAGTGGCTGATCAGCGAGGGCATCGCTGACCCGAAACGAATCGGCATTTACGGCGGCAGTTACGGCGGGTATGCCACGCTGATGGGCCTGATCAAGACGCCTGAGCTCTACCGGTGCGGGGTCGACTACGTGGGCGTGGCCAACCTGTTCACGCTGTTCAAGTCAATTCCCAGCTACTGGCGGCCGATGCTGACCGTGATGAAGGAGACGATCGGCGACCCGAAAAAGGACAAGGTGATGTTCCAGCAGTATTCGCCGGTCTACCACGCCGATAAAATCAACGTACCCCTTTTCATCGCCCAGGGCACCAACGACCCGCGGGTCGTGAAGGACCAAAGCGATCAGATGGTTAAGGCCATGAAGGCCCGAGGGATTGAGGTGGAATATCTCGTCAAGAACAACGAAGGCCACGGCTTTTCCAACGTGGAAAACCGGCTGGACTTCTACCGGCAGATGTCCGACTTCTTGGAGCGCCACCTGACGAAACGCTGAGTTTTTCCGCTGAGACGAAAAAAGCAGCCGGACCGAGTTCTCGGTCCGGCTGCTTTCGTTTTGGCTTCTATTTTACTCGACTGTGACGCTCTTGGCCAAGTTGCGGGGCTGGTCGATGTTCCGGCCGCGGATCAGCGCCGAGTGGTACGCGAACAGCTGAAGCGGCAGCAGGGTCAAAAGCGGCGAGAAATCGGCGCTCACTTCGGGCACGAAGATCACCACGTCTGCCGCGTCTGGCTGAACCGGCCGGCCGTCGACCGACGCGCCGTCGGTGGTAACCAGGATTACCGGTGACTTTCTGGCGATGCACTCCTGCATGTTGGAGAGGGTCTTCGCCAAGAGCTCGTCGCCGGGGGCGACGACAACCGAGGGCACGGTCTCGTCAAGCAGGGCGATCGGCCCGTGCTTCATCTCGCCGGCGGCAAACGCCTCGGCGTGAACGTAGGAAATCTCCTTGAGCTTAAGCGCTCCTTCCATCGCCACGGGGAACGAGACGCCCCGCCCTAAAAACAGGAAGTCCCGGGCGAAGCTGAACCGTTCGGCGACGCTGGAAATATCACCGCACCGAGCAAGGGTCTGGTCCATCTTCCACGGCAGGCGGGACAGCTCGACGACAAAGCACTTCAGGTCGTCCTGGCTCAGGTCTCCGCGCAGACGGGCGAGGGCAAACCCCATCAGCACGAGGGTAATCACCTGAGACGTGAACGTCTTCGTGGCCGCGACGCCGACTTCGATGCCAGCCCGAAGGTCGATGACGTCGGCTGCTTCCCGGGCGATGGACGAGTTCACCTGATTCGTCACGGCGACGGCATAATGGCCTCGGGATTTAGCAACTTTGAGGGCAGCCAACGTGTCGCTGGTCTCGCCAGACTGGGAGACGAAGACGGCCAGCGTTTTCGTGTTCGTTCGGTCAGGTCTTGACCGGTACTCGGACGCCACGTCGACGGTCATCGGCACGGACAGATACCGTTCGAGAATCCGCTGGGCGACCGTTGCCGCGTAGCATGACGAACCGCAGGCGACAAACTGGAGGGCTCGCAGCTCCTTGGCCTGTTCGGGCGTCAGGGACAGCAGCCCGTCTAGGACGAGACCTTCCGGCGTCAGCCGCCCTTCAAGGACGTTGCGGACGACGGCGCTCTGCTCGTAAATTTCCTTCAGCATAAAGTGGGCGTACCCCGCCTTGTCAATCATCGACGGGGACACGTCAAGAGCCTGAGGCGTCCTGCTGTGCGGCTCGCCTTCCAGATTCCAGAACTCGGCTCCGCTCGGAGTCAGCCGACACAGCTCTCCCTCTTCGAGGAAAACGACCTTGTCGGCGTACTCGGCCAAGGCGGGAACGTCGGACGCGCAGAGCGTCTCTCCGTCGCCCAACGCTACCACGAGCGGCGCGCCTTTTCTGGCGCAGTAAATCTCGCCGGGCCTGTCGGCGAACATGATGACCAGCGCGAACGCGCCTTCGAGACGGCCGAACAGCTCGCCCAAGGCTTTCAACGGGTCGCCCGCGTACAGCCTGCCAAGGGTCTGAGCGACCACTTCCGTGTCCGTGTCGGAGACGCACTCCACCCCGCTTTCTTTCAGCTGGGCTTTCAGCGCGACGTAGTTTTCAACGATTCCGTTGTGGATGATCGCCACTTTGCCGGCGGCGTCCATATGGGGATGGGCGTTGACTTCCGTCACGCCGCCGTGCGTCGCCCACCGGGTGTGCCCCATGGCACAGTGACAGTCGAACGCGCCGGCTTCGTGAAGGCGGTCTTTCAGCTGAGCTACCTTGCCGACAGTTTTTGTCACGCGAATTTTTCCGCTCTCAAGGCAGGCGATGCCTGCCGAATCATAACCGCGGTACTCCAGGCGCTCCAGCCCAAGCAGTACCAAAGGAACAGCCTGCTTGTGGCCGGTGTACCCTACAATTCCGCACATTCCATATCCTCCTTGCACGACAAAGCGAAGCGCGGCCGCCCTTTTGTCCGCCGATCGCCCGACGTCTTTGTGGACAGCCTTGAGGGAATCGCTTCCTTCCCCGAGGGAACCCGCCGAAAATTTCGATAACCCCCGACCTCGTCAACTGCTCTTCGCAGTTCAGGCGCTTCCATCGTCCGCGTCTTTTCTCCCCTTATCACCTCCCTGACGTAAGAAACAGCAGGGAAACGGCCCGGCGACAGCCTGCCCGTTCCCTGCCCTAAAGCCTGCAATTCCGGACGCTATGCCTCGCGAATCAGCTTTTCCAACACCTGAGACGTCTGAAGAAGCTGGTCTGGGTCGTCGCACTCCACCAGCAAGCGGATGAGCGGCTCTGTCCCCGACGCCCGAAGCAGAACCCGTCCCGACGTTCCCAGATCCCGATTAGCCTGATCGACCGCCGATTTCACGGCCGGGCTCTCCATCGCGCGATCCCGGTCCGCCACGCAGATGTTCACGAGCCTCTGAGGGAACGGGTGGAACTCATCCGACAGACCGGTCGTCTGCCAACCCATCTCCCGACAGGCCCTCAGAAACGCCATGGCAGTGCAGAGCCCGTCGCCAGTTTTGGTGAACGCGTCAACAATGACGTGCCCGGACTGCTCTCCGCCTAGGCGGGATGCGGTGCTCCGCATCATGTCCAGAACGTACCGGTCGCCGACGGCGCAGCGGAACACCTGAATATCCTCTTTTGACAGTTGGCGTTCCAGCGCCCCGTTGCTCATGACCGTCGCAACGACCCCGCTTCCCAACAGGTCTTCTCGCTTCAGCCACGTGCCCAAAACCCAGAGAATGACGTCCCCGTCGATCACCCGGCCCAGCCGGTCTACCATCAGCACTCGGTCGGCGTCGCCGTCGAAGGCTATTCCCAAATCGAACCCCGACTCTTTGACCGCGTTTTTCAGCGTCTCCAGGTGCATGACGCCGGACTTTTCGTTGATGTTCAACCCGTTGGGTTTGTGGCCAATGATCAATGCGCGGCATTTCAGCCGGCGCAGAAACGGCTCCATGACGACTGACTGAGCGCCGTTAGCGCAGTCGAAGACGATCTTCATGTTGGACAAGTCGTCGCCGGCCAAAACGGACAAACTGTGCTCGGCATACTCGACGGCAAAACTGTTGTCAGAAAGAATTTCTCCTACCGACGCGCCGGTCGGGCGCCAGTCGTCGATCAGCTCGTCGCCCAAGTAATCTTCGATTGCCAGCTCGTCGCTGTCGCGAAGCTTCTGTCCGGCTCCGTTGAGGAACTTAATCCCGTTGTACTCCGGCGGGTTATGGGACGCGCTGATAATGCCACCGCCCTGAGCGCCGAAAGCCGCAACCGCCAAGCTGACCGCCGGCGTCGGAAGGACTCCCAAACGAACGACCTCTGCCCCTGCCGACGTCATGCCGGCCGTCAGAGCGTTTTCAAGCATCAAACCAGAACGGCGGGTGTCCCGCCCGACGACAATCTTTGGACGGGGCTCTCCCCGCTCGGTCAGAAAAAGCACATAGGCCCGTCCCAGCCTCAACGCCATTTCCGGCGTCATTGATCCTCGGTTGGCCACATCCCTCACGCCGTCAGTGCCAAAAAGGCAACGAACTCTCTGGCTGCCGTCAGTTTTTTCCATCGTCGGTTCTCCTGTCTTCTTCTCTAATCCTTCGCTATAACACGAACCGTCGCCGGCTCCACAGTCACGGACGAGATCCCGGGAATGCTTGAATCGTACTCGAGGCGCACCGGCACCCGAATATTCCGCGTGACCACGTTCGTCACGTCCACATAGGCCAGAGCCTTCAGCTTCTCCAACGTCACGTCAGAGGATTTATTCTGCTCAAACTGCACGCGAACCGTCACCCTGTCCGGGTCAGCGATCCAGCCGTCAAACGGCGACGTCCCTTCCTGCCTGATTTCAAGCGGGACGCTTTCAAAAACCTTTTCTTCCTGTCTCGGCCCAATTGTGACCGACACTTGAACGCTTTTTTCTCCGACCAGCTGGAACGGACTCGCCGGGGGTACAACGCGCAGCTTGACTGATGTAGTTTCTGTCAGCCCGTCCAAGTTCAGCGGCTCGGTATGAAGGTCAGGAACTTTCCCAGTAAAGCCCTCCGTCCCAGTGACTGATACCGTTGGCGGGGATATTTCGACGTTCTTGATCATCAGGTTCTCCGGCAGCTCGCCGGTCGTGTCCAGCTTAACCGCCGCCGGCAGTTCAGGCAGTCCCTTTTGGAACTTTCCGAAGACTTTAACCGTTGCAGGTACAGCGTCCAAATTGCCCCAAAAACCGCGCGGCAACTGAACGGTCAGGTTCCACGGCCCGCCAGCTTCCAGCTGAGCGAGAGTCGGCCGCACAACCACGTGGGTCAGAGCGCCGATTTCGTTCTGCCGGCCCCGAACGGTTACCCTCTCCGGCTCAACCGTCTGATCCCGGAGCGTGTACCCTTCCGGCATGTCCTTTGGCGTCTCGACGCGAACAAGTACCTGACGCTCAAGCAGCTGCGACAGGTCAATTTTTACCGACGTGGGAGAGACCGACACGATCTCAATTCTTGCCGGGCCGGAAACTCGGACCGGCAGCTGCACCTGTCCGGCCTTCAAGCCCGCCAAGTCGACGTCGGTCACTATCGAGTCCGGCTTCATGGCTGCGACGGCTCGCCGTTCGCCCTTGACGGTCACCACGACTGTTCGGACAGACGGCGTTACCAGCAAATTCGACGGCGGGTTTGAAAACTCCAGTCGGACGTCAAACTCCTTGATGACCGACTCGTCTCGCCCTCCGACGACGAAAAACCACAGGACAGACGCCACCATCAGGGAAAAAACCTGCAGAAAGATTTTCGACTCCAGAATCTTGTTCAGGTTCACGTTCAGTCTGATCATGGCGGCCTCTAGTCATCCCCCAGCGAGCGGATCTCGTCGTGCAGGCTTTCCAGCAGCGACTGCTGGGTCTGATCCGCGCCGGCAAAGTACTGCACCAACAGCTTGCGAATCTGCGCGTCCTTCAGGTCCTGGGACAAACGCCCGTTGATCGCCATGGAGATCTTACCCCGCTCCTCGGATACCACGAGGGATATGCAGTCGGAGACCTCTGTGACGCCGATCGCCGCCCGGTGGCGGGTTCCAAGCCAGCGGGACAGGTCGGCGTTCTCGGTGAGCGGAAGGTAACACCCGGCAGCGATGATCTCGTCGGTGTCCAAAATGACAGCCCCGTCGTGAAGGGGGTTATTGACCCAGAAAATTGAAATCAGCAGTTCCTGAGTTATCTCCGCGTTCAGCTTGACGGCCGTGCTCCAAAAGTCCTTGAGGCCGGTCGTCCTCTGGAGGACGACCAGCGCGCCAATCTTGTGCGCCCGAAGGTACGAGAGGGCCTTGCCTACCTCGTCGGCCATCGACTCGCCGCGGGCCAGCGCTTTCTGCCGACGCCATATGCCGCCGCGGCCCAGCTCTTCCAGGACCTTGCGGAGCTCAGGCTGAAAGATGATGGGCACGGCGAAAAACAGCAGGCTCAAAATTTGGTTGAGTAGCCATGACAGGGTGTCAAGAGCCAACCCGCGGGCGATGAAACTCAAAACCGTCACGAGGAAAAAGCCTTTTACCAGCTGAAATGCCCGGGTGTTCCGAAGGAGAAGGAGCACCCGATAAATCATATACGCGATCACCAAGATGTCGACACAATCCTGCCATCTCAGGTTGCGGAGCATCTCGCTCATCTGGCAGCCCCTCCTCGCAGACCTTTCTACCGTCTCATCATATCACACCGGCCCGGTCACTTGCTTCCGGCGCCCAAGTTAACCCGCCCCTCGTAAATGAGGCCTTTCCCCGAGTCGACCGTGATGATGCTGTCGTTTTTCAGTTTGTCGGCCACCCCGGCAGCCCCGACGACGGCCGGTATTCTCAGCTCAAGAGAAACAATGGCCCCGTGGCTCGTCAGCCCGCCTTCCGCCGTGACAACGGCGGCCGCTTTTTCCATGGCCGGAATGAACGACTTGTCGGTTTCCTCGGCGACCAGAATATCCCCGGGCTGGAACCGATGCAGATCTTCCGGCGTGCGGCACACGCAGGCGCGTCCGGTGACGACGCCGGGCAAAACGGGAAGTCCGCTCGCCACAATTCGGCCTACAGTTTGAACCTGAATCAGGTTGGTCGTTCCGGGGACGTCCAGCGGCACCCCGGCAGTCACCACGACCAGATCCCCCTGATTGACCAGACCGGCGGCCAAGGACGCTTCAACGGCCCGGGCCACCGCCTGTTCCCCGTCGCTGGCGGTGGGGCACAAGACCGGAACGACGCCCCAACACAGGCACAACTCCCGGGTCGTGCCAACCGACGGCGTGGTGGCCACTATCGGGCAGGACGGGCGGTACTTGCTCACAAGCCGGGCGGTCGATCCTGACTTCGTCAGGGAAATGACCGCGCTGGCGCCGAGCTTTCGGGATATCTCCACAGCTGCCATAGCCACGCCGTCGGGCACCCCCGCCTCGACTGGAACTTTCAGCGGGCGCTGCCAGCGGCGAAGTTCTTCCTCGCTGCGGACGACGATTTTCGCCATGGTCTGAACGGCCAGAAGGGGATATTTTCCCGCCGCCGTTTCGCCGGACAGCATGACCGCGTCGGCGCCGTCCAAAACGGCGTTGCTCACGTCGTTTGCCTCAGCCCGAGTCGGCCGCGGGTTGCGGATCATCGAGTCGAGCATCTGGGTTGCCACGATGGTCGTTTTGCCCCGCAGGCGGCACAGGTCGATGATTCGCTTCTGCACGAGCGGCACGTCTTCTGTCGGGATTTCAACGCCCAAGTCGCCGCGTGCGATCATCATGCCGTCCACCACGTCGGCAATGGACTCCAAGTTCTCCACCGCTTTTTTCGTCTCGATCTTCGCGATCAGGCGGGTGTTCGCCCCCTGCTCTTCCACGACTCTCCTGACCGCCAAGACGTCGTTTCGGTCCCGGACGAACGACACGGCGATGCAGTCCACGCCGTTGCGCACGCCCCAGATGATATCGTCCTTGTCCCGGTCGGACATGGACGGCAGAGACAGCTCAGCGCCCGGCAGGTTGATTCCCTTGCGGTTGCCCAGCATGCCGCCGACGTCGACGGTACAGATGAGGTCGGCGTCCCGTTTTTCCCGGACGATCAGGTGAATCGTCCCGTCGTCGATGAACACGTCCTGCCCGACCTGGCACTCTTCTGCCAAGTTGCTCTCGGTGACGCCCACGCCAGTCGCGTCGCCGGGCTGACCGTCGTCAGGCCGTAGGACGAACGTCTGACCGGGAACGAGCTGAACGGGCTCGTCATTTTTAAGAAGCGTCGTCCGAATTTCCGGCCCCTTCGTGTCCAGCATGACCGCAATGGGCCGTTTTTTCTTCTCCTCCAAGCGCCGAACGGCCTGAAGCGCCTGACCGTGTCCCTCGTGAGTTCCATGGCTGAAGTTGAGCCGGGCCACGTCAAGCCCAGCGTCGACAATGCTTTCTAAAACGCCGTCCGCCAAGCTGGCCGGCCCGAGGGTGCAGACAATTTTTACTTTTCGCGTCATCTCAAGCGTCACCTTTCGGCGCATTATGCGCTGATGTCAAATGCTTCCGGGTCGAGTTTCGCCTGCTCTAAGAGAGCTTGGCGAAGCGCTTCGCCGCCGCTCACCTTCACGCCCATCACCATGACGGCGGCCGTCTCCTGGTCTCCGACCAGCTTGAGAATAACCGACGACGGCCCGGGACAGCTCTTGAGAGCCAACAACAGCCGTTTGGGCGTGAGAGCCCGAAGCGCGTCGGGCTCCAAAGTGATTTCGAGGAACTTGCGGCTGGAAGGCCGCCCTTCCAGCGGGACGATCCGGCTGGCGATGACGGTCCCGTCGCCCCGGTCGTCAAGCCGGCCTTCGATGAGATACGGTTTCCCCTCGAACAGCAGCGGCTTCACGCTCAGCCAGTTCAGCCCTGTCTTCGATTTGGGGAAGCACACCACTTCAACTTCCCGTTCGCCGTCGTCGAGCCGCAGGACGCCCATCGCGTCCCCGCGTTTGGTAATTCGTTCTTTCCACTCGGTCAGCAGCCCGGCGAATACCGGCGCCACCGACTGGCTATGCCAGTGGGCCAAGTCAGACGCCGTCGCGTTGACCTGCCCTTGGATAACCTCCCGGAACTGATCTATCGGGTGGCCGGAAATGTACATGCCGATGACTTCTTTTTCCATCGCCAGGCGGGTTTCCAAGTCGTCATCCGGCACGTCGGGGAGTTCAACTCGGTCGAGCGACGACAGGTCGCCGAACAGCGACGCCTGCCCGTCGTCGACGTGAAGGCGCGATGCCGCGTCCACCATCGGGCTGGCAGCTTCAAGAAGCTGACGCCGGTTCGTCGAGAAGCAGTCGAACGCGCCGGCCTTGATAAGGCTTTCCAGAGCGGCTTTGTTGACGTGGCGAAGGTCCACCCGGGTCACGAAGTCCCACATGTCCTTGAACGGACCGCCGGCCTTTCGACTTTCCAGAATTGCCGAGACGGCGTTCTCGCCCATTCGGCTGACCGCGCCCAGCCCGAAGCGAATAACTTCGCCAGCCGCGGTGAACGACGATCGGGACTCGTTGATATCGGGGGCCAGCACGTCGATTCCCGACGAGCGGACTTCTTTCACGTACGAGGCCATGACGTCCTTTTTCGCGCCGATCTTGCTGGTCAGGTACGCCGCCATGAACTCCTTCGGGTAGTGCGTCTTGAGCCACGCCGTCTGATAACTTATCAGAGCATAAGCGGCACTGTGGGACTTGTTAAACCCGTACCCGGCGAACTTCTGGATAATGTCGAAGATGTTTTCTGCCGAGTTCTTGTCGATGCCGTTTTTCAGGGCTCCCTCGACGAAAATCGCCCGCTGTTGGTTCATGACCTCGATTTTTTTCTTCCCCATGGCGCGCCTCAGCAGGTCGGCTCCGCCCAGAGTGTAGCCCGCCAGCACGGACGCGCACTTCATGACCTGTTCCTGGTACAGCACGACCCCGTAGGTCTCCTTCAGCACCGGCTCCAGCTTCGGGTGCAGATAATGAACCCGTTCGCCGTGCTTGCAGTCCACGTACTGGTCTACCATTCCGCTTTCAAGCGGTCCCGGACGGTACAGGGCCAGAATAGCGACCAGATCGTTGAACGAGTCGGGAACCATCCGGCGGATCAGCCGCCGCATGCCCGGCGATTCCAGCTGAAAGATTCCCAACGTGTCGGCGTTCTGGAGCAGCTTGAACACTTCCGGGTCGTCCAGCGGAATTTCCTCGAGGTTAACGTTCCCCTTGCCGTTTTCGCGGATGTTCTCCAACGCGTCTTCTAGGATGGAAAGCGTCTGAAGCCCCAAAAAGTCCATCTTGACCAGTCCAAGGTTTTCCACCGGCTCCATAGAAAACTGAGTGACGACCTGATTTTCTCCGATTTTCCGAACCGGCACGACGTCGGTCAGAGGCATCGGAGTGATCACCACGCCGGCAGCGTGCTGAGAGCAGTGACGGGCCAGACCTTCCATCTTGGAGGCCGAGTCCAGCAGCTCGGCGACCTGCGGGTCCTCGTCGTTGAGCGACTTCAGGTCCGGAGTCTGCTCTATCGCCTCGGCGATGGACTTGACCCCGTCAGGCACCAGTTTGGCGACCTTGTCCACGTCCGCGTAGGGAAGTCCCATGGCCCGCCCCACGTCCTTGATAGCGGCCTTAGACTTCATGCGGCCGAACGTGATGATCTGGGACACGTTTTCCACGCCGTACTTGTCGATCACGTACCGGATCAGCGCCTCGCGCCCCTTGTCCGACACGTCGGTGTCGATATCGGGCATGGAGATTCGTTCCGGGTTCAGGAACCGCTCGAAGATCAGGCCGAACCGAAGCGGGTCAAGCTCGGTGATCCTCATGGCGTAAGCCACCAAAGAGCCGGCAGCGGATCCGCGGCCGGGGCCGATGGGAATATGCCGGTTCTTGCAGGCCTGAATCACGTCGGCGATGATGAGGAAGTACCCGGAAAAGCCCATTTGGCTGATGATCCCCAGCTCGTACTGGAGGCGCTGCTCGTACTCGGGCGGTATGACGCCACCTAGGCGTTTCTCCAGCCCTGCCCGGGCGCCTTTGGCGAGAAAACTGTCCAGCGTTTCGCCTTCCGGCACGTCGAACTTCGGAAGGCTGTAGTGGCCGGTCTTGAGCTTAAATTCAAAACTGCACCGCTCGGCGATTTCCACCGTGTTCGTCAGGGCGTCGGGGACTTCGGCGCCGAAGAAGTTCCACATCTCTTCGGGCGAGCGCAGGTAAAAATCGTTCACCTCGAAGGACATCCGTCCCGGGTCGTTAATCGTCTTGTTCGTCCCCACGCACAGGAGAAGCTCATGCCAGTCGAAGTCCTCCGGGTTCAGGTAGTGGGAGTCGTTGGTGGCGATGAGGGGAAAGCCGTTCCGCCGGGCCATTTCCACGAGAAGTTTGTTGGCGGCCACCTGTTCGGGCAGGGTGTTGGACATGATTTCCAGATAATAGTTCTCCGGCCCCATGATGTCCCGATACAGCTGCGCGGTCTCGAAAGCCCTCCCGTCTTCGCCGGCCAGAAGGAGGCTGGACACTTCTCCAGCGAGGCAGGCGGACGAGGCAATGAGCCCTTTGCTGTACCGAGCCAACAGGTCGTGGTCAATCCGCGGCTTGTAATAAAACCCGTCGGTGTTGGCGATGGACACCAGTTTGACCAGATTGTGATACCCTTCGTCGTCCTTCGCCAGCAGGATCAGGTGATGGCTCCGCTTCTCCCGGGACTGGATGCCCTCGGGAGCCACGTACATCTCGCAACCGATGATCGGTTTGACGCCGGCTGACTTGCAGGCCTGAAAGAACTCCACCGCGCCGTACATGACACCGTGGTCGGTCATAGCGACAGCTGGCTGGTGCCATTGAGCCGTCCGAGCCGCCAAGTCGCCGCACCGGATCGCCCCGTCCAACAGGCTGTACTCAGTGTGGACGTGAAGATGGACAAAAGGATGTTCCACAGCCCATCACCTCCTTGAAAAGTCCCGCTCTCCTAAATGGAAGATCAGGGCTCGGTCTCTTCGTGTTCGTTGTCAGTCTCTTTTCGGTAGTACAGCAAGTCCGCCGGCGGCAGATGAGCGAGCATATCAAGCACCGACTCTGCCTGCGCTCCAACCTTCTTCTCCTGAGCGGCGCCGGCAGGCTCAGCAGGGACCGGCTCAACCTCAACGGGAGAAATCTGCAGGCCCGCTTTTGCCGGCTCGCTCCCTTCGGCCGACTCGGCCTCTTGGACCGCTTTTTCCTCTTTCGCTCCGGCCATGCGGGAGATCATCTTTTCCGCGTCTTCCAGCTCGGTCAGGCCGGAACAGTCGCGGGTCTGGCCGCAAAACCGGACCGTCACGTTTTCCAAATCGGGGAAGTGAGCCTTCAGCCGGCCACGAAGCGCGGCCATCCGTCGGTCGTTCATCGCTTCCCAAGCTATCGTCTGGCTGCCGTCAAGGTCGACTGTCACGCCGCCCTCGCCGCCGGCAAAGGAAGCAAGGTGAACCACCGTCCACAGGACGGGATCTTCCGCGGCAGGGAACTTCCGCAGCTCGTCTACGGCCTCTGCCATCCGCCCGGGGTCCTCTTCCAAACTGACGGGACTGGAGGCATTAACTTTTTCTTCTACCGACGCCGGCTGTTCGGCCTCCTCTTGGAACGGCTGAGCGTTCTGAGGTTCGTTTTCCGTTTCACGCGGCGGCAGGTCGACGGTCAAGGCAGGCTCAGGGGCCCGACTTGCCGAAGGCTCCCGCTCGGAAGAAACGCCCGTTTTGCCGCCGTCTTGAGCCGGAGCTGCAGGAGCGGGCGACGAAAAGACCCGATTCGCCGGGATCGACGGCTTCATGACAGGGGGCTCAGCGACGGCTGGCTCCTTTCCGCTCAGTGCGTCAACGGCCCACATGGAGACCAGCCCGGCGACCACCGAGCTTCCCATGCCACGGCGAATTTGCGGCGTCAGGGCGGCGAGCCGAACCAAAAACGATTCGAGGCTGCCGGAATGCCCGCGAGCGGCTTCTCCCTCGCGCAGAAGCCACCCTTCTTCGTCCTCCGAAAAGGCCGTGCCGGCGAGTCCGGCCTGGCCCCATCGGACGAGAAGCCACAGGTTTCTGACCGAGGAAAAGACGTTGGATACCAACCGTTCAGGCAACGCCCCGCTCAGAAACATATCTGAAAGCACGCTGACGCTTCGCGCCGGATCGGTCCGGCACAGGGAGAGCCAGCTCTGAATTTCTTCTGTTGAGCCGCCGCCGGTGAGCTGCGAAACTGCGGCTTTCGTCACGCTCCCGCCGCCCAGCGCGATAACCTGTTCCAGCAGCGACAGTCCGTCTCTCATGCCGCCGTCGCTGCTGCGGGCAATTTCCCACAGGGCTTCGCTCTCGGCGGAAAGCCCTTCCCGAGCCGTCACGTCCTTCAGCTGAGACACGATGTCGGGAACCGACAGCCCGTGAAACGGGATATGCTGGCACCGGGAACGAATTGTGGCCGGCACTTTATGCGGCTCGGTCGTGGCCAAGATGAACATGACCCGTTCGGGCGGCTCCTCCAGCGTCTTGAGAAGCGCGTTGAACGCCGACGCCGACAGCATATGGACCTCGTCGATGATGTACACTTTCCAGTTGCCGCCGAACGATGCTAGGCCGACGTTGGCCTTCAGCTCCCGGACCTCGTCAACTGTGTTGTTCGACGCGCCGTCGATTTCCACCACGTCGAGGCTCCGCCCGTCCCGAATGGCCAGACAGCTTTGACACTGCCCGCACGGCTCGGCGCCGTTTCGGGCAGTGCAGTTGACGGCTTTTGCCAGCAGCCGGGCTACGGTCGTCTTGCCGCACCCGCGCGGGCCCGAAAAAAGGTACGCGTGCCCGATTCTGCCGGAGGACAGGCTGCGGGTGATCACGTCCACAGCAACCGTCTGGCCGACGACATCAGAAAACGACTGGGGCCTGTAGCGCCGGTACAACGACTGGTACATGTGATCACCTCCCTGCAGATTTTAAACGCCGGTCAGTCAAGCCGCCGGAGCGAGACTGACTCGACTCGGTCTTCGACAGCCCGACGGCTTCTGACGCCCTTCATGGAGTGGCTGCTGTCCTCTAAGGCGCACGCCATCGCGAACTTCACGGCGTCTTGAACTTCCATGCCTTCAAGAGTCGCCGTCACGATGCCGGCCGTGATGGCGTCGTCAAACGTGAACAGCGAACGGGTTTCCATTTTTTCGCGGCAGTTGGCCAGCCAAATTCCCGCCGGCGTCGAAAACACTTCGCCGCCTACTTGACATGACGCGACGGCCCACCGAACGCCCAAGGCCCGAACCTCTGAGACCGCCCGTTTTTGGGCTTCGACCGAGTCATCGATCCGGGATCCGGTTCCCATCAGGAACCGATGGTCCACGTTGGCGTACAGCGGGTCGCCGGCGAGGGCGCCCATCAGCTCCGGCCCGACCGCGTTGACGTACACCGGGAGCCCGGCTTCCCGGGCCCCCAAGCACAGGTCCCTGTAGAAGTCCACCGGGACGCCAGGCGGCAGAGAGCCGCCGAGCACGACAGCCGACGCCCGATTGAGCATTCGGCTGTAGTTAGCTAGGAAAAAGCGAACCGCCTCGGCGTCGATTTTCGGCCCCTCTTCGACGATGCAAGTCTCCGACTCGGTGGCCGTGTCAATGATATTCACGTTCGTCCGAGTTTCGCCCGGCACGTGGACGAAGTTCGTCGTGATGCCAGCGCGCCGCAGGGCGTCTCGGATGTAATCGCCGTTAAAGCCGGCCAAAAATCCCATAGCAGCCGTCTCGTAGCCCATCTGCTGCAGCATGAGCGCCACGTTGACCCCCGAACCGCCGGGAGTTCGCTGGGAGGACAGGGAGCGGGTCCACTGACCGCTGGCAAAGTGCGGCATCAGGTACTCTTCATCCACGGCTGGATTGAGCGTTACTGTGACGATCACAGGCGTTCACCGTCCTCTCACGGGACTAAAAAGGGCGGGCGGGCCTTTAAAGGCCCGATCCCGCCCGGCTGCCCTAGTCGGGGCAGGGTTTTGCCCCAAGGGACAAAAGCTAGAAATTGTTAACGATGTAGTTGTGAGCAGCCATCGCGGCGACAGCACCGTCAGAAGCAGCGGTGATCACCTGACGGAGCGGCGTGTCTCTCACGTCGCCGGCCGCAAACAGACCGGGGACGCTGGTGGCCATGTTTTCGTCGACCTTGATCCAGCCGCCCTTGACCGTGTCGACCAGCCCGTCAACCAGCTGGTTGTTGGGCTCCATGCCGACAAACATGAAGACGCCTTCGACGGCGATCTCGCGAAGCTCGCCGGTCTTGACGTTCTTGACAACGAGCTTGTTCACGAAGTCATCGCCCTGAATGGAGTCGACAACCGAGTCCATGACTCGCTCGATCTTATCGTTCTTCATCAGACGGTCAACGGCCATCTGGTCAGCTCTGAACTGGTCGCGGCGGTGAACGATGTACACCTTGGAGGCGAAGCCGGTCAGGTAGCAGCTCTCTTCGACGGCGGTGTTTCCGCCGCCGATGACCGCCACGTCGCAGCCCTCAAAGAAGTTGGCGTCGCAGGTGGCGCAGTAGCTCACGCCCTTGCCGCCGAACTCCAGCTCGCCGGGGAACCCGAGTTTTTTGAACTCGGCGCCGGTCGCCAGAATGACAGCCTTGGCCTCAAAGTCGCCGGCGTCAGTCTTGATGATTTTGGTCTTGCCGCTGCAGTCAAGGCTCTTGACCGTGCAGTCGACAAATTCAGCGTTGAACTTCATGGCGTGATCTTTCAGCATTTTGCCGATCTCCGGCCCGCTGGCGTGAGCCACGCCCGGATAGTTCTCGATCTCTTCCGTCTTGTTGATTGCGCCGCCGAAGTTGCCCCGCTCAAGGACGGCCGTCTTGAGGCCAGTTCTCATGCCGTAAACCGCTGCTGCCAGCCCGGCAGGGCCGCCGCCGATGATCACAAGATCCCGCTGTTCCATCTTCACATCGTCTCCTTCTCGTTTGCCGTGCGCTTGCGCCACGTCCGTCTAAGGTGATTCGTCAAACATTATAACAGAAAGTACCGCCCGTTTATCCGTCATGCTTCAGGTTTTTGCCAGAGGAAATACCTCTTTTCGCCCGACAGGTCCGCGCCGCACTCCAGCTCGCTTAGCCCTTCGGCCATCTGCCTCAGGGACTGGACTTGAGAGGCGCCGCCGAACTCGACGGCAAGAAGCCCCCCGGGAACGAGCCGGGAGCGGGCAAAATAGATCAACGGCCCGTACGGAACCAGCCCGTCCGGACCTCCGTCGAGCGCAACCCGCGGCTCCCACTGGGACACTTCGGGCATCAGTCCGTCGACTTGGCCTGATGGCACGTACGGCGGGTTGGAGATGATCAGGTCAAACGGCCCGCCGGGGATATCGTCCGGCGTCCTGCTGTGCCACAGCAGCGCCCGGGACAGAAGCCCCGCTTCTTTGAGGTTTTCCCACGCGCATTTGATGCTCCGAGGGTTGATTTCCGCCATGACGGCCCGGGCCTTGGGCTGCTCGGTCAACAGGGACAGGGCGATGCAGCCCGTCCCGGTTCCCCAGTCGAGGAACGTTCCGGCCTTGAACCGGCTCAGCACAGCCTGGACGAGAAACTCCGTCTCAGGGCGCGGCACCAGACAGCCCGGAAGGACTTTCAGGTTCCGCCCCCAGAACTGGCAGCGGCCGGTGATGTACTGAACCGGCTCCCGGTTCAGCCGCCGGCACAGGGCAGACGAGATGACGCGGGCTTCTTCAGCCCCCACAGGGTCCTGAAGCCGAGCGTGAAGCGCCGTCCGATTCCAGCCGAACAGCCCGCCGAGCAGCGCGTCAGCTTCGACGGCCGGCGACGGAAAGTCGGCAAGCTCTTTGATCAGAGCGCGGCGCCACGCTCCAAGGCTCGATTGGTCGGGAAGCTCAAGCCTCATTCTGCGCCTGAAGTTTAGCCGCCTGATCAGCCATCGTCAGCGCGTCGATCATCTCGTAGATGTCGCCGTCCAGCATGTAGTCCAGCTTGTAAAGCGTCAACCCGATTCGGTGATCTGTAACCCGATTCTGGGGGAAGTTATAGGTGCGGATTCGCTCGGACCGATCTCCTGAGCCGATCATGCCGCGACGGGTGCTGGCCTCTTCGGACTGTTTCTTCTGAAGCTCTAAGTCGTACAGTCTGGCCCGCAGGACCATCATGGCCTTCGCGCGGTTTTTAATCTGGCTGCGCTCGTCCTGACAAGTGACGACGAGCCCCGTGGGCTTGTGGGTGATCCGAACCGCCGAGTCGGTCATGTTGACGTGCTGCCCGCCGGCACCGCTGGAACGGTACGTGTCGATGTCCAGATCTTCGGGCCGGATTTCAATTTCCACGTCCTCAGCCTGAGGCATGACCGCAACCGTGGCGGCCGACGTGTGGATTCGACCTGACGCCTCGGTGGCTGGCACGCGCTGGACCCGGTGCACTCCGCTTTCAAACTTGAGCTTGCTGTAGGCTCCAGCCCCTTTGACTTGGAAGACGATTTCCTTGTAACCGCCGACTTCTGTCTCGTTTTCCTCGACGATCTCTGACCGCCAGCCCTCCCGCTCGACGAACCGGCTGTACATTCGGTACAGGTCGGCAGCAAACAGACTGGCCTCGTCGCCGCCGGTGCCGGCGCGAATTTCCACGATGACGTCCTTCTCGTCGTTCGGGTCCTTCGGCAAAAGCTGACGGTGAAGCTCCGCCTCAATTTCTTCCAGCCGTTTGACCGCGCTGGCCGCCTCTTCTTTTGCCAGTTCGGCCATTTCGGCGTCTTCGCTGTCCTCAAGGCTCTTGGCTTCCGCCAAGCCTGCCTCTACTTGACGGTACTCCTGCCAAAGCTCGACCACCGGCTGGAGATCAGCGTGTTTCTTGCCCAACACGCCCATCTCTTTGACGTTGGACGCCACGGCGGGATCGCCCATCTTCGCCTCGATCTCCCGATATGCCTGTTCTATTTCCGCCAATCGCTTCTGTATCTGCACGGTTAACAATTCCTTTCGTCCGGCGCAAACGTCCGTCCCAGCGCCTCTTCGAGCGCCGCGCGCCCAGCTTCAATCTGCGAGGCGTCAGGCTCGCGGGTTGTAAGATACTGCAGAAACAAAGCAGGCTTCATCACGCAGGCTCCGACGGTGCTTCGGGTTGACCATCGAATGATCTCAAACGACAGGCCGACGACCGCCGGGATCAGCAGGATCCTCATGCCGGTCCGCCAGAGAAAACCGCCCTGCCCGACCAGAGAGAACACGACGATGCTCACCACGACGACGACCATCAAAAACGATGTGCCGCACCGCGGGTGAATGCGGGAACAGCGCCCGATGGTCGAAACGTCCATCGGCAGGCCGCCCTCATAGGCGTTGATCGTCTTGTGCTCCGCGCCGTGGTAGGCCAGCACACGGGCCATATCCTTCCACGCCCCGAGAAGCCCTAAATAAGCGATGAAGACGCCGCCCCTGAAAAGGCCTTCCAGCACGTTCGCGCCCCATACAGGCAGCCCCAGCCACCGAGCGCTCAGTTTGCCCAGAATCATGGGCAACACGACGAATAGCCCGGCGACGGCGGCGAACGCCAAAACGCCGGTGAGAATCAAGTCTTTGGTCGTCAGGTCTTCCTCTTCGCCCAAGGAAATCTCAGTCGACCGAGACAGGCCGTGAAACCCGGCGACGAGCATTTCCACCATGACCAAAAAACCGCGGAGCACAGGCCACTTCTCGGCGCCGCCGAGCTTCACCGGCTTCAGCGGCCAGTGCTCGCGCACCAGTTTGCCCGCCCCATCGCGGACCGCCATGCCCCAGCGGGTGTAGCCTTTCATCATCACGCCTTCAATGACCGCCTGACCGCCCACGGGCATCGGCGCCGGGCGCCCTTCGGAGGTCAGCGCGGCCCCGAGAAGCCCCAAAACGCCGCAGACGGTCCTGCTTGTCACTTTTCGGCCTCCTCGGGCAAATAGCGAATAAGCCACGGCTCCGAAGCGATCAGCTCCTGCGCCATCGCCTTGACCATGGCGCGGATTTCCCACTGCGCGCCCTTGACCCGAACTCGCTTTTCATAAATGTCGAGGAACGACCGAAGGTTCAGCGTGGTGACGAACTGGGTGGTAATGCCCCCCGGAAGGACAAACCGGGCGTCCTCCATCGGAACCCCCAGCGCGCAGAGCCGATCATAGGCGTTCTGAGCATCGGCCATCGCCTGTCGGTAGCATTCCACCGCGGCCTCCGACTCGATCGAACGCGGCGTGACGAAGTCGAACTGTCCGCCCCGATCGCTTCGCTCGGAAACGTACCGCTGGCTTTGAACCGACAGGCTGACGCCAATCCGGTGCCGGCTGTACTGAGCCAGCAGGGTGCGGCTGACGCCGCTCACCGCAAACGTCATCGAGCAATGTTCCAGCGTGCTCAGGTGCTTCTGACTGACAAGAAAGTCGATCAGCTTGAGCATGGCCGACTCGCTCTGATCCTGACAGAAGAGCTCCTGCGGCTCGACCGCGCTGTGACAGGTTCGGCCGGCCGTCCAAATCGTCCGAAGGAAATTCGGCGTTTTATTGATCAGCTGAACTCGCATGACTGCCTCCATTCGGGGAAATATGCTGAAAAATAAAAAATAGAGGGACGCCTAGACCGGCGTCCCTCGAAGGGGCTACTTCGACTCTTCCTTCTGGCCGTAATTGACCCCGGCATATTTCTTGTTGAACTTCTCAAGCCGCCCTGCTTCTGACAGGACGCGGCCCTTCTTGCCGGTGTAAAACGGGTGGCAGGCCGAACAGACACCAACCTTGATTTCGGGCACTGTTGCCCTCGTCTCGAACTGATTCCCGCAGGCACAGGTAACTTTGCACGGACCATAAGCGGGATGGATGTCCTTTTTCATAGGTTACACCTCCAAACGGACAGAGCTAAGAGTTAATGATACCGAGTGAATGTACCATAAAAGAGACCGCCTGACAAGATCGGCTATTTTTGGCTGTAGTTTTTCCCTGATCCCATCATCACCGCCAAGACGTTCAGCGACGGGAAGTTTTCGCAAACGATCTTCAGGATCGCCGCCAGCGGCATCGCAAGAAGCGCCCCCATGACGCCCCACAGCCACCCCCAAAACAGCAGGGAAAGGAGAATCACCACCGGGCTCAGGTTTAGCCGATCGCCCATGACCTTCGGCGTGATGATGTTGCCGATGAGCATTTGAATGGCCAAAAGGGACAGAGCCGTTGCCAGAGGCAGGACGAACCCGGGATAGAACTGAACGACCGCCACAAGGATCGGCGGAATGGACGCGACGATGGACCCGACGGTAGGGATGAAGTTGAGGGCAAACGCCAAAAGTCCCCATGACGCGGCGAACTCAACTTTAAGAAGGCTCAAAGCCATCCACACGCACAGCCCGGTCACGGCGCTGATCAGAGCCATAACCCCCAAGAAGCGACCGATCTGGCTGGAAATGGTCGCCAGCATGCCGACCACCCGGTGAAAGGACTTCTCGTCGGCGAACGCCCGGCGAAGTTTCAGCTCAACGTACGGGCTCCCCACCAAGATGAACATCAGGAAGATAAAAACCATGACCGTTGACGACGAGAGGGAGAATACCGAACCGGACAGCTGCAACAGCCTCAGCCGCAGCTGACTTCCCCAGTCGATGGTGTTCCAGAACGTGGGGGGCACGCTCAGCCTAGAACTCACGTCCTTCACGATGGTCAGCAGCCGCTCGTAGTACATGGGAACGATCTGGATGAACTCGCTCATCCGATCCGAGATGACCGTAACCACGCCGAAGACGATGGCGAAAAGCACTCCGATGACGAGAAAGACGGTCAGCCACATGGGAACCCGATGGGCCGTCAGGAAACGAACCGCCGGCGCGACGACGAACGAGAGAAGCCACGCGATCAGAAGGGGCATAAAAACGTTTTGGGCGACGTTCAGCACCGCCCCGACCGCGATAACCGTCAACAGGCCGACACAGGCGGCAAGAAACTTGATCTCCTTCATAAGATCCCTCCCGTCATAACTGCGCTTTCACGTTCATTATAGCCGAAAACGGCCTCTGAAACGTTCCTAGCCTCTAATTTCTCTTCGCTTTTTCGGCGTGGGAAACCAAAAGACCGACCCCCTTGCCGGACCGTCTTCAAGCCGTCTTCGGGCCGTCTCCCCGACTGAAAAGCGCCAGCAATCCAGCAAGGGAAAAACTTCACGAGAGGCTAAACCTTTCTTCCATACAGTATACGTTATATAATGGCACTGTCCTAAAAACGTTTTAGAGGGGTAGGAATTTTGTATAGCGCTCTTTTTTCACCAGCGAGGGGAGGACGATAACAACATGAGCACTCTCACGTTCAAACGAGGGGTCCATCCGCCAGAAAACAAACTGACGGCCGACTGCCCGATCCGAGATCTTCAGCCGGTGGGGCCGCTCGTTTTTCCGATGTCCCAACATATCGGCGCGCCCTGCAAGCCGACGGTCGCGCCGGGCGACCGAGTTCTCGTAGGACAGGTCATCGGCGAGCCTCAGGGCTTCGTCTCGGCGCCTGTGGTTTCCAGCGTCTCCGGCACGGTCAAAGCCGTCGCCCCGGTGATGACGATTGCGGGGACTGTCTGCCCGGCTGTGACAGTTGACAGTGACGGCCTGTACGAAGAGGCGCCCCTTTCGCCCTGCGGCGATATCGAGTCCCTCGATCCGGCAACAATCCGCGACGTCATCAAGAACACCGGCATCGTCGGCATGGGCGGAGCCGGTTTCCCGACGTTCATCAAGCTGACGCCGCCGAAAGACGCTGTCGTCGACCAGCTGATCATCAACGCGTCAGAGTGCGAACCGTACCTGACCTGCGATTATCGTCTGATCCTTGAAGATCCCCAGCCGATTATGGACGGCATCCGGGCGCTGCTCGTTCTGTTCCCGGAGGCCAAGTTGTCCGTCGGCATTGAGGACAACAAGCCGGAGGCTATTGCGAAGTTCCAGGTCCTCCTTGACGGTTTCGACGAGCGGGCAAGCCTCAAAGTCCTGAAGTCCAAATACCCGCAGGGCGGCGAAAAACAGCTCATCTACGCCATCACCGGACGAAGCGTTCCTCCCGGCAAACTTCCCGCCGACGTTGGGGCGATCGTCTGCAATACCTACACGACCTACGACATCGGATACGCGCTGCGCCACGGCCGGACGAGCCTGAAGCGGATCATCACCGTTTCGGGCGACGCCATCGCCAATCCGGGCAACTACCGCGTACCCCTTGGTATCTCTGTCCGCGAAGTTCTCGACGCCGCGGGCGGCTTTACCGCCGAGCCGATGAAGCTTTTGGCCGGCGGCCCGATGATGGGCATGTCCCTCCACTCCCTTGACGTTCCCGTTGTCAAAGGGACGTCAGGCCTGCTTGCCCTGACGGCTGCGGCCCTCAAGGTTCGCCCTGAGACGCGCTGCATTCGCTGCGGCCGCTGTATTGAAGCCTGCCCGATGGGGCTTCTTCCCTCTGCGCTCGACGCGGTGGTTCGGCTTCAGGACTACAAGGCGTTTCAGGCCAGAGGCGGCATGAACTGCATTGAGTGCGGCGCCTGCACGTACTCCTGCCCGGCTGGGCGGTTCCTTACCCAGACGTGCAAGGAAGGCAAAAAATACGTGGCCGCCATGAACAGAAAGAAGTGACCGCCATGACTGACCCGAGACTTTATCTCAGTTCGTCCCCTCACGTTGGAGCGCCCGACTCGGTCTCTTCCATTATGGGGAACGTCGTTTTGGCACTCGTGCCGTCGATCGTCGCTTCAGTAATCTTTTTCGGCATGCACGCCTTGGCCGTGACCGTCGTCTGCGTCATCACCTGCGTCGCCACAGAAGCGCTCTGCACTCGCCTTTCCGGCCGAGTTCAGACGGTGGGCGACCTGAGCGCCGTCGTCACCGGAATTCTTCTGGCCTTTAACCTGCCGCCTTCCGTGCCCCTGTGGCTCCCGGTCATCGGCGGCGTCTTCGCCATCGGCGTGGTCAAGTTCCTATTCGGCGGCATCGGACAGAACATCGTCAACCCCGCTCTGGCAGCCCGCGCGGCGCTTCTTGCGTCGTGGCCCGCGCTGATGACCCGCTGGACATTGGACGGCGTGTCAACGGCAACGCCGCTCGCCCTGCTGAAGCACGTTCCGGGCGGCGCTCTGCCGTCGTTCTGGAGCCTGTTTGCAGGTCACGTGGGCGGGTGCTTGGGAGAGACGAGCGCTCTTGCCCTTTTAATCGGTGGCGCGTGGCTGCTGTACAAAAAGATCATCTCTTGGCATATCCCGGTCGTGTACTTGGCGACCGTGCTCGTGTTGACGACTCTTCTGGGACGCCACGGATTTTTCACCGGCAATGGGATCTATGAGCTGTTCGCCGGCGGCCTGATGCTGGGCGCCTTTTTCATGGCGACCGACTACACCACGTCCCCGTTCACCAAGAACGGACAGATGATTTTCGCAGCCGGCTGCGGCGTTTTGACGACCGTTATCCGTCTGTACGGCGGCTACACCGAAGGGGTCAGCTATTCGATCCTCATCATGAACCTGTTCACCCCGATGATCGACCGGTTCATGACGCCTCACGTCTTCGGGGAGGTGAAGCACTGATGAACCTCTTGAAGATAAAAAACGAGACGCTGATGCTTTCCGTTAAACTGGGGATTGTCACCGCTCTGGCCGGGCTGCTGCTCGGAGTTGTCTCGACTGTGACCCGGGGACCGATCGCCCGGGAGGAGGCCGCCAGGACTCAGGCGGCCATGAGGGCCGTGCTACCGAAGGCGGACCAATTCGAGGAACACGCCATCCCGGCCGGCTATCCGTTGGTGGTCGCCCTTTCGATGGGCAAGGCTTCGGGAAAAACGATCGGCTGCAACGTAACCGTATCCAGTCAGGGTTACGGCGGGCCGGTGGTTTTCATGGTTGGAATCGACGCTTCAGGCGTGATTCAGGGGCTCAAGGTTCTCTCCCATACCGAGACGCCGGGACTTGGCGCGAACGCTTCAACTCAATGGTTCCAAGACCGATTCAAGAACGCATCTGGGACCGTCGAGATCGTCAAGCAGGCGGCTGAACCGTCTCAGGGCGGTTCTTCGAAGAGCACCGAGGCACAAGCCGTCAGCAGCGCCACCACTACCGCCGCTGGAACCGCGTCGGCCATCGCCAATGAGATTTCCAACTCGGACGACGAAGACTCGGACGCTCCGGCTCCCGCCCCGGCGAACGGCGCCGGTGGAACGACCAAAGTACAGGCCATCACAGGCGCCACGATTACTTCCCGAGCCGTCGCCCGGGGAGTCAATGAGGCGTTGAAGATGTTCAGAGAACAGCTGAAAGGAGAGATGAGCCAGTGAACGTTTTAATGGAGCGGCTGAAAAGCGGAATCCTCCTCCAAAACCCGATTTTCGTCCAGATTATCGGCATGTGCCCGTCACTGGCCGTCACGAGCAGCGTGGCCAACGGCCTCGGGCTCGGCGTCGCCTCGACGCTCGTCCTGTTAGGGTCAAACGTGGCTATTTCCAGCATTAAGAACTTCGTCCCGGACAAAATCCGTATCCCCTGCTTCATCATCGTCATCGCCACTTTCGTCACGGTCATTCAGATGCTGATGAAGGGGTACTTCCCCGCGCTGAACGCCTCTTTGGGCGTGTTCGTGCCGTTGATCGTCGTGAACTGTATCATCTTGGCCCGCGCCGAAGCCTACGCGTCGAAGAACTCGGTTCTCCACTCCCTCTGGGATGGACTTGGCTTTGGGCTGGGCTTTACCGTCGCACTGCTGATCATCAGCGCGATCCGCGAGATGTTCGGTAATGGCACTCTGCTGGGGTGGTCCGTGTTCCCTCAGGGCTTCCAGCCGGCGCTGCTGCTCGTTCTGGCGCCCGGCGCGTTCTTGGTGATCGGCCTCATCATGGCCGTCATCAGCTGGAACAACCTCCGGCTGCGCCGAGTCAACCGGCGGATCACGAATCCGTCCGGCTGCGCGCATTAAGGGGGCGTGACGAATGTCTGCCTTGTTTTTGATTTTCATCGACGCGCTGCTGGTTCATAACATCGTCCTGAGCCAGTTCCTTGGCATCTGCAGCTTCTTGGGCGTTTCCACGTCGATCGCGACGGCCTTCGGCATGGGAGCCGCCGTCGTGTTCGTCATGATGCTGGCGTCGGCTGCCTCGTGGCTGCTCTACACGCTCGTTCTCGTCCCGACTGGTCTGGAATACTTGAACACGCTGGGGTTCATTCTGGTCATCGCCGCGTTGGTTCAGTTCGTTGAGATGGTCATCAAGAAGAAGTGGCAGGGGCTGTACTTTGCTCTGGGTATCTACCTTCCGCTGATCACGACCAACTGCGCCGTTCTTGGCATTGCGCTGACGAACGTCGCCCGGCACTACTCGTTCGCCCAGACGATGGTCAACGCGTTCGGCGCGGCCTGCGGCTATCTGCTGGCCATCTGCCTGATGGCTGGGATCCGCGAACGGCTGGCGAACAACCCGGATATGCCTGAGTTCATGCGCGGCCTGCCGATTAACCTCGTGACGGCGTCACTCATGTCCATAGCCTTTCTGGGCTTCAGCGGCATGATCTAGGGGGTGCGGCTATGTCTATACTTGGACCTATTCTGATTCTTGGCATTATCGGCGCCGTTCTTGGCCTGCTTCTCGGCTTCTCCGCCAAGAAATTTGCCGTCACGGAAGACGCCCGCGTGTCGTTGGTTCGCGAGGTTCTGCCCGGCGCGAACTGCGGCGGCTGCGGTTTCTCAGGCTGTGACGCTTACGCTCGGGCCGTCGTCAGCGGCGCGCCGCTCAACAAGTGCGGCCCCGGCGGCGCGGCCTGCGCGGCGAAAATCGCCGCCATTCTCGGCCGCGCAGCTGACGCCTCCGAGCCGATGGTCGCTTGGGTGGCCTGCCGGGGCACCAGCTCGGCGGCAGTCGACTGGTCGGGGTACATGGGCATTATGGACTGCCGATCGGCCAGCGTTATCCCCGGCGGCGGATCCAAGGCCTGCCAGTCGGGCTGCTTGGGCTTTGGAACCTGCGTCAAGGCGTGCAAGTTTAACGCGCTCCATCTGGCCGACGGCATCGCAAAAGTCGACGACGATGCCTGTGTCGGCTGCCGGGCCTGCGTGGAAGCCTGCCCTCGGGGGCTCATCACCATGATCCCCAAGAACTCGCTGGTGCGCATCGCCTGCAACAACCCCAACAAGGGACCAGCGGTCAAGGCCGTCTGCTCTGTGGGCTGCATCGGCTGCTCCATCTGCGCCAAGCTGTCGCCTGACGGCGCCATCGCGATGGACGGCAACCTGCCCCGGGTCATTAACGCCCACAGCGAGGGCTGCGCCGCCTCGGTCGGCAAATGCCCCACCGGCGCGATCGTCGGCTTCGGACCCAACGTCCCAGCCCCTAAGCCAGAGAAGAAAAAAGAGGCGACGCCGGCTTAACTCAAAGCTGGCCGAGCCTGCAACACACAAACGACAGGAGGCACGAAACGCGCGCGCGTTTCGTGCCTCCTGTTTTTTAATCAGCTGCCGTGAACCGCGACGACCGCCGGGGCAAAGATCTTTTCAAGGCTTTGCCGGTTCAGGTTCGTCCCGATGACAACCGCCCGAGGCTCCGGGGCCGCTTCGCAAGTCTCGATGGAGAACGTCCCGCCGGCCACCTCAAACCGGGTCGGCTGTCCCTGAACGGTTAAAACGCCCTTCGCCCGAACGACTCGGCCGCATTGACCCGACAGCAGGCTTTCCACCCACCCCATGACCTTCTCGATCGCGTCGGCCTCAAGGCCGAGAAACGCGACTGATTCCAGCGCCGGGACGCCGGCCGGAGGAAGAGGGATCTCCACCTGCCCCAGCGGGCGATGAAGGAGCCCGCCCCACCACGATGACGGCTGGGCGCGGTAATCGTCAATCACCTCAGCGGACGGGTTCAGCTGAGCCAGCCATTTTTTCAGGCTCTCCATATCTCGGCCTTCCGCTCGATCGGTCTTCGTGATGAGAATTGACGCAGCAGTCTGCACCTGATCGGTCACGTACTGGCCGTACTCGTCCATGAGGCCCCGCCACGCCGGCGCGTCCACCAGCGCCACAGGGGCCAGCAGTTGGATCTGACTGTAGGCTATTTTTTTCAGGTTGGCTGTGATCGACGAGAGCAGCCCGACGCCGCTGGGCTCCACGATCAGGAACTCGGGCGCAAGCGTATTGGCGATCGTCAGCACCGACGCGGCGAAGTTCCCTTTCATCGAACAGCAAATACAGCCTTCTGCCAGCTCCCAAACGTCCAACTTTTGCTCCCGCAGGGCTTCTCCATCCAAGCCGACTTGTCCGTACTCGTTCTCAAGAATGACAAGTTCCGCGAATGAAGTTCGCTTCACCAGCTCTTTGATAAACGTCGTTTTCCCCGCCCCAAGAAAACCGGATACCACGAGAACCTTCACCCGCGTCACGCTCCTTTTGCAAATTGGGCCGAGGCTTCTGCCTCGGCCCAGAGTGTTTTAACTTTACAGGACGACAACCGGCTTGATGAGGTCGTCAGGCTTGGCCTTCATCAGCATCAACGCGTCTTCGACGTGCTTGAATCCCTCGAACCGATGCGTGAGGAGCTTGCTCACGTCAAGACGGCCGGACGAGACGAGCAGCCCGAGCTTTTCCATGCGCAGCCGTCCGCCGGGCATCAGGCCGCCGGCGATGACCTTGTGTCCCATGCCGACGCCCCACTCGACGCGCGGCACCTTGACGAACTCGCCCGAGCCCAGATAGTTGACGTTGCCGATCTTTCCACCCGGCTTCAGGCATTTCACGGCCGGGGCGAAGCTGTCCACTGTGCCGCCGGCGATGATGACTTTGTCGACGCCCTTGCCCTTGGTCAGGTCAAGAACCTGTTGGTCGATCGGGCCGTCCTTGTAGCTCACGAAATCGCTTGCGCCGTAGAACTTGGCGGCTTCAACGCAGGCTTTTCTCGTGCCGACGGCGATGATCCGGCCAGCGCCGCGGAGCGCCGTCCCGGCAACCGACATGAGCCCGACCGGGCCGATGCCGATGACGAGAACCGTGTCGCCGTACTGAACGTCCGCCAGCTCAGCGCCGTGGAACCCTGTAGGAACCATGTCGGACAGCATGGTAGCGTCCGCCGGGCTGACGCCCTCGGGAAGCAACGCCAAGTTGCCGTCAGCGTCGTTCACATGAAAGAACTCGCCGAACACGCCGTCTTTGAAGTTGGAGAACTTCCAGCCGGCTAGCATGCCGCCCGAGTGCATGGAAAAGCCCGCCTGAGCTTCGAGGGAGTTCCAGTCCGGCGTGATTGCCGGGACGAGGACCTTGTCGCCAGGCTTGAAGTCCTTGACCAACGAGCCGACCTCAACCACCTCGCCGCAACACTCGTGTCCCAGAATCATGTTGTGCCGGTCGCCAATAGCGCCTTCCCAAACGGTGTGCACGTCAGACGTGCAGGGAGCAAGGGCGAGCGGGCGGCAGATCGCGTCCATCGGACCGGGAACCGGCCGTTCTTTCTCAATCCAGCCAACCTGTCCGATCTTGAGCATTGCAAATCCTTTCATGTTATCCCTCCCAAAATGCCGAAGTATGGTGCTGATCCTTACCCCTTGAACCAGCGACTTTATTTTATCATCCCCCCCCTCCCTGACAAGACTTCGTTACTTTTCCAAAAAAATTTTCAGCATAAGTATTTAATCGAGTTCGTTTTCTAAAAGAGAACCCGCCTCAGCTTTCCCATGCCGTCCAAACGCGTTTCCGGGAAAAGTTTCTCCCCACGGCATAGCGATTCCTAGGCCAAGAAAAATTTGCTGAAAACAACAAAAAGCGCCAATACATTCAAAGATGACAAAAATACCAAATCTGATTTTAATATCCTAAAATATCATTGACATTTAAATAGATAGGACGATAATGTTAATCATAAAATCCCCTTTGGAGGTGCTCGACATGGCGGAAGAGTTACTGTATGAGGGCAAGGCAAAGAAGATTTTTTCGACCGATGATCCGAACGTTCTGCTGGTTCAGTACAAGGATTCGCTGACGGCGTTCAACGCGAAGAAACGCGACGAGAAGGCGGGCAAGGGACACCTGAACAACGTCATCAGCAGCTGGATCTTCACGTGGCTGGCCAAAAAGGGCGTGGAGAGTCACTTCATCAAGCAGGTTGACGAGACTCACCAGCTGATCCGCAAGGTGGAGATCATCCCGTTGGAGACGATCGTGCGAAACGTGACGACCGGTTCGCTGTGCCGCCGGCTGGGCGTCGAAGAGGGAAAGAAGCTTTCCCGCCCCATCATCGAGTTCTCATACAAGAGCGACGCGTTGGACGACCCGCTGATCAACGACGATCACGCGATCGTTCTGGGCTGGGCGACCGAAGAAGAAGTGGCGACGATCAAGTCGATCGCCCTGAAGGTGAACAAACTTTTAACCGAGCTGTTCGCGTCCGTCGGCGTGCTGCTCGTCGACTTCAAATTGGAGTTTGGCCGGGACGAGAAAGGCCGCGTGCTTCTGGCCGACGAGATTTCCCCTGACACCTGCCGGTTCTGGGACTCGAAGACCCACGACCATTTGGACAAGGACCGGTTCCGCAAGGACTTGGGCGACGTGCTGGGCGCGTACGAGGAGATCTGGCGGCGTCTGAGCGCCCGGGGGATGGACGCATGACGTTCGACGTCAAGCTGCTTGTTTTCCTCAAGGACGGCATTCTGGACACTCAGGGCAAGGCCGTTGCCGGCTCGCTGAAGCGGCTGGGCTTTGACGCGGTGAAAGACGTCCGGGTCGGCAAGTATATCAGGCTGTCCCTGCAGGCCGACGATCAGGCGGCTGCCGAGAAGGCGGTAGCCCAGATGTGTTCAGACCTTCTGGTCAACGACATCATTGAGGACTGGTCGGCCGAGTACGAGGAGGGGCGGCGGTGAGAAGCGCCGTTGCGATTTTTCCCGGAAGCAACTGCGATACGGACGTCATTAAGGCGCTTCACCAGGTAACCGGCGGCCCTGTGGTCACCGCGTGGCACGGCCAAAGCGAACTGCCCGAGACGGACCTCGTCGTCCTGCCGGGCGGCTTTTCCTACGGGGACTATCTACGGTGCGGCGCTGTGGCCGCCCACTCTCCGCTGATGAACTCGATCAAGGACTTTGCGGCCCGCGGCGGCCTCGTGCTTGGCATATGCAACGGGTTTCAGATGCTGACCGAGACGCGCCTGTTGCCCGGCGCCCTGTTGCAAAACGAGTGCATTCACTTCGTCTGCAAGCCCGTGACGCTGCGGGTGGAGCGGACTGACACGCCCTACACTGGACACTTTTCCGCCGGTCAGGTCATCACGATCCCAATCGCCCACAACGAGGGGCGGTTCACGATCGCTCCAGACGAGCTGAAACGCCTGAACGAACGGCGCGGCGTGGTCCTTCGGTACTGCACGGCCGCCGGGGAGACGACCGAAGAGAGCAACCCGAACGGCGCGACGGAAAACATCGCCGGGATCGTCAACGAAGCCGGCAACGTCTTCGGGCTGATGCCTCATCCGGAACGTTTCACCGATAGTCTCTTGGGCGGCGACGACGGCCGGAGATTCTGGACGTCGATCGAAAGCTGGCTTGAACGGAGGGGCTCGAATGAACTACGCTGACGTGGGACTTCGGCAGAGCGAATACGACGATCTGTGCCGAAGGCTTGGCCGAGAACCCAACGATCTGGAGCTGCGGATTATGGGCGTCATGTGGTCGGAACACTGCAGCTACAAGTCGACCCGCCCGCTGCTCAAGACCCTGCCGGTCACCGGGCCCAAGGTCGTCATGGGGCCGGGAGAAAACGCCGGCGTGATCGACGGCGGCGACGGCTGGGGAATCGCTTTCAAAGTAGAAAGCCACAACCACCCGTCGGCCGTGGCGCCGTTGCAGGGCGCGGCGACCGGCGTGGGCGGCATTATTCGGGACGTTTTAGCCATGGGGGCTCGGCCAGTGGCGTCGCTCGACGGCCTGTTCTTCGGCTCGCCCGAGTCGTCGGTCCACGATGGGGTTGTCAAGGGCGTCGGAAGCTACGGCAACTGTATCGGCGTTCCGACGATCGGCGGCATGACGGCGTATGACCCGTGCTACGAGGGCAACCCGCTGGTAAACGCCATGAACATCGGCGTCGTGAAGCTGTCCAGCTTGGTGAGCTCCCAGAAAGCCCGTCCGGGCCAGTCGGTGGTCCTGCTGGGCTCCCGCACGGGCCGAGACGGAATCGCCGGCGCGGCGTTCGCTTCAGCAGAGCTCAAGGACGACAGCGCGTCGAGCCGCCCGTCCATTCAGATCGGCGACCCGTTCGAGGAAAAACTCTTGGTCGAGGCGTGTCTTGAGATGAGAGACGCCGGTCTTTTCGTGTCCGTTCAGGACATGGGCGCGGCGGGCATTCTGTCGTCGTCGTCCGAAGTGGCCGCAAAGAGCGGCGTGGGCATGACGGTGGACTTCAGCGCCGTGCCGCTCCGCAGCCCCGACATGGAGCCGTGGGAAATCGCCCTGTCGGAGACTCAGGAGCGCATGCTGCTCGTCGTTGAAGACGACAAGCTGGACGACGTGTTCGCCATCGCGTCAAGGTGGGGCCTTGGCGCGGCGGTCATCGGCCGCACCGAGGAAGGCGACTCGTACCGGATCCTGTGGAATGGCCATGTCGTCGCCGACGTTCCGGCCTCGACGATCGGCAGCGACTGCCCGGTCATCGACTGGCCGGCAGAGCGGCCGGACTTGGAAAGCCGCTGGCAGAGCCGCGAGTTTTCAATCCCATCGGGCGCCGAAGCCCTTTTAGCCCTCCTAGCCGATCCGGCCGTCCGTTCCCGGGACGCGATTTACGTCCAGTACGACTCGATGGTCCAGACCAACACGGTCGTCGGCCCCGGCTCGCCCGTCTCGGTCTTCCGGATTGAAGGGACCGACCGGCTCGCGGCCGTCTCGATGGAAGCCGACCCGTGGGCGTGCTGGCTCGACCCTCAGCGGGGAACCGAACGGCTGACCGCCAAGAGCTGCCGCGACTTGGCCGTTGCCGGCGCGGAGCCTGCCGGTCTGACCAACTGTCTGAACTTCCCCTCGCCGGAGAAGCCGGAGAACTTCTGGACCCTGTCCGAGTGCGTCCGCGGTCTGGGGAACGCCTGCCGCGAGCTGAACTGCCCGGTCGTATCGGGCAACGTGAGCCTGTACAACGAGACGAGCCGGGGCGGGATTCTGCCAACGCCGCTGGTCGGGACCGTCGGCCTGATTCCCGACGCCTGCGGCCTGCTCCGCAGCGGCCGGTGGCAGGAAGGCGACGTTATTTTCCTCGCCGGCTGGTTGAACGGAACCCTTGCCGGCTCGCTGGCCCAGCGAATTTGGGGCGAAGGCCCCGCCGGCCGGCCCGAAGCGGTCGACTTCGGCCGGGAGCGGACGTTCGATCGATCTGCCAGAGCGGCCGCCCGCAGCGGTCTGGCTCACAGCGGCAGGGCTCTGTCCCGCGGCGGATTGGCCGTCGCCTTGGCCAAGGAGTCCGCGGCCAGCGCCGTCGGCGCGTGGCTGAACGCCGGCAGTCTGAGCGAGCCTCAGCTGTACGGCGAAGGTGCCTGCGCCGCCGTTTACGCCGTGTCGGCCGAGAACGCCGAGGCGTTTGCCGCCCTGTGGGGCGACGTTCCGCTGGCTCTCCTTGGGACGGCGGGCGGAAAAACGCTCTCCCTGTCGGGCGCTTTCCACGTCCCGACCGAGACGCTGCGCCGAAGCTGGGAAGCGTAGGATGTGCGGGATCATCGGAGCTTTTTCCTCCAGGGGGGCTCACCTCCTGGAGGAAATTTACTTAGGCCTGTACGCCCTGCAGCACCGAGGACAGGAAGCAGCCGGCGTTGCCTGGTCTGACGAGGCCGGGCAAGTCCTGTGCCGCCGGGGAAACGGGTTGGTACATCTGGCCCTTTCCCAGACTGAGCTGGCTCAGGTGACCTGCCAAGCGGCAATCGGCCACGTCCGCTACGCCACTACCGGCGGAACCGGCCTTGCCAACGCCCAGCCTCTTGCGGCCAGCTCGTCCGTTCACGGGTCGTTCGCCGTCGCTCACAACGGCAACCTGACCAACACCGACGAGCTCAAGCGGCAGATGGAACACGGCGGGGCGATTTTCCAGTCCCGCACCGACACGGAAGTCGTGCTCCACCTGATCAGCCATCAACCCGACGTGCCGTTCGCTGACGCGGTCCAGCGCAGCTGCACCAAACTTCGCGGCGCGTTTTCTCTGGTAATCGTCCACGAAAACCGACTCATCGCCGTCCGCGACCCTTGGGGGTTCCGTCCCTTGGCCCTAGGCGAGCGCGACGGGGTGTTCTACGTGGCGTCGGAGAGCTGCGCCTTTGACCTGCTGGGAGCCCATTTCATCCGCGATCTTGACCCAGGCGAAATTCTTCTGATCGACTCGACGGGCCTCCACTCGTCCAAGTTGCGGCTCACGCCGGCCCGACACTATCACTGCGCGTTTGAATACGTCTACTTCGCCCGGCCTGACAGCGTCATCGACGGCGTGTCGGTGTACGAGAGCCGGATCCGCATGGGCCGGGAGCTCGCCAAAACGAACGGCTGTCCGACCGACGCGGTGGTCACAGGACTGCCGGACAGCGGCACAATCGCCGCACTGGGCTACGCCGCCGAGAGCAGACATGCCTATCAGGCCGCGATCGTCCGCAACAGGTACTCGGGCCGGACGTTCATCGAGCCGACGCCGCGGGTGCGGGAGCTGGGCGTGCAGAAAAAACTGAACCCGATCCGCAGCCTGATAGAGGGCCGCCAGCTGGTGGCAATCGACGACTCGGTCGTCCGCGGAACCACGTCGCGGAAGGTCTGCGCCCTGCTCCGCCGCTGCGGCGCCCGGGGCATTCACCTGCGGATTTCAAGCCCGCCGGTGTGCTATCCGTGCTTTTACGGCATCGACACGCCGAGCCGGGACGACCTTGTGGCGGCTCAAAAGTCCGTGCCGGCCATGGCGAGCCAGTTTGGCTGTGACAGCCTGCAGTACCTGACGAAAGAAGCTCTGATCCGTTCCATCGGCAAGCCGGCCTGCGAACTCTGCACGGCCTGCTTTGACGGACACTACATGGAGGAAGACAAACGATGACTTTGACGTATGAGAAAAGCGGCGTCAGCATCGCCGGCGGCGATCAGTGGGTCGAGACCATCAAGAAAATCATGAAGGGCGTTCCCGCCGATCCTGCGGTCGTCGGCGGCATCGGCGGCTTCAGCGGCCTGTACCGGCTCAGCGGGACAACGCTTCTGGCCGGCTGCTGCGACGGCGTGGGAACAAAGGTTGAACTGGCCCGCGCGACGGGCATTTTCGCGCCGATCGGCCAAGACTTGGTGGCCATGAACGTGAACGACCTCGTCACAGGCGGCGCCCGGCCGCTGTTTTTCCTCGACTACATCGCCTGCGGCGCCCTGAACGAGCCGGTTTTCGCCCCCGTCGTCGAGTCGGTCGCCCGGGCCTGCGCGTCCTGCGGCTGCGCCCTCTTGGGCGGGGAAACCGCCGAAATGCCCGGCGTGTACGGTCCCCAGACGTTTGACTTGGCCGGCTTTGCCGTCGGCGTCGTGGACGAGCGGGACGTGATCGACGGCTCGTCGGTTCAGGAGGGTGACCTGCTGGTCGGACTTCACAGTTCCGGCGTCCACAGCAACGGGTACACGTTGGTTCGGGAAGCTCTGGCCCAGTCTATCGCCAAAGGCGACCTGTCCCGTCCCGGGCCGGTTCCCGGCGAGACGCTTGGCCAGTCGCTGATGAAGCCCACCCGGCTTTACGTCAATCAGGCCCTGAGCGCGGCCCGAACCGGGGCCGTCAAGGCGATGGCCCATATCACCGGCGGCGGCATGGCCGGCAACGTCAACCGGGTTCTTCCTGCCGGGCTCGTTTGCGACGTGGACTTTTCGAGCTGGAAGCGGCCGGCGGTGTTCGACCTGATCGCTTCCTGCGGCGTGGCCGAGGACGAGATGCGCCGGGTGTTCAACTTGGGCATCGGGTTTGTGATGATCACGTCGCCGGACTCGCTCGGCCGGCTGACTGACGCGCTCAAAGCCGCCGGAGAAAACCCACAGGTCATCGGACGGGTCGTTCGGGCATGATCCGCCTGGCCGTTTTGCTGTCCGGCCGAGGAACCAACATGGCCGCTCTGGCCGAACGATGTTCAAAAGATCCCCGTTTTTCCGTGGCCTTCGTCGCCTCGAGCAGAGCCGACGCGCCCGGACTGGCCAAAGCCCGACAGTTTGGCCTGCAAACGGCCGTCCTTCCCTACAGGGAAGGGAAAGAGGCGGCTGAGGGCGAACTGACCCGGCTGATTTGTGACTCAGATGTCAGCCTCATCGTTCTGGCCGGGTTCATGCGGATCCTCTCGCCCCAGTTCGTCGCCGCTCATCGGGGACGAATCGTCAACATTCACCCGGCGCTTCTGCCCGCTTTTCCGGGCGCCCACGCGATCGACGACTTCTGGGCGACGGGAGAGAAATACTCCGGCGTGACGGTTCACCTCGTCGACGAGCTGACCGACCACGGGCCGATTCTCGTTCAAGAGGCCGTCGCCAGGGAAGACGGCGATACCCGCGAGTCGTATGAGGAAAAAATTCACGCGGCCGAACACCGTATCTACTGGCCCGCCGTTCGAGACTACGCGCTGTCGCTCCCCGGCGCGGGGAAAGGAGACCTGAATGAAGAAACGAGCGCTGCTTTCTGTCAGCGATAAAACCGGGCTGGAGAAACTGGCCCGGGGACTCATCGAAAGGGATTTCGAGCTAATCTCGAGCTCCGGCACGGCCAAGTTCCTGCGCTCAGCCGGACTGCCAGTGACCGAGGTCGCCGACGTCACGGGCTTCCCGTCCATTTTGGGCGGCCGGGTCAAAACGCTGCACCCGGCCGTTTTCGGCGGCATTCTGGCCCGCCGGGACGAGCCGTCGGACTTGGGCGAACTGGTCAGCCGAAACATCAGCCCGATTGACCTAGTGGTCTGCAACCTGTACCCGTTCGAGCGCGCCGCGTCTGACGGCGCGGGCACCGCCGAGCTGGTCGAACAAATTGACATCGGCGGCGTCTCGCTCCTGCGCGCCGCGGCGAAGAACTTTCGGTTTGTGACGGTTCTCTGCCGCCCTGACCAGTACGACGCCGCGCTGGCCGACTGGGACCTGCGGGGAGATTTCTCCGACGGGTTCCGCCGCCACGCGGCCGTCCAAGCGCTGAACCAAACGGCCCGGTACGACGCCGTCATCGTGAGGACCTTGAGCCGGTCCCTCGGCGAACCCTGCCCCAACGACGCGCCGCTGGCTCTGAGTTCGGTCAATCCGCTCAAGTACGGCGAAAACCCCTACCAGTCCGCCGAGCTTCTGCTGCCCGCCGCTTCCCGCTTCCCGCTGGAGATTAAATCAGGCGGGGGCCTGTCATACAACAACGTCCTCGACTTGGACGCGGCCATGCGGGCCTTTGCCCTGCTCCGCGACCGGCCCGCCGCAGCGGTCATCAAGCACACGACGCCCTGCGGGATTGCCCAGGCCGACACGCTCGAAGAGGCGTGGCAGCTGGCCCACGCCTGCGACCCGGTGTCGTCGTTCGGCGGCGTCGCCGCGGTCACGCGGAACATCGACGCGCCGTTCGCCCGAATCCTGGCCGACCGATTCCTTGAAGTCCTGCTCTGCCCGAGCATCGACGACGACGCCTTAGCCGTTCTGTCGGCCCGGCGTCCTAAGCTGCGAATCGCCGTTTGGGACGGCGTCCAGCCGCAGGCGAAAGGCCTGCGCTCCACTTGGACCGGATTTCTCGCCCAAGACGACGGGCTGCCGCCGCTGCCGTCCCCTGACGCGGGCCGGTGGGTCGGCACACCTCGGCCGGAGCTCTGGGACGACTTGATTCTGGCTTGGAAGGCTGCCGCGCTCTCCAAGAGCAACGCCGTCGCCATGGTCAAGAACGGCGCGACGGTCGGCATCGGCATGGGCTTCTGCAGCCGACTGTTCGCCGTCGAGTTCGCCGCCCGTCAGGCCGGGGAGAAAGCTAGGGGCGCCGTCATGGCCAGCGACGCGTTTTTTCCGTTCCCTGACGGAGTGGAAGAGGCCGCTCGGGCTGGCGTTCAGGCCATCATTCAGCCCGGCGGCTCGGTGAAGGACGAAGAGGTTTTCGCCGTCTCCGAAAAGCTCGGCGTCAGCCAGTTCATCACCGGCGTCCGCACGTTCCGGCACTGAGGCGAAGCGATGAAGCCGATTAACTGTCTTGTGATCGGAAGCGGCGGACGGGAACACGCCATCTGTCTGGCCCTGTCCCGCTCAAGCCGCTGCGGCCGGCTGATCGCCGCCCCGGGCAACCCGGGGATGGAAGGTCTCGCCGAAGTTTGTCCCGTCCCGTGGCAGGACGCCGCCGCGGTGGTTGACCTGTGCAAAAAACGCGCCGTCGACTTGGTCGTCGTCGGGCCGGAAGCCCCTTTGGCCGCCGGCCTCGCGGACGAACTGCGCCAGGCCGGGCTGTCGGTCTTCGGCCCGGGCGCGGCGGGTGCTCGGCTCGAGAGCGACAAGGCGTTCGCCAAGGACTTCATGCGCGCCGCCGGCGTGCCGACGGCCCGGTCGGTCCTCTGCCGTTCCACCGCCGAGGCCGAGGCCGCCCTATCCCAGTTCGTCCCGCCCTACGTGGTCAAGGCCACAGGGCTTGCGGCAGGCAAGGGCGTCTTCGTCGAGCCCGAACTCTCCGGCGCCCTGTCGGCCTGCCGCCAGCTGCTTCAAGACCGGACGCTGGGCGCGGCAGGAGAACAGGTTCTCATCGAAGAGGGGTTGACCGGCCGGGAACTGTCGGTCATGATCGTCACGGACGGGAAGTCGTGGCGACTGCTCCCGTTCAGCCAAGACCACAAACGGCTCCAAGACGGCGACAAGGGCCCGAACACCGGCGGAATGGGCGCGTATGCGCCCGTCTCTTGGGTGGGCGACGACTTGAAAAAGCGAATCATCGCCCAAGTGGTCGAGCCGTCGGTCGCCGGCCTTGTCGCGCAGAACATACCGTTCCGCGGCGTGCTGTACGCCGGACTGATGATCGGCCCGGACGGAAAGATCAACGTCTTGGAGTACAACGTCCGGCTCGGCGACCCAGAAGCCCAAGTCCTTCTGCCACTCTGCGGCGACACTTGGCTTGACCTGTGCCTTGCGGCCGCTCAGGGGGAGCTCGGCCCGTCCGGCAGCGTCCCCGTATCCGGAGCAGCGGTCTGCGTCGTCTTAGCCTCGAAAACCTACCCGTTCGGCCCGAGCGACCCGGCGGTCATCACGGGCGTCGACGAGGCCGAAAAACTGCCCGGCGTCCGCGTCTTCCACTCCGGCACGTCGCGGCGTGACGGGAAACTCTTGGCCGTCGGCGGGCGGGTGCTGTGCGTCTCAGCGGCGGCGGCGACGTTTGACGAAGCGCGGGAACTGGCCTACCGAGCGAGCGAACTGATCTCGTTTGACGGGTGCCAAAAACGAAACGATATTGGGCATGACGCCCTGAAAGGAGCTTGATGAATGACCCCTCAGGTTGGAATCGTCCTCGGCTCGGCCAGCGATGAGCCATTAGCCCAGAAGGCCGCGTCGGTCCTGAAGGACTTCGGCGTTGAATTTGAGGTGACCGTCGCGTCGGCCCACCGCACGCCGGTCGACGCCCAGCGCTACGCGCAGAACGCCGCGCGCCGCGGGCTGAAGGCGCTTATCGCGGTTGCCGGATTGTCGGCCGCCCTGCCGGGCGTATTGGCGTCCCACACGCTCCTTCCGGTCCTAGGCGTTCCCGCTTCCGGAGGCGCTCTGACCGGCCTTGACGCCCTCTACGCCATCGCCCAGATGCCCAGCGGCGTGCCGGTCGGCTGCCTCGGAATTGACGGGGCGTCAAACGCCGCCCTGCTGGCCGTCCGAATCGTCGCCTTGAGCGACCGGGACGTCGCCGCCCGGCTGGTCGAGTACCGGGACAAAAACGCCCAAAAGACCCGGGACTCCCGGGCCAAGCTGTCAGGGCTGCCCCTCGCGCCGGACGACGCGTTTCAAGAGTAGGCCTTATCAACAAAGAGCCGGACGGCTTCACGCCGTCCGGCTCTCTTTTTTCCCGTTACTTTGCCTCTTCGTCCCAATGGACCAGCGCGCTGCTCCACGAGAACCCGACGCCAAACCCTGACAGCAGGACCTTCATTCCCGGCTTAAGACGCCCAGCGCGCACGGCCCGGGCCAGAGCCAGAGGGATCGTAGAACTCACCGTGTTGCCCGTGTCCTCTAGGTCGATGACGAACTTCTCCGGCGGGATGCTCATGCTGTCCCGAAGCGTCTCAAGCATCAGCCGGGTCGCCTGATGGAACACGATCAAGTCCACAGACTCAAAGCTCTCGCCGCTGGCGGCAAGCAGGGCGCTCAGCGACGCCGGGACTTCGGTCACGCCAAAGTCGAGCACCCGTCGGCCGTCCATGAACAGGTTCTCAGCGCAGCTCACGTTGCCGAACCGGTTGGCCGTCTCGACGCCGGTCGACTCCGAGCGGGGACAGGCCGTGCCGCCCGCCGGAATGATCAGCGCGTCCGCGCCGCTCCCGTCGGTGCCGAAGCTCAAAAACGGGAGATGATCGGCCGCACTCTCCTCCACCAGCGTGACCGTCGCTGCGTCGCCGAAAATCGGCCGAGTCGCCTTGTCGCGCGGGTTGATGTGGCGGGTTACCAAGTCGCAGGTCACCAGCAGGACGCGCCGGGCCAGCCCGGAAGTGATGAACCCTTTGCACAGCGCCAAGCCGTAGCAGTACCCTGAGCAGCCCAAATTGTAGTCGAACGCCCCGCAGGTTTTTCTCAGGCCCAGCAGGCGGTGCACCACGCAAGCCGTGGCGGGCAGCAGATAGTCGGGCGTCTCGGTGCAGAGCACCAGCATGTCGATCGACTCCCGGGAAACGCCAGGGTGTTCGGCGAAAAACGCCTCGCCCGCCCGGGCCGACAGCTGGGACGTCGTCTCGCCCGTCGCCAGCCAGCGAACCGACACTCCCGTCTTCGAGCTGATTTTTTTAGCCGTCCACGTCCCAAACTCGGCCACGAGATCTTCATTCGTCACCCGGCGGGTTCCGGTCACCCAAGAAATTCCTCTGATCGACGCACCGTTCATCAAAAATCCTCCGTCCGTTTCCGCCCCCGCAGGCTCCCCGTCAGGCGGGAAATGTCCTTGTCCTCAGGACCTGAGCGGTAAATATGACTAGCTATTATCAACAAGTCATATTTTACTTGGTCCCCGCTTCAAACGCAAGCGCCTGCCGTGCCCGCCGTTCTGCGGTTTCTCTTGCAATTTCGGTCCGATTGGTATATAAAACATGACGGCCCCTCGGCGTGTTTGTGATCATGAACTCTGAATCCGGCGCTGCGCCGGCGAGGGCGAAACTGCGCGCGGGAGGTGAACGGCATGGGACGCAAAATGAGCGACTGTGCCTCTGGAGAGAAAGTGTTGATCCGAGCCGTTGAGATCACCGACAAGGCCACCCTCAAACGGCTGGCCGACTTGGGAATTTTCCCCGGATCGGCCGTTGAGATCTGCAAGAACGTAGACGGCCAGATCATCATCGGGGTGGCTGAAGCCCGGGTTTCAATCGAACGGCTGATCAGTTCCCAGATTATCGTCGCCTGAAACGAGCCAATGAACGCAACAAAAAGAGGACGGAACCCCTGAGGGCTCCGTCCTCTTTATCGTTCAAAAGCTACTCTTTCGGCTCCTCCGCTTCGGCTGACTCCCCGTCGGCTTCAGGCTCGGCCGTCGGCTCGCTGTGGAAGGCGTCGGCGTCCAGCGGCGGGAGAATGACCGGCGTGGGCAGGTTCGCCAGCGAGACGAGCTGCGAGACCATCGCCCGCATGTAGGGCATGAGAATCTCCAAGCCGTGATCCTTCAGGATCGCTTCCCGATCCTGTCCTTCAGCGTTGACGAAGAACACGCCGGTCACGTCGGCCACGACGGTGAACGGGTAGTTGTTCTTCTCCGCGTCGCCGAAAACCGTCAGTGCCATGTTGAGGAACACGGGCTCCTCCGGCTTGGCGCTCATGCGGACGCGCTGGTTCACCCGCAAAGCAAGCGGCACCTGTTTGTCGCTCGGCTTAAACTGGTGGTTGATCGAAAAAATCAGGTTCTCTGCCCGAAAATCAGCAAGGCGAATCTCTTTCATAGCTATCTCTCCTTTAGGGATATCTCGCGGTGATCGCCTCGCCGTTCCGCGGGGGTCACGTCACCCGCTAATAATACCACAGAGCGCCGGCAGGACGAAAGGTTCAGAGCCTCCGGAAGGACGAAAAAAAGGCCAACGCGACGGTGATGATCTCAAGGCGGCCCAAAAGCATGGCGAACGACAGCACCCACTTGACCGACCCGGCCAGAGCCGCGTAGTTGCCGACCGGGCCGACGGAGCCAAGCCCAGGACCGGTGTTGCCCAGGCAGGTGATCACCGACGTGAGGGCCGTCGTGGCGTCGCAGCCCAACAGCGCGGCCAGCAATGACAGCAGGCCGAGACAGGACACATAGGCCACAAAAAACGTCCCGATGGACGACACGTCCCGGTCTTTGAGCTGCCCGCCGCCGTAGTGGAGCACGTCCACCCGGTAGGGAGCCAAGCTGTGGCGGAGCTCCCGACGGCACTGACGGAAGAGGACGATGATCCGGGCGCACTTCATGCCGCCGCCGGTCGACCCAGCGCTCGCGCCGATGCAGATGAGCAGCATAAGAAGGAACTTCGCCGCGGCAGGCCACAGGTCGTAGTTGCAGACCACAAATCCCGTGGTCGTCATAGTGCTGACGACGGTAAACAGCCCGCGCCGAAACGCCTCTCCCCATTGGGTGAAAAACCCTGCCCGCATCGCGAGGACCGCCGCGAAGGCGCCGCCGGCCAACAGAATTCCGCCGTACAGCCGGCATTCGTCGTCCTTCCAATAACAAGAAACCTCGCCCCGAAGGGCGAGAAAGTGAAGGGTAAAGTTGACGCCCGCCAGCACCATAAAGACGATGATGACCCACTCCACCGCCGGGCTGTTCAGCTGCCCGACCGAGCCGTTGAAGGTCGAAAAGCCGCCGGTCGCCATGGTGGAAAACGCGTGGCACAGGGCGTGAAAGGGCGTCATGCCGCAGACGACGAGCGCAGCGGTCTCCGCCGCCGTCAGCCCCATGTAGATGAGCCACAGCCACAGGGCGGTCTGACACAGCCGAGGGGTGAGCTTCTCAGGCAGGGGCGTCGGCGCCTCGGCCTTGTAGAGCTCCATGCCGCCCACGCCTGACAGCTTGAGAACTGTCAGCCCCAGCACGATGATTCCCATGCCGCCCAGCCAGTGAGTCAGGGCCCGCCAAAAGAGAATCCCCCGCGGTAAGGCCTCCACCAGCGGGAAAACTGACGCGCCGGTCGTCGTGAACCCCGACATGGCCTCGAAAAACGCGTCGGTGTAGCTGCAGTACCCGCCAAGCCAGTAAGGGAGCGCGCCCAAAGCGGACGCGAGAACCCACGCGCCGGTCACAATCACCGCCGCGTCCCCGGCGTTGATGTTCTGCTCCTTTTGAGCCGACAGTCCGGTCCCGACAAAGATCATCAGCCCCGACAGGACGCCGCCGGCGGCTAAAGAACAGAGAATTGGGAGCCAATCCGCCGAGGCGTCCCAGAGCGCCCAAGCGAGCGGAAGGACCAAGGTCCCAGAGACGACCAGCCCAAACCACCCTAAAATTTTCAGGACGAGGGGATTTTTCATCTTCTCACGCCGAGAGGCCGAACAGCCGCATCGCCTTGGGCATGAGCCCGCCCGACGCGAACAGGGTAATCACGTCGCCGGCCAGCAGGGTCGTCCGGCCGTTGGGGACGATCAGCCCGCCGCCCCGGCTCACCAAGGCGATCAGGGCCCCTCGGTCCAGCCCCAAGTCCATCACCGCCCGGCCAGCCAGCGGGCTGTCCTCCGGGAGAGTGAACTCCAGCGTCTCGGCCCCGATTCGGTCGATGAGCGACAGGACGCCGGCGCTTCGGGGATAGCGAACGTGCCGCAGAAACGACGACGCCAACGTCTCGTTCGGGTTGAGCAGCACGTCGACAGGCAGAACGCTCCGCAGCCGGGAATACCCGCGCCGGCGGGCAACCGCTACGGTCTTGCGGCAGCCCAGCGTCCCGGCCAACGCCGCGATGACGATGTTCTGCTCGTCCGAGTCGGTCGTGGCCACAAGGCCGTCAGCGCTCTGAACGCCCGCGTTGATCAGCAGTTCGGCCTCCCGGCCGTCCCCGTTGATCACTTCTAAGTCGGGCATCTCGCCAGCCAGCTTGACGCACTTGTCGTGCCGCAGATCAACCAGCACGGTCTCAAGTCCGGGATAACGGCGCAGAATGCCCCGCGCCAAGTTGGCCCCCTGCTTGCCGCCGCCCACAACGACCACTCGCCCCAGCCGTTTGGTCCGGCCGGGGTGAAAAAGGGCTTGGGCCTTCATGGCCCGTTCCTTCAGGCACACGAGGAAACACAGGTCCCCGGCCTGAGCTCTCCACTGTCCGTCGGGCAGAAAGCCCTCGCCGTTCCGCTCCACGTAGACGACCACAGCCCCCAAGTCGGGGTACGCGACGCCCACTTCCTGCAGGGACCGCCCGCAAACCGGCGACCGGTCCTCCACGCGGAACGCGAAACTGCCGGCAAGACCTCCGGCCATGTCAGTTGAGTGAAGCGCCGCGGTGACCTCCAGCAGGGACATGATTTCCCGCGTCAGTGCCCGTTCGGGGGAGTGAAGCATGTCAATGCCCAGTTCCTTAGCCCAGCCAGGCGTGTCGGTAAACTCAAGATCTCGCACTCGCGCCAAGACCTGCCTGACGCCCGCCCGCTTGCCAAGCCAACCGGCCATCAGGTTGACCTCGTCCCGGTTGGTGCAGGCTATCAGCGCGTCCACGTCGCTTCCCTTGGAAACCCCCGCTTGTTCCAGCACGATCGGCCGCGCGCCGTTTCCTTGAACGACCGCCACGTCCTGCGTTTCCTTCATCAAATCGGCCCGGTCGGGGTCCTGTTCCACGACGACGACGTCGTGTCCTTCCTCCGACAGCGACTTGGCGACAAACGCGCCCACGTCGCCGGCGCCGACGACCACTATTTTCATGGCCTCGGATCCCTCCTGACAAAACTTTTACGCCTTACAGTGTTTCAGTATAGCATGATTCGCCGCCGAGCCGGCCGATCTCAGGGAGCGACGGCCCGGAAGAACACGGCGCTGCCGGTCGGCTCGAGAAACACTTCTTTTTCGGCCAGCTTGAACCCGGCCGACTGCACCTCGGCCAGCAGCTGATCAAACGTCATCGGCTGCTTCTTCTCCTTCACCGGGCCGAACTCCCGCTCGTAGCGGACGGCCATCGCCCGAAACTGCTCTTCCGTCATCCCGTCGATGCCGAAGTCGAGGCCGATCAGCGCGCCGCCCGGCCGAAGGGCACGGCGCAGCTCCGCCAAAACGGCCTGCCGTTTCTGCGGGGGAAGGACGTGAATGAAGTTGAGAGCCAACGCCGTATCGAACGTCCCGCCCTCGAACGGCAGAGCCAGCGCGTCGGCGGGTTCGACTCGAACGTGAGGGAACTTGGCCAGCCGCTTCGCGGCAGCCTGACACATGAGAGGTTCCACGTCGGTGAGGACGGCCTCCGTCGCGTTGGGGACCCAGAAAGACGAAAAGCCTCCGTCGCCGCAGGCCACCTCAACGGCCCGGCCTAAGCCGCGCTCCCGGGCAATTCGCTCGCCAACCTGATTGTAAAGCGAGACGCCGACGATCCTCTGCTGCCGACCGGAAAAGTCGTCGGCCAGATCTTTCCACTGAAAAGCCATAGGGCACCTCCAAAATGTTAGCTTTATTTACTTTTTGATATTGTAACATTCCCATCCAAAAGAGGCGCCCCCCGGAAACCGGAGAACGCCTCTTGGACATGTCTTGTTTTGTCAGTCGCGGCCCCAGGACTTGAACCCCTCGCCGACCACCTCGGAGACGTCGGAGAAGACGACGAACGCCGACGGGTCTACCCGAGCGATGAACATTTTCAGCAGGGCCACCTGCCGACGGTTGAGGACGATCAGCAGCATGCGCCCCTCCCGCCCCGAGTAAGCGCCCGTAACCGGGATCAGCGTGGCCGACCTGTCCAGCTCGTCCATCACGTAGGAGGCAATCTGCTCGTGGTACGGGCTAATGACCAGAATCTGGGTCCGCCGGTGGAAGCTGCGCACCACGTTGTCAATCGTCCAAGTTTCCACGTACAGCACGAGAGCGCCCAGCAGCAGCTGCTCAAAGCTCACTACCGTGATGGAGCACAGCAGGATGACCATGTTGAGGTAAAACGACATGGTCCCGACTTCCATGTTCCACCGGCGCCTCGCCACCATGACTACCACGTCGGTTCCACCGGAACAGGCACCGACGCGGAAAAGCATGCCAAATCCGGCCCCGCCCACGACGCCGCAGAACAGGGCGGCCAGCAGCGGGTTTTGGATGACCGGATAGGTAAACAGCTCAAAGAACGGCACCATCACGCTGGTCAGAACTGTGACGTAGACAGTCCATGCGGCGAATCGGGTTGAAAGCTCCCGCCAGCCCCAGACGAGCAATAACACGTTGCCGATCGTGATGACCCAGGCTGGAGAAATGCCCCATAGATAATTTGTGATCAGGGCAATGCCGGTGACGCCGGTACCGGCGAACTTGTACGGCACGGTCAGCGCGACCAGTGCAAAGCAGATGATCGCCGTGCCGACCGTGACGCTGAGCAGCGTGGACCACTCTTCTTTGATGACTTGACGCGCTTTCAACAGCAAATTTTCCAGTCGTCCGGCGACAGCTGACTCGTTCATTTGATTGCCTCTCTCTCCGTAAAAGACGCCTCTTTCGCTCAAAAAACACCGTTTATAATTCGGTACATCATGATCCTGAAAGGAGTTTTCTCATGTTTACGACAAAAATCATACCATTATTCGCCGCTCTTGGCATCATTTCAGCCGGAAGCGGATTAGCCCTTGCCGATCAAGGTGGAACGACCTGCACCGCCGCGAAGGGCACTGAGGCGACTGCTGTCCAGAAGCCAGCTGCCGAAGGCGCTCAGGCTCCAGCGACAAATGACCTGCCGACGATGCTTGACCTGTCCACCGCCTCCTGCGGGGCCTGCCAAGCTATGAAGCCTATCGTCGAGGATTTTGAGAAAAAATACGGCTCTCAGGTCAACGTGAAGATGATCGACGTCCTTCAGGACAGCGAAGCCGCCCAGAAGTACGCTGTCCTTGCTGTGCCTACGTTCGTCTTCCTGAACGCTAAGGGTGAGGAGATCGGCCGCCATGTTGGATACTGCGAGCAGGACGTGCTCGTTGATCTCTGGAAAAATCTAGGCTACGATCTGACCACAGGAAAGTAACGTGTGGCATTTCCTCGCGTCGGTCCAAAACGCCGTGGCGACTCCCGGCCCGCTAGGGCTGGCTGCCGCAGCCGTCTGGGGCGCTCTGAGCATTCTCCTGTCGCCCTGCGCTCTCGTGCTCATTCCTATGGTGATGGGATGGGTGCAGCGCGATGACGGCGAGCCGACGACCGCACGAGCGGCTCTCGTTTCTCTGGCTTTCTCGTCCGGGGTGTTCGTCAACATCCTGCTGATCGGCGGGATCGTGGTGGCCGGCGGCGCGGCGTTCGCCAAGTTTGTCCCTTGGCTCAGCCTGCTGACTGCCGTTCTTCTGGTCGTCTTCGGATTAGGCCTGCTGGGAGCTTTCCGGCTTCCCGGCCTGACCGACGGCACCATTCGTGCCAGAGGCAGCGGCCTCAGCGGCGCGCTGACGATGGGACTGTTCTCGGGCCTGATCTCCGGCCCCTGCTCCTTCGGCTTCATGGCCCCGCTCCTCCTTTTGGCCATCAACTCGTGGAAGAAGAGTCCGTCGTTCGCGCTGGGCATCGTCCTGTGCTTTGCTGCCGGGTACGCTCTGCTTCTTCTGGCCGCCGGCGTGTTCTCCCGTCAGCTGTCCGGCTGGCTCCAGTGGAGCGAGACGTCAAACAGTTCGGCAATTCTGTCAAAAATCTGCGGCGTTCTCGTCTTAGGCGCCGGAGTGTGGTTCTTTATCGCCCATGTATAATACAGGCGGCCGGTCAATAGCCGGCCGCCTGTATGCTGTCCATCCTCGAACGGCAGAATAAAACCGCCTGCGTTTCGCAGGCCGCGATGAAAGGAGTTCTGTTCATGAAACGCGCCCCTCAACATGATGATCTTCTCAAGATGAAGTTCCTGGCTCAGCCGACCCCTTCGCCCGACGGCTCGAAAATCGCCTTCACGGTCTCTTCGGCTAATCTGGACGAGAACCGTTACAACTCTGACCTGTGGCTGCACGATCTGGCCAGCGGCTCTACCCGTCAGCTGACCGGCTCAGGCCGGGAAAAGTTTTTCAACTGGACGCCTGACGGAAGTGCCCTCGTGTTCGCCTCCGAGCGGGGAGACGCCCCCAAGGAGACGACCCGGTTCTGGCGTCTGCCGATCGACGGCGGCGAGGCTCAACACCTGTTCGACCTGCCTTACCAGTGCGGCTACATTTGGCCGCTGGCCGACGGGAAGTTCCTCGTCAAGGCGCTGATTAAGGCAAAGGAGCCGAACCCGGAGGAGGCGTCCTACTCGGTTTTCACCGAGTTGCCGTTCTCTTCAAACGGTTCGGGGTTCACGCCCTCGCGCCGGTGGGCCCTGCTCCTCTGGGACAGCTCAGAGGAAAAACGGCTGACCGGGCCGGACTGGGACGTGGAGATGGCCACCCTTTCGCCGGACGGGAGCCGGGTTCTTCTGACCGCGGCGGTCTGGCACGACGTCCGCCCGAAAAAGAATTCGGTTTACGAAATTGACTTGGCGTCCGGCAAGCCGGAGCTCAAGTCCAGCGGGCTTGACTGGCGGTTCAACTACGCCGGCTATCGAAACGGACGGATCGTCGTCCAGGCGACCGACTGCGTTAGGGGCGGGCTGAATCAGGACTATCAGTTCTTCGATATTTCAGGCAAAAAACCGGAGCTGATCGCCGGCGACTTGGACAACTGGTTCAGGGACTCGGTGTGCTGCGACGTGCACTACGGCGTCGGAGAGCGTCAGTCCTTCTACGTCCGGGACGGCCAGATCATCTGCCTCGCCACCCGCGGCTACAAGAGCAACCTGTACGCGGTGGAAAGCGACGGGGCTTGGCGGGCCTTGACCGACTTAAACGCCGTGAACGACTTTGGCGTTGCCGGCTCAACCGTGGCCTTTGTGGGCCATCAGGGACTGAACCTTCAGGAGCTGTTCGTCCTCCAGGGCGGCGAGACGGTCCGACTGACGTCGTTCAACGACGGCCTGACTGGCGAACTGGAGCTTTCAAAGCCGGAACACTTCACCTACAAAAACGACGTCGGGCAGGACTTGGACGGCTGGATCATGAAGCCGTACGGATTTGCCGACGGCAAGAAATACCCGGCGGTCTTCCACATTCACGGCGGACCGAAGGCGGCGTTCGGCGAGGTCTATTTCCACGAGATGCAGTGCTGGGCCGCCAGAGGATACTCGGTGATTTACACGAACCCGCGGGGCGCCGACGGCCGGACCGATGACTTCGACGACATTCGGGGACACTACGGCGACTGGGACTACTCGGACCTGATGACGTTCGTGGACGAGTGCCTGAAGCAGGCGCCGTTCATCGACCCGGCCGAGCTTTTCGTCACCGGCGGCTCTTACGGCGGATACATGACCAACTGGATCGTGGGACACACGGACCGTTTCAAGGCCGCCTGCGCCCAGCGCTCCATCTCCAACTGGACTTCCATGTACGGCTCAACCGACATCGGGTTCTTCTTCGTGGACGACCAGCACGTGGAAGGCACGCCGTGGGATTACCCTGAACGGTACTGGAACGACTCGCCGCTCAAGTTCGCGGCGAACATCAAGACGCCGCTTCTGCTGATTCACAGCGACAAGGATATGCGGTGCGACATGAACCAAGCGACTCAAATTTTCACCGCCTTAAAGGTCCGAGGCGTTGAGTGCCGGTTCTGCCTGTTCCACGAGGAAACTCACGAGCTGAGCCGCAGCGGCAAGCCGAAAGAGCGGCTTGCCCGGCTTCGGGAGATCGCCGACTGGTTCGATTGCCACAAGTAACCGACAAAAATTACG
>NZ_AWWC01000007.1:0-3323 GCF_000468895.1 Jonquetella sp. BV3C21 | reverse complement strand
CAGACACAAAAAAAGCCGGAACCTGAATATTCAGGTTCCGGCTTCCTCAAATATGGGTTGGCAACGACCTACTCTCCCACGAACTGAATCGCAGTACCATCGGCGCTGAAGCGCTTAACTTCCGGGTTCGGCATGGTTCCGGGTGGACCCGCTCCGCTGGTCACCAACCGCATATCCGTCTATCGAAAAGCAGTTTACACCTCTTCAAACTCACTCTGCCACGTCTTCTATCCTTTCCAGTCCTAATTCCACTAACGGTCTTTAGCAGTTTCTCTCGAAGCAAGTTAAAAGGAAAAGGCCTCGGCGTATTAGTATCGGTCAGCTAAAAACCTCGCGGCTCTTACACTCCCGACCTATCTATCCCTTCGTCTCAGGGACGCCTTACCAACCTTCCGTTGTGAGATATCTCATCTCGAGGGGGGCTTCCCACTTAGATGCCTTCAGCGGTTATCCCTGCCGCACATGGCTACCCGGCTTCTGCGTCTGGCAACACAACCGGTACACTAGCGGTGCGTCCACTCCGGTCCTCTCGTACTAGGAGCAGCTCCTCTCAAATATCTTGCGCCCGTGGCGGATAGGGACCAAACTGTCTCACGACGTTTTAAACCCAGCTCACGTACCGCTTTAATGGGCGAACAGACCAACCCTTGGGACCTGCTACAGCCCCAGGATGCGACGAGCCGACATCGAGGTGCCAAACCTCCCCGTCGATGGGAACTCTCGGGGGAGATCAGCCTGTTATCCCCAGGGTAGCTTTTATCCGATGAGCGACGGCCTTTCCACTCAGCACCGCCGGATCACTAGGACCGACTTTCGTCTCTGCTCGAATTGTCACTCTCGCAGTCAAGCCAACTTATACCCTTACGCTCTCTGGGCGATTTCCATCCGCCCTGAGTTGACCTTTGCGCGCCTCCGTTACTCTTTAGGAGGCGACCGCCCCAGTCAAACTGCCCACCTGGCAGGGTCCGCATTCACGCTTCAGTGCTATGCGTTAGACGTTCAACATCACAAGGGTGGTATCCCAACATCGACTCCTACAAATCTAACGATCTGTATTCTCAGTCTCCCACCTATCCTGTACGTGTAAGGTCAAACGTCAGTACCAGGCTACAGTAAAGCTCCATGGGGTCTTCCCGTCCCGCCACGGGTAACCGGCATCTTGACCGGTACTACAATTTCACTGGGTCTCTCGTCGAGACAGCGCCCAAATCGTTACGCCATTCGTGCAGGTCGGAACTTACCCGACAAGGAATTTCGCTACCTTAGGACCGTTATAGTTACGGCCGCCGTTTACTGGGGCTTCAGTTCTAAGCTTCGCCTTGCGGCTAACTCTTCCCTTTAACCTTCCAGCACCGGGCAGGCGTCAGACCCTATACTTCGGTTTGCACCTTACGCAGAGTCCTATGTTTTTATTAAACAGTCGCTTGGGCCTGGTTTCTGCGGCTGCTTCCCGCTTACATGAGTATCCATTTCACGGGCGCAGCACTCCTTCTCCCTAAGTTACGGAGTCAACTTGCAGAGTTCCTTAACGAGAGTTTTCCCATTCACCTTGGCTTGTTCAGCCTGACCACCTGTGTCGGTTTCGGGTACGGGCGCGATCGCTCTCCCTAGAAGCTTTTCTCGGCAGCCGGGCTTCAGTGGCTTCACCCTCTAAGGGCTCCCCATCAGGTCTCAGGATTATCGACAAGGTGGATTTGCCTGCCTCGTCTCCCTACTCCCTTGAACCGGCTCTTCCATCCGCCGGCTCCACTTAGCCTCCTGCGTCACTCCTTCGGTCATGCAAGCTCTCGCGGGACCGGAATGTCTACCGGTTGTCCATCGGCTACGCTTTTCAGCCTGACCTTAGGTCCCGCCTAACCCTGGGCGGACGAACCTTCCCCAGGAATCCTTGGTCTTTCGGTGTGCGAGGCTCTCACTCGCATTGCGTTACTCATGCCGACATTCTCACTACTCTGTAGTCCACCGCACTTCACAATGCGGCTTCTTCCCTTTAGAGTACGCTCCCCTACCGATGTCTTCACATCCCATAGCTTCGGCGGTTCGCTTAGCCCCCTACATTTTCGGCGCAGGAGACCTCGACCAGTGAGCTGTTACGCACTCTTTAAAGGATGGCTGCTTCTGAGCCAACCTCCTGGCTGTCTGAGGCTTCCCACATCCTTGTCACACTTAGCGAACTCTTTGGGGCCTTAGCTGTTGATCTGGGCTGTTTCCCTTTTGACCACGAACCTTATCACCCGTAGTCTCACTCCCAAGTTTACAGTGTCGGTATTCGGAGTTTGATAGATCTCGGTAGTCCCCCAGGACCCCTTGATCTGTCAGTAGCTCTACCCCCGACACTTACTACTTGAGGCTGCACCTCAATGCATTTCGGGGAGAACCAGCTATTACCCAACTCGATTAGCTTTTCACTCCTAACCACAGGTCATCCAAGACTTTTTCAACAGGCACTGGTTGGGTCCTCCATGAGGTTTCACCCTCACTTCAACCTGCCCATGGCTAGATCGTCGGGCTTCGGGTGTGCTGCACGAAACTCGCGCCCTCTTCGGACTCGCTTTCGCTTCGGCTCCAATCCTTCACAGATCTTAACCTCGCTACGTACAGCATCTCGCCGGCTCATTTTTCAATAGGCACGCTGTTACTTTCCACGGATCGCTCCGCTTCCAGCTTCAACTGCTTGTAGGCACAGGGTTTCAGGTCTATTTCACTCCCCTCCCGGGGTGCTTTTCACCTTTCCCTCTCGGTACTATGCGCTATCGGTCACTTACAGTGTTTAGCCTTGGACGATGGGCCGCCCTGATTCAACCGGAATTCCACGTGCTCCGGCCTACTTGGGATCCCTTCTCAGAGGCTTCAGCTTTTCGCCTACAGGGCTTTCACCCTCTACGGCCGGCTTTTCCAACACCGTTCAGCTAAGCTGACGCTTTCTAACTCTGCGAGCAGTCTGCAATCTGCTCCCGAAGGTCCCTCAACCCCAAACATGCAACGCTTGCAGGCTTCCACATGTTCGGTTTAGGCTCTTCCCCTTTCGCTCACCACTACTCAGGGTATCTCTTCGATTTCTTTTCCTCTGGCTACTGAGATGTTTCACTTCACCAGGTTCCCCACCTTGCGGTGTGTCGGAGTCTTCCTCCGACGGGTTGCCCCATTCAGATATCCCCGGATCAAGGCCCGCTTGCGGCTCCCCGAGGCTTTTCGCAGCTTGCGACGTCTTTCTTCGGCTGTAAGTGCCAAGGCATCCATCCTGTGCCCTTAATACCTTTTCCTTACCTTTCCTTGCTTCCCAGTTACTCTTGCTTTCTTCCCGTTAGCTTCTTTAGTCCTTT
>NZ_AWWC01000006.1:0-201796 GCF_000468895.1 Jonquetella sp. BV3C21 | reverse complement strand
GATTGAGTTGCACTAGCGTTTATGAACTCGTCTCTTTTCACTTTTCATGGTGCCGTCGCCGAACGCCTTGCTCGAGCGACAAAGGGAAATATACCACGTTCCTCGGAGTCTGACAAGTCCCTTTTAAAAAGTTTATTTTCTTCTTTCGACAGGTATAATATTGGCATATTATAACGGCTTTCATCTTTGCCGTGATAGGAGTAATGCATGAGCGCACACGATACCACAAACAACGAGCAAGATTTGCCGAAGCGGCGAAAGAAGGAGAGGCCGCCGAAGAAGCGCGGTTTTCTGGCCCGTTTCTTCATTTTCTTTGCGTCCTTTCTGCTGTTGGCAGTTGCTGTCGCTGCGGTGGGCGGCGCCGTTCTGGTCTATAACTTGTCGAAGGATCTGCCTTCCGACGATGAGATTTTGAGTTACCGGGCGAACGAGTCGTCGGCGGTGTACGATCGGAACGGGAAGCTGATTACGACTCTGTTCATCGAGGATCGGCAGCCGGTGAAGCTGAAGGACGTTTCTCGGGCGATGGTGATGTCGATTCTGGCGGCGGAGGATTCGGATTTCTATTCTCATAAGGGGATCCGGCCTTTGGCGATTTTTCGCTCTCTGGCGACCGGCGAGAAGGGGCAGGGAGCGAGCACGATTACCCAGCAGCTGGCCCGGAATCTGTTCCTTTCTTCCGAGAAGACGATGACCCGCAAGATCAAGGAGGCTATTCTGACCTTGCGGATGGAGCGGCTGTTCACGAAGGATTCTCTGCTGGAGACGTACCTGAACGCGATTTACTTCGGCCACGGGGCGTGGGGCATTGCGTCGGCGGCGCGTATGTACTTCGATACGACGGCGGATAAGCTGACGTTGTCCCAAGCGTCGGTGCTGGCCGGTCTGGTGGCTGCGCCTGAGCGGTACTCGCCGTTTAAGAGCCTCGAGCGCTCGAAGGTGCGGCAAGGGTACGTTTTGGGCCGGCTGGTCCAGCTGGGCTGGGTGACGCCGGAGGAGGCCGATGCGGCGAAGAAGGAGCCGTTGAAGCTGTCGTCGGTTCATGAGAAGTCGGCGGAACAGCACTACGAGGCGGCGCCGTATTTTGTGACGCACATTCTGTTTTCCCAGCTTCTGCCGACGTACGGGACCGATCAGGTGTATAAGAGCGGGATGCGGATTTTCACGACGTTGGACTTGGACCTGCAGCGGGCCGCCGAGGCGGCGATGGCGAAGCTGAAGCCGGAGGGCGCGTTGGTGGCTCTCGATCCCCGGACCGGCGAGGTTCTGGCGATGGTGGGCGGGAAGGATTTTTCCAAGACGAAGTTCAACCGGGCTACGCAGGCGTTCCGGCCGTGCGGTTCGGCGTTTAAGGCGTTCGTTTATACGGCGGCACTGCAGGCGGGGTTCCGGCCGAACGATCATATTCTCGACGAGCCGATCACGATATCATTGCCCCATCAGTACCCTCGCGTGTGGACGCCGCACAACTTTTCGCGGGAGTACGCGGGCGAGGAGACGCTGTTCAACGCTCTGGCCCACTCTCACAATACGCCGGCGGTCCGGCTGACTTGTCTGGTGGGCGCGAACAGCGTGGTGGATTTGGCCCGCAGTCTGGGCATTACGTCGCCTCACCTGATCCCCACTCTGTCGGTCGGCCTGGGCGTTTCGGCTGTGACGCCGCTGGAGATGGCGGAGGCGTTCGGCACTTTGGGCAATAAGGGCGTTCGGGCGACGCCGTATTTCGTTTCTCAGATACGCGCCAACGACGGGAAGCTGATTTACTCGGCGACGCCGAAGACGACTCAGGCGATTTCTCCCCAGCTGGCCGATATGGCCCGCTCTCTTCTTGAGACGGTGATGCTCTTCGGGACGGCGGGCGGCGGGCGAGTGCCCGGCTGGGCGTCGTTCGGCAAGACGGGGACGACGAACGATTACAGCGACGCGTGGTTCTGCGGCGGGCTTCCTAATTTGGTCTGCGTGGTCTACGCGGGCAACGACAACTATACGTCTCTGGGCCGTCAGGCCACGGGCGGCCATGTGGCTCTGCCGATTTGGAAGGCGTTTATGACCGAGGCGGCGAAGATTCTCAATCTGCCAAAGTCGTTCGGTCCCGCGGCGTCGGGGCTGAAGCTGGCGCGGCTGTCCCGGTCGACGGGCTTTCTTGCCGGCGATGGGGCTGCGGTGACGCTGTTGATGGACGCGAACGAGATTCCTTCTTCCCGCGGGCCGGCGGACGGCGATCTGCTGTCCAGTTCGACGGATCCCAACGCTCCTCGGCTGCTTCTGCTGCCGCAGGATCAGGAGCTGTTGACTTCGCTGCCGCAAATGCCTCAGCAGCCGATCGTGACGGCTGACGAGAAGACGATCGAGCAGACGGAAGCGCTGCCTGTGACGGTTGACAAGCCGAAGGTCGAGACGCCGAAGAGCATTGACGAACGGTACGAAGAACTGCTTCGCCAGTACGGCATTAAGCACTGATTACTGAAGAGGCCGGCCGCCGCTCCTAAGGGAGCGGCGGCCGGCCTCTTAATATGCTATCGCGTAAAAAAAGAGTCCCGGCAAATGCCGGAGCTCGATGAAGCTGAAACTAGTAGTTCTGGACTTCGACGCGGAAGTACGCCTGAGGATGTTTGCAGACCGGGCAGATCTTGGGAGCCTGTTTGCCGATGACCAGATGGCCGCAGTTGCCGCACTTCCAAAGCATGTCTTGGTCGCGGGAGAAGACGATGCCGTCTTTGACGCGCTCAAGCAGTTTGAGGTAGCGGGCTTCGTGAGCCTTTTCGATCTTGCCGACGCCCTCGAACAGCGCGGCGATTTGGGTGAAGCCTTCTTCGCGGGCTTCCTTGGCCATGGTGTCGTACATGTCGGTCCACTCGTAGTGCTCGCCGGCAGCGGCGTCACTCAGGTTGGTCGCGGTCTCAGGCACTTCGTTGCCCTCGTGAAGCAGCTTGAACCAAATCTTGGCGTGCTCCAGCTCGTTGCCGGAGGTTTCCTCGAACAGTTCGGCGATCTGCACGTATCCGTCTTTGCGCGCCTTGCTCGCGTAGTAGGTGTACTTGGCGTGTGCCTGGCTCTCGCCGGCGAACGCGGTCCGAAGGTTCTGTTCCGTCTTGGTGCCTTTCAGTTCTTTCAGGTCTCTCACAGGAATTCCCCCTCAATAATATTGGCAGCGGCTAACGGTCTACCCTCGCAAAAGCACGCCGCCCCCTCAGACGGCGCCTCGAATAGGCCAAGCCGATTACTTTATTAGGAATAATGACTGATTGAGCTCCTCTCGTTCAGAGAAAAAATACCGAACTTCACAGCTCAAAAGAAGGACGGCTCGGCGAGATGGAGGTCGAACATGATTTCCTGAGCCAGAAGCTCCACCGGCCGGTCTGTGCTGTCATAGATGCGGCACTTGAGTTTTTCCATAAGGACTTTGGCGTTTGTCAGCTCTTCGGTGATTCGCTCTAAGGACGCATAGGCGGCGCGCTGGGGATCGAGGCCCAGCAGGACGAGCCGCTGAGATCGAATTTCCCGAAGCCGCGAGGCTGATATGAGCAGGCCGACCCGCTTTTCGACCGGCACGTTCCAGACCCGTTCGTCCGGTTCGACGCCGGGCAAAAGGGGCACGTTGGCCACCGAGATCCCTTTGTTGGCCAAGAACAGGGACAGGGGCGTTTTGCCGGCTCGGGAGACTCCGAAGAGGACGATGTCGGCCTGCGGCAGCAGCTGAGGCGAACGGCCGTCGTCGCAGGCGATGGTGTACTCCATGGCTTTGACCCGCCTGAAGTAGGATTCGTCGACTTTGCGGAGCGTTCCCGGGCTTTGAATCGGGTGGGCGCCGCTGACCTGTTCGAGCGCGCCCAAGAGGGGCTGGAGCAGGTGAACGGCCGGAATGCCGGCCTCGTTCGCGGCGTCGAGCAGGGCCAGACGCACGTCGTCTTTTACGAGCGTGGAGACGATGAGCTTGGCGGACGATTCGGACGCTTTATGAACCGCGTCCCGCACTTTTTCGGCGGTCTGAACCTGCCGAAACGGCACGACGGCGACGTCGAGGCCGGGGAACTGGGCCAGAGCCGCCCGAAGCATGGCTTCCGCGGTTTCGCCCGATGAGTCCGAGACGAGACCGACGACCAGCGGCATGTTACTTACCGGCCCGGCTCAAGTCGCCCACGAGGCTGAACAGCCGGTCGCAGTGCAGGAGAAGGGCCAGCCGGTTGTCCCTGACGGCCGCGTCGTCGTCCATGACCATGACTTGGTCGAAAAACGCGGCGACTGCTGGGGCAAGGCCGGCAAGACGCTCCATCAGGTCGTTCCAGCGGCACTCCGCCACGTCCTGGGCGATTGGCTCCCGAAGGGTTTCAACGGCGTTCCACAGGCCTTTTTCCGCGTCGATTTTGAACAGCTGTGCGTCGACGGTTTCGGGACGGGACGGCGCTTTGGCCAGTATGTTTTTCACCCGGCCGGCGGCTTCCCGAAGGCCGGCGAACCACGCCTGAGCGCTCACCGAGCTGTACGCTTTGAGCAGGCACAGCTCCTGCCACGGGTTGGAGCCTTCCGCGTCGGCGGCCAGAGCGACTAAGTCGTGAGGAAAGCCCTGCTCTTTCAGCTGGCCGAACGTCCGGCTGGCGACGTATTCGCGCAGCGACTTTTGGGCCTCTTCGTCCAAGCTGAGGGTGCGGCACGCTTCGTCAAGGGCTTTGCCCATGTCGAGGTCGATTTTCAGGGCCCAGAGGATTTCGTTGACGCAGCGAACCGCCCGACGCAGGCCGTACGGGTCCTGAGATCCGGACGGACGGAAGCCGAGCTTGTAGGCGCCGACCATGGAGAAGATTCGCTCGGCCAGCCCGACCAACGCGCCGACGATGTCCGTCGGAACTTTGTCGCCCGCTGAGCGGGGCAGGTACTGCTCTTCCAACGCGAGGGCAACCCGCGGGTCTTCGCCGTTTTCCTTGGCGTAAGCCCGGCCCATGACGCCCTGCAGTTCGGGGAACTCGCCGACCATCTGGGTGATCAGGTCCGTCTTGGAGAGCTGGGCGGCTCTCTGGACGAGCGTTTTTTCAGCGCCGAGGTTCAGCTGATCGGCCAGCCAGACGGCATAGCCGGTCATCCACTGGGTTTTGTCGTAGACCGAGCCGAGTTTTTCTTGATAAACGACCTGTTTCAGCCCATCAAGCCGGGCGCTCAGCGGCTTTTTCAGGTCTTCCTGCCAGAAGAACGCGGCGTCTTCCAGCCTGGCGCGAAGGACCCGTTCGTTGCCTTCCCGAATGAGGTCCATGGTGGCGGGCTTGTTGTTGCTGACGCCGACGAACATGGCCATGAGCTTGCCCGACGAGGAACGGACCGGGAAGTACTTCTGGTTGACTTTCATCGAGGTGATGAGGACTTCTTCCGGAAGGAGCAGGTACTTGGGGTCGAACTTTCCGGCAAACGGCACGGGGTACTCGACCAAGTAGAGGTTCTCTTCCACAAGGCCGTCTTCCAGTTCGACTGTGCCGCCGAGCTCCCGCTCGATCGAGGCGATGGCCGCGAGCATTTTTTCGCGCCGCTTCTCTTGGTCGACGATGACCGACTGGTCGTACAGGACGGAGAGATAGCTTGCCGCGTCGGGCACTTCGACAGCGCTGCAGCCCATGAAGCGGTGTCCGCGGGTCACACGACCGCTCTTGACACCGCTGAGCTCAACGGGAATAACTTTGTCGCCCAGCAGGCACAGAATCCAGCGAATAGGCCGGGCAAAGCGGACCGTCGGGTCGCTCCAGAACATGTTCTTAGGGAAGACGAGCTTTCCCGCTACCCGGGTGAGCAGGGCCGGAAGGACTTCTTCGACCGGCAGGCCGGAAGCCGATTTCTGGGCGAACGCGTAGTCGACGTTGCCGGAGGGCTTGCGAATCAGGTCCGAGACGTCGACGCCCCGGCTTTTGGCAAAGCCTTCGGCGGCGCGGGTTGGGTATCCGTTGACGTCGAAGCAGTTTTTCCACGCCGGGCCTTTGAACTCCTCGCACAGGTCGTCCTGGCGGTCAGGAACGTCCCGAAGAAACAGGACGAGCCGCCGGGGCGTGCCGTAGGTGTCGACGCGGCGGACACGGATCCGCTCTTTTTCGAGCTCGTCAGCTGCGGCGGCTTTGAGGGCAGCCAGAGCGTCGGTCATAAAGCGGGCGGGAATTTCCTCAGTTCCGATTTCAAAAACAAGATCTTTAGCCATCTTCGGTTCCCCCTAGAACTTGCCCTTCAACGGATATCCCATTTCCCGGCGCTGAGCGGCGTACGCCTCACAGCAGGACGACGCGAGAGACCGTATCCGCGCGATGTACCCTACCCGCTGGGTGACGCTGATGGCGCCTCGGGCGTCCAGCAGGTTGAACATGTGGGAGCACTTGAGCGCGTAGTCCCACGCCGGAAGGACGAGCCCGCGCTCGCACAGCCTGTGGCATTCCTTTTCGAACATGCCGAAGACGTTCATCAGCATGGACACGTCGGCAAACTCGAAGTTGTAGGTGGAGTGCTCGACTTCGCCCTGTCGGTGGACGTCGCCGTAGGTGAGCGAGTCGTTCCACGCCAAGTCGTACACGTTGTCCACTTTTTGGACGAACATGGCGATCCGCTCCAAGCCGTAGGTGATTTCCGCCGGGACGGCCTGCATGTCGACGCCGCCGACCTGCTGGAAGTAGGTGAACTGGGTGATCTCCATGCCGTCGAGCCAGACTTCCCAGCCAAGGCCCCACGCGCCGACTGTGGCGCCTTCCCAGTCGTCTTCGACAAAGCGAATGTCGTGCTCCATCGGGTCAATTCCCACGGCAGCCAGGCTGCCAAGGTAGAGTTCCTGCACGTTTTCCGGCGCTGGTTTGAGGATGACCTGATACTGGTAGTAGTGCTGAAGCCGGTTGGGGTTCTCGCCGTACCGGCCGTCAGCAGGCCGCCGGCTCGGCTCGACGTAGGCCACTTTCCACGGCTCTGGCCCGATGACCCGAAGAGACGTTGCCGGGTTCATCGTCCCGGCGCCGACTTCGACGTCGTACGGCTGGCGAATCACGCAGCCCTGCTGGGCCCAATAGCGCGTAAGCCTTGCGATGATTTCCTGAAAGTTCATTTCCGTCCTCCCGCGTCTAACGATTGAGTTCAAAAAAATGTTCCATCCATTCAGCTATTTTTTCCGCGTCGTTTCCCCGTCCGGCCAGTTCTTCCGGCGGCTGAGCCGACGGGCTTCTGACGTACCCGCCGAAGCCGGCGATGTCGGCCGCCGTTTCAGCGCCGCAGGCCGGGCAAACCGGGCCGGCGTCGGTTAAGCCGACTTTCCCCGCCGGGTCGCCGCAGAGCGAACACCGTTCCAATTCCGGGGCCATACCCCAGTCGTCAAGCCACCGCCACAAAAAACGGACGGATACCACGCCGGGCGGCGCGCCGCCGACGAGGGCAGCAGTGCTCCAGTAAAGCAGCGGCAGCAGAGAGTCGTACGGGAATCCCCGCAGCAGGTTCCGGCTCAGCAGGCTGCACCAGTGAAGGGCCTGACGGCAGGCGTTTGGCATGGAGCGAAGTTTCCAGAAGTCTTCCTTCACTTCCGCTTCCCGCAGGTAGACGTCGGTCCGCGTCCGCTGGAGCTGATACGCGCCCCAGACGAGCGGTTCGGCGGCGCCGCCGAAGCGGACTGAGCCGCGCGACGCGCCGGGCAGGCGGACCCACAGCGGGCCGGACGAGCGCAGGAACAGAAGAACACTCGCGTTCCCTTCCGACGTGACGAGCCGGCGAAGCACGACGCCGGTGCGCTTCATCAGGCGCTGGGACGGCAGTTCGGGGATTACTCCCCGTAGCCCAGCCGTCGGAGTTCCCTTTCTGAGTCGCGCCAGTCCTGACTGACTTTGACCCACAGGTCGAGAAACACTTTATGGCCGGTGAGGCGCTCCAGTTCCTTCCGCGCGGCCGAGCCGACGGCCCGAATCATTCTGCCTCCGGTGCCCAACAGAATGGCCCGCTGCCCCGGACGCTCAACGTAGACTGTGGCTCGGATCAGCAGATCCGTCCGGTCCGGGTATTCGTCCGGAGACTTGTACTCGTCAATTTCGACCGCCAAGCTGTGAGGGACTTCCTCTTCGGTCATCTCCATGGCCTTGCCTCGGATAATTTCCGCGGCGAGAAAGCGCTCCGGCCGGTCGGTCACCTGATCGTCCGGATACAGAGGAACCCCCTCAGGAAGGTACGATTTGACGGTCTGGAGCAAAAGTTCCCGGTGAGTGCCGTCTCTGGCCGACACGGGAATGGCGTCCCGGATGTCCAGCTCTTTCTGAAACAGGCTGATGACCGGCAGTATTTTTTCACGGGAACCCGGCAGGTCAACTTTGTTGACGCACAGAATAACCGGCGTTTTTGTCTCTTTCAGGCGGCCGATGATCGTCCTGTTCTCGGACCAGAACGGCCGATCGTCGATCGTCACCACGTACAAGATGACGTCCGCCTCGTCCAGCGCTTCGAGCGCCCGGTCGACGAGCCGCTCGCCCAGCCGATGCTCCGGCTCGTGAACTCCCGGCGTGTCGACGAAAACGATCTGACAGTCCTCGTCGTTGTACAGACCGAGAATGGCGTCTCTGGTGGTCTGAGGCTTGGGCGTGACGACCGAGAGCCGGAAGTCCAACAGTCGGTTGACCAGCGATGACTTGCCCACGTTGGGCCGGCCGGCCAGCGCGGCGACGCCGGATTTAAACGGCTTATTCACCGTCTGAGCCCTCGTGGCGGCGGGTGAAGATGACTTCGGTAATTCGGTGATCTTCAAGTTCGGTCACTTCGACGTCCCAGTCCGGAAGGCTGATGGTATCTCCCTGTCGGGGGAAGTTGCCGAATTGGTCCAGCACAAAGCCGCCCACCGTGTCGACCTCTTCGGACTCAAACGGGTACTCCACCGCTTTGCCGAAGTCTTCCAAGCACACGGTGCCCTGAACTCGGTATTTGCCGTCGCCGATTTTCTCCACCGGCGTTTTCTCTTGGTCGTATTCGTCCTGAATTTCGCCGACGATCTCTTCAAGCATGTCTTCCAGCGTGACGAGTCCGGCCGTTCCGCCGTACTCGTCCACGGCGATGGCCAGATGAACCCGCTGGCTTCTCATGATGCTGAACAGGTCCTGCAGCTTCATCGTCTCAGGGACGAATAGCGGCTTGCGCATGATCGCGGCGAGCGTGACGGCTTCTCCTTTGTGCAGGAGCGCCAGCAGGTCCTTGACGTACAGTATGCCGACGATGTTGTCCGGCGTGTCCTCGTAGACGGGGATCCGCGACCGGCCGCACTGGCCGGCGAACTCCACCACCTCATCGATGGAATCGGTGGCTTCCAGCAGGTCCATGTCGGTTCGAGGAACCATGACTTCGGAAACGCGGGTCTCCTCAAACGAGATGATCCCGTCGATCATGCGCCGCTCGTCCGCTTCCAAGACGCCCGAAGCCTCGCCGATTTTGACGACCTGTTCGATCTCTTCTCGAGTTACCAGCGAGTTTTCCAAGGTCATGTTGACCCGGAAGACGGCGCTCAGGAGCTTGACGATCCACGTCATGAGCCACACAAAGGGCATGAGCACGAGACAGGTCAGCCGCACGATGGGCAGCAGGAACGGCAGAGCGGACGCCGGCCGAACCAGCGCAATGCTCTTGGGGAGCGCCTCGCCCAAAATGACGATCAGCATGGTCATGACGACCACAGCCCAGTAGGCCCCGCCGAAGGGGGCAAGCCGGGCCGCGATGACCGCGCCGACGGTGGTCGCCGCGATGTTCACCAGATTGTTGGCGATGAGAATCGTCGTGAGAACCTGCTGCCGCTGGTTGATGACCCAGTCGACGAACCGGCCGACAAACGGGTGGTCTTCCTTGATTGACAGCAGTTTTGCCGGGCTGGCGGAGGTGATCGCCGTTTCAGCGCCGCTGTAAAGGGCCGAGAAAACGAGCAGCACCAGCACGAGGCCGCATTGATGGGGTATGTCGCCTGACATGACTCATCCTTCCTTAACGCAAGCGCCTGCGCGCTCGAGAATACGTTGCCTGTATCGTTCCTGAACGGCCCACATGGCCGCCCGGCGCTCTTCGGTGTCATGATCCCACGCGATGAGGTGAAGTGCTCCGTGGGCCAGCAGAAGCGCCAGTTCTGACTGGACGGACGTTCCGGCCGCGGCGGCGTTGGCATCCAAGACCGGACGGCAGAACACCAGATCCCCCAACGGGAGCACGCCGCCTGCCGGCGGCAGTTCCAGATGCCCGTCGTTCTCCCACAGCGGGAACGACAGCACGTCGGTGGGCCGGTTCTCGCCTCGGTACTGGCCATTCAAGGCCGCCATGGCCTCTTCGTCCAAGAACTGAAGCGATATTTCAAGCTCGTCCCAACCGCTGCTTTCTGGAAAATTTTCCCGGTACAGCTCTTCGAGAACGCAGCTCAGGTCGCCCTGATGAGACGCCAGCCACTCTTCTAAGAGGCCGCCGGCTTCTGATTTTTCCCACGCAAGGCTGACTTTCACGAGTTTGGCCCCTTTTCTTTCGGCGACTCGGCGGCCTGACCGGCCGACGGAGTCTTTTCAGCTTTTTCGGCCTTCTCCGCTTTTTCCGTTGGGCTGCCTTTTTTGCCCCGATCCGGCTCGATGGGCTTGATGTCTCTGGTATGGTACATTGACCGGAGGGTTTCGAGCATTGATTCCTTGACTTCGGTCAGCTCTTTCAGCGTGAACGGCACGTTGTCCAGCTGGCCGGCGTCAATCTTTGACGCGACGACGCTCTCGATGAGGGACTGAAGGTCTGACAGCCGCTGAATCGACCGGCTCGCCCCTCTTGCCGACGCCTCAACCGAGTCGGCCAGCATCAAAAGGGCCGTCTCGCGGGTCTGAGGCTTGGGTCCCGGGTAGCAGAACTGGTCAATCTGCGGGTTTTCTCCGTCCTTCAGAGCCTTCTTGTAAAAATACGTTAAACAGGTCGTGCCGTGGTGTTCAGGGATAAAGTCCCGAAGCCGCATGGGCAGGTGATATTCCTCGGCCATTTCAAGCCCGTCTTTCACGTGAGACAGGATGATGAGGGCTGACATGGTGGGCGTCAAGGTATCGTGAGCGTTGACGCCTGAAAGTTGGTTTTCGATGAAGTACTGGGGCCGGCGGAGCTTGCCAATATCGTGGAACGATGCCCCAGCCCGCAGCAAGAGCGGGTTCAGACCAATGCGCTCGGCCGCGGCTTCGGCGATGTTGCCCACCATCTGCGTGTGGTGGTACGTGCCGGGGGCCTCCATCTGAAGCCGCCGCAGAAGCGGGTGGCTCGGGTGGGTCAACTCCATCAGGCGCAGCGGCGAGAGGACGTCGAATACCGCTTCGACCACCGGCAAGGTGACGACCGTAGCGGTGCTGAGCAGGAAGACGGCGATCAGCGAAACGCCGAAGGTCTTGACGTCCATTTGACTGCTGAGCCCAACGGCTAAGAAGGAGTTCATCACCACGATCGAGACGCCCAGCGCGGTCAGACGCAAAAAGAGCAGGAGCCGGGAGAAGCGCCCTTTGAACAGGTTCAGGCTGAACAGGGACGCGAACGCGCCTGAAATGACGCTCATCACAAACGAACTGCTTGCCGTCCCGCTGGTGATTACGGCGCCGGAAATGGAAATAGAAAGGGCCAAGTGGATTGCCACGAGGTCGGGCTCGGTAAGGAACACAAAAGCGATCATCGGCAGGACGCCCAAGCTCACGATCCCAAACTGCAGGCCGAAGATCTCGGTAAACCACGTGATAGCCATCAGCGACAGCATAAAAGCCCAGCTTCCCTGAGTGCTGTCAGCGCCGTGGTGAATCACCGAGAGGTCCGCGATGCGCCCGATCCAGAGCGTGGCGAGGAACGACGCCACCATCGCCATGACGATGCTGCCCCAAGGGAGCGTTCCTTCCGGGTATCCCTGAGCCTTTAAAAGCGCCGCGATCTGTTTGGTGACTACCTCGCCCTGCAGAACGATGGTGTCGCCGGGGAAAATCTTTCGGTGAACTGTGGGCACGCTGCTGGCGGCCAAGTCGCGCAGCCGGTCGGTCATCGCTTGGCTGGCCATTGCGTCGTTTTCTGTCAGCTCAAGAAGCAGCTGAAACGCCAAGTTCGCCAGAGCCGGATCCGGCTCTAGGATTTCCATTCTCTGCCAAATCAGCTCGTCCTTGCGCTCCGGAGTCAAGAACTGGTTGCGGTTGATGTCGTCGCGAATTGAACGGACGACCGCCAGCAGGTTTTCCCGCTTGTCCAGCGTCAGCCCGTCGATCACGGAGCGAAGCTCGGGCGACAGGAAGGTGTCGGACGACGGGTTGTTCAGCAGAGTTTGATACTCGGACTGGAAACCTTCCTCGGTGTTCATCCGCCCCTGAACGGAAGCGCCGATAATGCTCTGACGCACCTGCTCCTGCAGCTTTCGTGTGGCTTCCGGGTCGTCGTAGGTCATTTCAGTCAGGGCGTAGAACGTGACAGGGGCCGGCAGACCGACCGAAAACGACCACTTGGCGTCGATAATGCTCCAGCGAAGCGCCACGGCCCCTAAGGCGATGCCCATGGCGATGCCGAACGGCAAGAACGCGAAAAGCCCCCGGCGGAAGAACAGAAGGGCCTGCAAAATCCGGCGGCGCAGAGAACGATACTCGATCATGAATGGCTCTCCTGAGCGGCGTCGTAGCGCTCGTATGCCGCGACGACCCGCTGAACGATCTCGTGGCGAACCACGTCTTCCTGGCTCAGGTGGACAAAGGCGACGTCCGGCACGTCGGCCAGCACGTCGCACACCACTTTCAGCCCCGATTGGCGGCCGCCCGGCAGGTCGACCTGAGTCAGGTCGCCGGTGACGACGACCCTCGAGCCGAACCCGGTGCGGGTGAGGAACATTTTCATCTGTTCGGGCGTTGTGTTCTGGGCTTCGTCGAGAATGATAAAGCTCTCGTTGAGGGTCCGGCCGCGCATGTAAGCCAACGGAGCGATCTCAATGACGCCTTTGTCGGCCAAGCGGGAGAAACGCTCCGGCGATAGGAGCTCAAAGAAGGCGTCGTACAGCGGCCTCAAGTAGGGCTCGACCTTTTCCCGAAGGTCGCCGGGCAAAAAGCCGAGGCTTTCTCCGGCCTCGACTGCCGGGCGAACGAGGATGATCCGGGAAACGTTTTTCTCCCTCAGCTGGCGCACTGCCTCACAGACGGCCAGATAGGTCTTGCCCGTGCCGGCCGGGCCGATTCCGAACGTGATGGTGTTGTCGGCCATTGCCCGAAGGTACACCTTCTGTCCCGCCGTTTTTACCCGGATAGGCTTCCCTCGGTAGGTCAGGCACACCGTTTCCTGCCACAGCGACATCAGGTCGACCGATCCCCTTCGGTCCACCTGATCTGCCGCGTAACGAACGATTTCCGGCGTAATGGACGCCCCGCCTTCCCCCGCCTTGATCAGCTGGGAGAGAACCGTCCGGGCGCGGGACGTCCCTTCGTCGTCATTGCCTGTCAAAAAGAACTCACCGTCCCGGTAAACCAGTTCGGCGTCGTACCGCCGCTCCAGCTCTCGGAGATACTCTTCCCGCGGGCCGGCGATCTTCCGGGCCACCGACGTCAGAGGACAGCTGACCGTCAGGGCCCGTTCGGTTTCCTGCTTCAAGCCCTCAGCCTCCTTCGCGCCGGGCTTTCAGTCTTGGCCAAGTTAAACGGGATAGGCTCCGTCTTCAAGTGTCCCCAACCCTACGTCCCGCTTCGTCTCCTTGGCGAGTTTCTTCATCAGGAAGTCCTTGGCCACCGCCGGGAAGATGACATACGTGAGCACGTCTTCCGGCTGGGTCATCCACGGCGCCACTTCGCGGCGGGCCGCCTCAAGCTCAGGGGCGATGGAATCGGCAGGGCGGCCGACGACCGGCTTTTCGTCGCCGATGATCATGCGGCGCACTTCCTCGTCCATCGGCGCTGGGGGCTGGCCGTACTGCCCTAAAAAGTACGCCTTGACTTCCTTGGGGACCATTTTCCACCGCTTGCCGCTCAGCACGTTGAGCGTCGCCTGAGTGCCGGTGATCTGGCTCGACGGCGTGACCAACGGCGGATAGCCCATGCAGGCGCGCACGTACGGAATTTCTTCCAGCACTTCGTTCAATCGGTTTTCGGCCTTGGCCTCTCGCAGCTGGTTGACTAGGTTGGAGTACATGCCGCCGGGGATCTGGGACACCAGAATGTCGGTGTTCGTCCCCTTGGCCTTGACGAATAAGTCCTCGTGAGCGGCCCGCACCTTCTTGAAGTGCGCGGCAATCGGAATGAAAGCCTTCAGGTCCAAGCCAGTGTCCCACGGGCTGCCAGCCAGAGCGGCGACGAGGCTTTCCGTGCAGGGATGGCTCGTCGTCCCGGAGAACGGAGACAGGGCGCAGTCCACCACATCGGCCCCGGCCTCAATTGACGCGTAGTGCGTCATGTAGGCCAGTCCGCAGCTCGTGTGAGAGTGAATTTCCACCGGAAGGCCCGTGCCGGCCTTGATGCCGATAACGAGTTCTCTGGCGGCCGTCGGCGTCAGCAGGCCCGCCATGTCTTTAATGCAGATTGAGTCAGCGCCCATGTCCTTCATGGACTTGGAAAGCTCGATGAACGCCTCGGTGGTGTGAACCGGCGACGTGGTGTAGGAGAAGCAGAGCTGCAGGTGAGCTCCTTCTTTTTTGGTCTGCTCGGCGGTGACTTCCAAGTTCCGCAGGTCGTTCAGCGCGTCGAAGATTCGGATGATGTCGATCCCGTTGCCCACAGCGCGCTTGACGAACTCGCGGCACGTGTCGTCGGCGTAGTGCCGATAGCCTACGAGGTTTTGTCCCCGCAGGAGCATTTGGAGCTTCGTCTTCTTGACCAGACGGCGGATCGTCCGGAGCCGTTCCCACGGATCTTCGTCGAGAAACCGCATGGCCGCGTCGAACGTGGCGCCGCCCCAAACTTCCATGGCGTGATAGCCGATTTCGTCCATCATTTCCAGAGCCGGCACCATTTCTGCCGTGCTCATTCGGGTTGCCATCAGCGACTGGTGTCCGTCGCGAAGAACCAGCTCGGTTATCCCTACTTTATGACCGTCCATCTTCTTCAACCCCTCCATGAGCGCTTTTCGGCGTCTGCGCTTGTCTTTTGCATTGCCCTTACTATATCACACCTGCTGTTCTCCGGCTTTCGCCATCTCCCAGAACTTGTCGAGCTCTTCCAGCGTGAAGTCCTCCCACTTCCGTCCGTCGGCTCGGACCTGCCCTTCGACAAAGCCGAACCGGCGGATGAACTTGTCGTTCGTCCGGGCCAGAGCCGAGTCTGGGTCCACGTGATGACGGCGCGCCAGGTTAATCACCGCGAAGAGCAAGTCGCCGATTTCATCGGTCAGCTGCTCCTGATCGCCCAGAGCCGCTTCGACTTCTGCGAGTTCCTCTTTGATTTTGTCGAGCACCGGCTTGGAGTCGCCTTTCTTCCAGTCGAAACCGACCGACGCGGCCTTCTGCTGGATCCGAAGGGCCTTCACCGACGCGGGCAGAGAGCGGGGAACTCCGGACAGAATGGACTCGTCCGCTTTTCCCTTGGCGGCCCGCTCAGAAGCCTTGATGGACTCCCACTTGGCAAGGACCTCTTCCGGCGTGTCGGCGCGGCTCTCGCCGAAAATATGAGGATGCCGCCGAATCAGTTTGTCGCAGATGGCTTTGATCGGGTCAGCGACCGAGAAATCGCCCAGTTCTGAAGCGATAGTCGAGATGAACACCACCTGCAGGAGCAGGTCTCCGCATTCCTCCACCATATGGTCGGTCCCGTCCCGCTGGCGGGAGTGAATGGCGTCAACCAGTTCATAGGCTTCCTCGACGATGTTGGCGCACAGGGTGTCGTAGGTCTGCTTCCTGTCCCATGGGCACCCGCCGGGCGCCCGAAGCTGCTCCATGATTTTTACCAGCCGATCGAAACCGTATTCTGCCACTCTCGTTCACCGTCCTGTTTTGTCGTTATCTCTGCTCTGACTCAAGCTCTGTCGTCCGACGCTCCACCCAGTCGGCCAGATCGGCCAAGCCCGCCGGGCCGCCCGGACCAGCCATCGCCCCGCCTTTAGCTACCCAACGGCGCGGAACGGAGCTGACTCCGGAAACCGTTTTTGCCCAGCAGTGACTGTCCATCGCCTTCAAGCTCTCCAGCCCGGCTCGGCGGCCTTCCCGGCGCACCAGCGCCAGAGCAAGCAACCCTTGTACCTGAGGCGGCAGGGGGCCGTACCGGTCGGTCAGGTCGCTCGTCAGCCGGTTTCGATCCTCGGCGCTCAGACCTTCCGCCAGTCGGCGGTACAGGCCGATTCTCAGCTCCACCGACGGCATGTAGGTCTCGGGGACGTCCAACGGGAACAAAACTGCCACTTCAACCGGCGGCTGTGACTCGCCTCGGAGCTGGGCGATCCGCTCTCTGAGCTTTCTGTAGTACAGGCTGTAGCCGATTCTCTGCTTGAACCCGTGCTGACTCGTGCCCAGAATTTCCCCGGCTCCGCGTATTTCCAAGTCCCTCTGGGCGAGCCGATAGCCGCCGCCGGAGCTCTCCATCGCGCCGAGCGCTTCAAGCCGCTCCCAGGTTTGGCCGGGAAGGGACGCGTCGTCGCCCGGGTACAGGAAATAGGCGTACCCGTCTTCCTGACGCCGGCCGATACGGCCGCGTATTTGGTGCATTTGGGCCAGTCCAAGCCAACGGACGTCATCGACGACCAGGGTGTTCGCCCGGGCCACGTCCAAGCCGCTTTCCACGATGGTCGTGCAGATGAGAATCTGCACGGCGCCGCGGTAGAACCGCTCCATGACGTCTTCCAGCTCCCGCTGGTTCATCTGCCCGTGGGCCACGGCCAGCGGCGCGTCGGGAAAACGCTGGGAAACCCGCCATGCCACCTGCTGAATGTCCTCAATCCGGTTGTGCAGGTAGTAAACCTGTCCGCCCCGCTGAAGCTCCCGGGCCAAGGCGTCGGAGACGAGCGATTCGCTCCACGGCCCAGTGACGGTGTAAATCCTTCCCCGGGACGCCGGCGGCGTCGTCAGCAGCGATATGTCCTTGATCCCCCGCCACGCCATGGAGAGGCTTCGGGGAATTGGCGTCGCCGACAGGGACAGCACGTCCACGCCCGGGTGGGTCGCCTTTAACGACTCCTTGTGAGCCACGCCGAACCGGTGCTCTTCGTCCAGAATCAGCAGGCCAAGATTTTTAAATTCCAGCGCGGTCCGAAACAGGCTGTGAGTACCGACGACTAGATCGATCGTCCCTTCTGCCAGCCCAGTTCGTATCTTTTTTTGCCCCGCCGGCGTCACCATTCGGCTCAGCAGGGCCGTTCGGATCGGCAGGTCCCCGATCCGGGCCAGACAGGTTCGGTAGTGCTGCTGGGCCAAAACGGTCGTCGGCGCGACGAATGCCGCCTGCAGGCCGTTTTCAACCGCCTTGACCGCCGCCCGAAGCGCCACTTCCGTTTTGCCGTACCCCACGTCGCCTACCAGAAGCCTGTCCATGGGGAACGGGCGCTCCATGTCCGAGTCAATTTCCCGAATGGCTTTCAGCTGATCTCTCGTCTCCCGATAAGGGAATGATTGGTCGAACAGGCTCCGCATTTCACCGTTTGGGGCAAAAGCCCGCCCGGGCGTGATGGCCCGGGTGGCATAGAGCGTGAGAAGCTCCTGCGCTTCCTGCTCGATCTGGGCTTCGGCCTTTTCTCTGGCGCCGGACCAGCGTTTTGAGCCCAGTTTGTCGGCCTGCGGTTCGCCGTCGCCGTCCCAGATGGTGAGCTTGTACAGGTCCGAAAACGGGATGATCAGCCGCTTGCCGTCAGCAAAGCCGAGCACCAGCGTCTCGTAGCTCTGAGTTCCAAACTTTTCCCGACCGGTTTCTAAAAACTGGCAGACCCCGTACCGCTCATGAATGAGCCACTGGCCCGGCGACAGCTTGTTCTGCAGTTCGTCGGGCAGTTCGCCGTCTGCCCGTTCCCGAGATGAATCGCTGACCCCAAACAGCTCGCAGTCGCTGAGCCAGACGTCGTGCAGGGCGCTGTCAACAATCCCCGATGACGGACTGACGGAGCCCACCAGCTGGGCGGACCCGCACAGGCTTTCCGGCCGAGTCACCGACGAGCTGGCCACGTGGATGGAAAAACCCGACGACTCCATGACCGAGCACCACGACCGGGCCTGAGCCCAGTCGCCGCGGAAAAACGGCGGCTCGCTCAACTTGAGGACGACGTCAGCCGGCGGCTCTTTGACGAGCCGAACGTGAGGCTTTCGCCCAAGGGCAAGAACGACGTCGTTCCACGTCTCGTCCGTCAGCTCACCCCCGAGGCCGAGCTGGTTCCACAGAGAAACGAACGACGACGCGCGGTTTTCCAAGTCCTTCGGCGACAGCAGGACGCAGCGCCGGCCGTCCGGAATGGCCGGAAGCCGGGCCGAACCGACTTGGGATCTGGCACTGTTGACGACCGCTTGGGAAACCGTCTCAAAACTCCGCTGCGACTTGGGAGCAAACAGCCGCATGGCCTCCACGTCGTCGTCAAAAAACTCGACGCGCACCGGCCACTGAGCCGACGGGTCATAAAAGTCCACGACTGCCCCGCGGACGGCCATGTCGCCCCGCTCCCAGACCATTGACTGGCGGCGGTACCCCTGCCCGATCAGCCACCGCACCAAGTGATCTCGTCCGACCTCTTGGCCGAGCGTGATGGTCATCGCCCCGTCGGGCGAGCGCATGGGAGTGCACAGCCCGCCGGGCGTGACGATCAGGATTCCTTCGTCTTCCAGCCACCTGTTCCAGACGCTGCCGCGCTCAAGCCAAACGCCGTCGCCGCGCAGGTTCTGAGCGTCAAGCGGCGGCTCGGGCAGGAAGGCTGCCGGCTGTCCCAGAACGGCCAAGTCGCCTTTCAATCGTCGGGCGTCGGCCGCGTGGGGCACGAGAACCAGACCGCCGGTCAGCCCCGAAAGAGCCCACGCAGGGCCGAAGCCGTCCAGCGGCAGCTGAACGGCCCGACCCAAACGCCACGCGTCTTCGGCTAATTCGCACAGCCGACTCGTCATGTCCTTATTCCTCCATCACTTCTCAAAGCACAAATAAAGACGGTCAGGCCCGAACCTGACCGTCTTCGTTATCGCATCGAAAACCGTTGACCTGATTCATCAGCTCGGAAGGCGTCTCTGTCAGCCACAGGAGACAGAACTCCTCGGCCGCCTGAAGGGCGCGCTCTTCCAGCTCCCGATCGGTCGGGGACATGCGCCCCAGCACGTGATCTGCCAAGTCACTTCCCTGAGGCTTTCCGCCCACACCAATCCGAAGGCGGCCAAATTCGGCCGTCCCAAGATGGGCTATCACGGACTTGAGCCCGTTATGGCCACCCGCCGACCCGGAAGTTCGGAACCGAAGACGGCCGGGAGCCAAGTTAATTTCATCGCTCAAGACGAGGATATCAGACGGGGCGATGTTCCAGTACCGAGCGACTTCCCCCACCGCCTGACCGCTGGCGTTCATGTAGGTGAGCGGCTTGAGCAGAAGAAGACGCTCAGAGCCGACGCTTAGAGGTCCCCAGAGCTGCCCGGAGAACTTCCCCTGTCCACCGCCGGCGTTCAGCCGGTCCACCAGCCGATCTAAAAGCATCCAGCCGGCGTTGTGCCTCGTCTGGGCGTACTCGATCCCGGGGTTGCCGAGACCGACAATCAGCCGCACGGCGTTACTCGGCGCAGTAGAAGTCGATGTGAAGCAGCTGGTCGGTGCCGTGGTTCTTGGCAGCGGACTTGATCGAGCAGGTCTTCACTGTCCCGCAGGGCAGGGTCACGTCATACTGGCAGCTCTTGAAGTCGCCGACCAGATACGCTTCAGCCGCCTTGGCGTCCGTCTTGGCAAGCAGCGGTTCCTTCATGCCGGGGCCATACACCACAACCGGCAGGCAGCCCTGACGGCGCAGACGGCCGCAGACTTCCTTGCCAGTCTCGTTCCGAGCCTCAAGGATGATTTTCACGTTTTCGGACATTTCTATTCCTCCTCTAATTTTCTCTGGAGTTGCTGGGGAGGGCTAATTAAACAGGCTGCTCACCGACGACTCACAGTGAATGCGACGAATGGCTTCCGCAAAAAGTGGTGCCATTGACACTTGGGTCATTTTATCCAATTTTTTGTTCTCTGGCAACGGGACAGTATCAGTTACTACCACTCCGGTAACGGCAGGATCCTTCAGACGCTCAATCGCCGGGCCGGAGAACAGGCCGTGAGTCGCCGAACAGAAGACCTTTTCGGCGCCCTTGTCGCGCAGCGCCCGCGCCGCGTTGACGATGGTTCCGGCGGTGTCGATCATGTCGTCGATGATGATGCAGGTTCTTCCCTTCACGTCGGCGCCAATCATCTCCATGACCTCGCTGACGTTCTGCTTGCCGTGGTCCCGCCGCTTGTCCACAATGGCGATATCAGCGCCCAGCAGCGTGGCCATTTTTCTGGCGCGGACGACGCCGCCAGCGTCGGGTGAGACCACCACAATGCTATCCGGGGACGCGTCCTTGACCACGTTGCGCTTGAACCATGAGGCGAGAAGCGGAACGCCCAGCAGATGATCGACCGGAATATCGAAAAAGCCCTGAATCTGGCCAGCGTGCAGGTCAGCCGCCAGCACGCGGTGAGCTCCGGCGTGCTCGATCAGGTTAGCGACCAGCTTCGCCGAGATCGGCTCTCTGCCCTTGGCCTTCCGGTCCTGACGGGCGTAGCCGAAATACGGCATGACCAGATTGATTCGGGCCGCCGAGGCGCGGCGCAGGGCGTCAACCATGACCAGCAGCTCCATCAGGTTGTCGTTCACCGGCGCGCAGGTGGGCTGAATGACGTACACATCGTCGCCCCGAACGCTCTCGTCGATGGAAAGGCCCACTTCGCCGTCAGCAAACCGATAGTGATGAACTTTCGTCAGATCAATGCCCAGTTCCTGACTCACTTTCTGAGAAAACTCCTCGTGAGCTGTCCCTGAAAGAAGTACCGCCGGTCTGTTCTCCGAATTCATGATCGTTCACGCCTTCCTTTCGTCGCTGTGCGGTTTCTGCTGCTTCCGCCACCCCTTGATGTTGACCTGTCGGCTTCTCCCGATTCCCAGCGAGTCGGCCGGCACGTCGCTCGTAATGACCGAACCGGCGGCCGTCGTCGCTCCGTCCTCAACCGTGACGGGCGCGACCAGCATGGTGTCGCTGCCGATGAAACACCTGTTTCCGATGACGGTCGGGTGCTTTTTCGCCCCGTCATAGTTGCAAGTGACTGTGGCAGCCCCGATGTTGGAACCGCTCCCGACCGTCGTGTCGCCCAAATATGTCAGGTGAGGCACCTTGCTCCCCTCGCCGACACAGGTCTTTTTGAGCTCCACAAACCGACCGACCAGCGCTTTTTGAGCCAGCTGCGAGCCCTCCCGAAGGAAACAGAACGGCCCTAAAACCGCGTCATCGGCGGCCTGCGAGTCCTGAGCGACCACGTAGGGACGGCAGATGACCCGCTTGCCGAGCCGGCAGTTCGTCAGCACAGTCCCGGTTCCGAGCTCACAGCCGTCGCCCAGCTCCGTTTCTCCCCACAGCTGAACGTTCGGCGCGAGAGTCACTTCACCTTCAAATGACGATGCCGGCGAAATCCACGTCGTGAGCGGTTCGGCCAGCTTCGCCCCTTGGGCCATCCAGCGGCGGTTCACCCGATCTCTCATCAGCCCGTTCAGCCGGGCAAGCTCCATCGGGTCGTTGACGCCGCACAGGTTCTCCGGCGGAAGGAGCACCGGCTGAACCGATCGGCCCTGAGACAAGGCCCACGAGATGAGGTCGACGATGTAATACTCTTTCTGGCTGTTGTTCGGCCGAAGGGACGCCAGCCCGGCCAGAAAATCGCTTCCGCTGGCCCGGTAGATTCCCACGTTGATTTCGCTGCAGGCCAGCTCCTGAGGCGAAGCGTCCTTCTGCTCCACGACCTTCACCGAGCTGTCCGAGCGGATCACCCGCCCGTAGCCGGTCGGATCGGCCAGCTGCGTCGTCACAAACGACCAATCGGCGTCCGAGCCGTCGAAGAATCGGACGAAGTCATCGCCCGTCACCATCGGCATGTCACCGTTGACGACGACCACGTCACCCCGGCTCGACAGCCAGTCGGAAGCCATCATCACGGCGTGTCCTGTGCCGAGCTGCTCTTTTTGCCAGACGACCGACGCGGACGGCCAGAACTTTTGCAGCCACGACGTGACACATTCGCCCTCATAGCCGACGACGACGCAGACGTCGGAAACTCCCGCGTCGCGCAGGGCGCTCAAGACGTAATACAGCATCGGCTGGCCCAGCAGCGTCTGCATCACCTTCGGACGACGGCTCTTCATCCGAGTTCCCTTGCCGGCCGCCAGTATCAGCGCACTCGGTCGGTTCATTCGGCCACCTCGCATCCCCGTGCGGTCAGCGCGGGTGTGATATGATAAGAAAAGCCCCGGTTTCGGGGCGTCTTTTATACTATCACGGGGGCAGACCCTGTCAAGAACCAGACACAGGAGGACCCATGAGCTGGATCGCCGAACACCGAATCTTGTCCGCCGCATTGCTTGCCTTAGCCGTTCTTATGCCCGCCTGCGGCTTCGTCGCCCTGAGACCGACCGGCGGGCGCCGAAGTCAGATCATCTTTTGGGCTGTCGCCTTGGCTTTTTTGCTGACGCTGGCCGCCGCGCTGTGGACGATCGCACCGTGGCTGGCAGTCGCGCCCCTTTTCCCCGCCGTCGCGTTCGCTCGGCTCGCTTGGGAGACCGCCGCACCGGCGGGGAAGAAAGCGCCCAACGACGCGGACAGTCCCGACGGCTTGGAGCGCTCGGACCGTTAGCTTCAACCGATTAAAAAATCCGTCTCTCGCCAGAGGCGTCCTTAAACATCAGCGGCCCTTCACGGTTAAAACCGTGAGGGGCCGCTTTTTGTTTTGATACGAAGCTGCTTTGATTCCTCTAAGGGACTCTCAGTTGAACGGTTTTCAACGCGGCACCTGCCCCAACCAGTTCATAAAAAGAAGTCCTGCGCATTGAACATGCACAGGACTTCTTTGTTTTGGGGCGCCATTTTCAACGGCCTCTTGTGTTTCGTCCCAACATTGGGGCGAAATGAGTCAGCTCATATCCCAAACAACCTGCCAAGATAAAAATAAAAATACGCGTAGGTGCTGCAAATATAGAGCCGCGTTCACAAAAACGTGAACGCGACCGAACGCCTCTGGTGCCCGGGGCGGGAATCGAACCCGCACGCCCAAAGGCAGGGGATTTTAAGTCCCCAACGTCTACCATTCCGTCACCCGGGCTGATCGTCGAAAGCCAGCCCGGCCCATCCGTCCGAGGACTTTCGACAAGAAGTATTATACCAAACCGGCCCCAGACGTCCACCCAGCGGAATGTCGCCGTCCCGCGAAGACAAAGACACCGCAGAGGGAAACAAAAAGGCCGCCCTCGGACGAGGGCGGCCTGAGCGCGCTAACTATCTTTCACCGGGTACTTGTCGTACCAGAAGACCAGCGCCGACGTGGTGAAGCACAGCGAGCTGAACGTACCGGCGATGATGCCGATCATCAGGGCCAACGAGAAGTTGGCGAGCACCGGACCGCCCAGCAGGTAGAACGCCAGAACCGGCATGAAAGTGGTAACCGTCGTGTTGACCGTCCGCCCCAAGGTCTGGTTGATCGAGTTGTCCATCAGTGCCACCATGCCGATCGTCCGTCGCTGCTTCCAGTTCTCTCTGACCCGGTCCATGATAACGATCGTGTCGTTCAGCGAGTAGCCAACCGTGGTGAGAATGGCTGCGATAAACGGCATCGCGATCTCCCGATGAAACAAACAGAAGAATCCTAAGACGATCATGGTATCGTGAACTAGGGCGAGGACGCTGACGACGGCGAAACGGAACTGGAACCGGAACGCGACGTAAATCAGAATGCCGATCAGCGCCAACGTCGTCGCCAGAACCGCCTGATGGGTCAGCTCTCCGCCGACGGTGGGACCGACCATCTCAAAGCTGAGCAGTTTCACTTTGCCCGCCTGGATTTTGTCCAGCGCGGCCATCAGGCTGTCACGAAGGGCCTGATCGTCAGCCCCCTCTTCGGTGCCCTGAAAGCGAATATTCACGCCCCGGTCGCTGAACGCCTGAATGGTCGCCCGAGCATAACCTTCCTTTGCCAGCTCTGCCCGAACCGCCCCGACCGAAATCGGGTCGGAAAATTCCACTTGAAGCAGGTTGCCGCCGGTGAAGTCAATGCCCTTGTTGAAGCCGATACACAGGACGAGCAGCGCTCCGGTGACCGCCATCACGCAGGCGAGAGCGATAAAGAACTTGCGGTACTTCATGAACGGGAAGGCAAACGGCTTTTTCATGCGTTGACCTCCTTCCGCCGCCCAATGATGGGCAACTTGGTGTAATCCACCATCAGTTGAAGCAGCACTCGGTTCACGCCCAGCGCGCTGAACAGGCTGGCCACAATACCGATGGTCAGGGTCAGGGCAAAGCCCCGAAGGGGCCCGCTGCCGTAGTGGAACAGGACCGCCGCGGCGATGACCGTGGTGATGTTCGCGTCGAGAATCGTGGACAGGGCCTTGCTGAACCCGGCGGTAATGACGGCGTGAAGCGAACGGCCAAGCGCCGTCTCTTCCTTCATTCGCTCAAAGATCAGGATGTTGCTGTCAACCGCCATCCCGATGGTGAGCACGATCCCCGCCACGCCCGGCAGCGTCAAGGTGGCCTTAAAGCCGATGAGCATGGCGAACAGCAGCAGCATGGTTGTGCAGAGCGAGATGTCTGCCGTCACGCCGAGCACGCGGTAAAAGACGATCATGTAGATGAACACGGCGGCGATGCCCACCAGCCCGGCGAACTGGCCGTCGCGGATCGAGTCGCTACCCAAGGACGGGCCGACTGAACGGTTCTCAAGGACTTCGACGCCAACCGGCAGGGCGCCGGCGCGCAGCATGATTGCCAAGCCGCGGGCGTCATCAGGGGTAAAGCGCCCGGAGATCTGAGCCCGGCCGCCGGAAATGCGCTCGTTGACCCGAGGCGCCGAGATGACCCGACCGTCCAGAACCATGGCAATCTGCTTGCCCACGTTGTCGGCCGTGGCCTTGTCAAACAGGTCAGTGCCCTTGTCGTTGAACTCCAGCGACACCACGGGACGGCCCAAGCTGTCGTAATCCACGCCGGCGTTCTTCAGGTCCTTGCCCGTTAAGTAAGTAGCGCCGAGCTGATAGATAGCTCCGTCCTCGTCGGTGGCAATCGAGTTGCCGCCTTCGCTCTTAGCCTTGGCCTCCATGGACGCCTTCAGGGCTTCCTGCTGGTCCCGGTAGGCGTTCCAGCGAGCTACAGCCTCTTGGAACTCCGCATCAGAGTCGTAGTTCTCCCGTTTTGCCTGCGGGGGAAGAGGGCGGGTGCTGTCGATGACCTGCCGAAATTCCAGCAGGGCCGTCTTGCCGATAAGGTTCAGTGCCGCCTCCGGGTTATCCACGCCCGGCAGCTCGACGACGACCCGATCGGCTCCCTGCCGCTGCATCAGCGGCTCGGTCACGCCGTACTGGTCGATTCGGTTGCGCAGGACAACGAGCAGACGGTCGATTGAATCTGTTCCCAGCTCCGTGCCGGGCTGAGGAACTGCCTTCAAAACGATATTTACGCCGCCTGATAGGTCAAGGCCCAGTTTGATCCGACCGCGGAGGGGGAACACGAAGTACGCGGCCACGGCCAGAACAACGAGCACAAAGATCAGGCGCCAGCGATCTTTTTTCTGCATATATAAACTCCTCCTGAAGGGACAATGTACAGACGAACTCGCCGGAGCGAGTCACACAAAAAGAGCGACGGGATCCCCCAGTCGCTCAGTCCCCAAAACGTCAGTCGGTCTTTTTATCCTCTGCCGTTTCTTCCGCTGCCTTCGGCTCCTCGGCCGGCTTCTGTTCTGCCGGCTTTTCCTCCGCGGACGAGGAAACTTCGTTCACCCGAGCGGAAATGGAGCTCTTCATGACCTTCGCCTTGACGCCTGAGGCGATCTCGATGATCAGGCTGTCGTCCTTGAAGTCACGAACCGTTCCCCAGAAGCCGCCGGCCGTGATAACCACGTCGCCGCGCTTGATCGACTGAAGCATCTCGTCGTGCTTCTTCTGGCGCTTCTTCTGCGGACGAATGAGAAGAAAGTAGAAAATGGCGATCATTACCACGATCATGATGACGGACTGCATCATCTGTCCCTGCTGCTGCAACTGCAACGCCTCCTCCAAAAAACTGTGTCTAAAGATATGGACTATTGTACCATATTGGTTTCCAGACCGGCGGACACCTTTCTCTGCTGGTCGTTGAACTTGAGCCTGAACAGAAGTTTTTCCAGCTCGACTGAAATATCCACGTCGTTGACCTCGACGCCTTGTGGGACGGTTAAAGAGACGGGGCTGAAGTTGAGTATCCCCTTAATGTGCCCACCAGCCAGCGCCGCGTCGACAGCCGACTGAGAGGCGGCCGCCGGGGTGGTGATCATCAAGACCGATATTCCCAGCTCCCGTATCGTCTCGCTGATTCCCGTCATCGAGTAGCACTTCCGACCGGCAAAGGACCGGCCGATTTTTGCCCCGTCGACGTCGAACGCCGCGACGATCTCATAGTCGTCGCTCCTGAACGCGCTGTGCCCTAAAAGGGCTTCGCCCAAGCGCCCCAAGCCGACGAGCCCAATTCGCCACCGGGCAAACGGCGCCAATATTGACGACAGGTCGTTCAGCAGTCTGGGAACGCTGTAACCGACGCCGCGCTTGCCGAACTCGCCCAAATAGGACAAGTCTTTGCGCACTTGGCTCGACTTGATTCCCAGCATGTCGCCGATCATCTTTGAAGAGATCAGCGCCGCGCCGGCTTCTTCAAGTCCTTGCAGGAGCCTCCGGTACGCCACCAGACGCCCAACTGTCCGGTCGGTAATCTCGTTTTTTTTCAGCGGAATAGGGCGAGCCGTCCGTTCGATCATTTCAGTCTTCCTCTCGTCAAACTGCTCACACAAAGCTGCAGGGATCAGGCCCGGAATCCTTTAAACGCCCCTGCGCCCAGAAAACGCGCCCCGGCGCCGAGCCGCTCTTCAATCCTCAGCAGCTGGTTGTACTTGGCAACCCGGTCGGTCCGGGCCGGGGCCCCGGTCTTAATCTGGCCGCTGGCCGTGGCGACCGCTAAGTCGGCGATGAAGCTGTCGTCCGTCTCGCCGGACCGGTGAGAAACAATCCAGCTGTAGCCGGCTCGGCGGGCCATGTCGATAACTTCCAGCGTCTCTGTGACCGTGCCGATCTGGTTCAGCTTAATCAGAATCGAGTTGCAGACCCCGAACCCAATCCCCTTCGCCAGCCGCTCCGGGTTGGTGACGAACAGGTCGTCGCCCACAATCTGAAGTTTCTCGCCCATGCGCTGGGTGAAAAGTTTGAAGCCGTCCCAATCCTCTTCGGCCATGCCGTCTTCAATCGACATGATCGGGAAGGCCGAGCACAGTTCGGCGTAATAGTCGGCCAGCTCTGCGGCGGTGAACTTCCGCCCTTCGCCAGCGAAGTCGTAGACGCCGCCCTTGTAGAACTCGCTGGCCGCGGCGTCCAAAGCAATGCCGACCTGTTTGCCCGGCTCGTACCCCGCCGCTTCGATTGCCTTGACGAGGTACTCCAGCCCCTGACGGTTGGTCTTCAGGTTCGGCGCAAAGCCACCCTCATCGCCAAGTCCGGTGTTCAGCCCGTCCTTGACGAGGATCTTTTTAAGGCTGTGATAAATCTCCGCGCCGGTGCGGATGGACTCGCTGACCGATGAAAAACCGAATGGGACGATCATGAACTCCTGAATATCCAGCGTGTTGTCGGCGTGAGCGCCACCGTTCATGACGTTCATCATCGGCGTGGGCAGGGCGAAGGGCCCCAGCCCTCCCAAGTACGCCCACAGGGGGACATCGTGGGAAATCGCCGCCGCGCGGGCGATCGCCATGGAAACGCCCAAAATCGCGTTGGCACCCAGACGGCCCTTATTCGGGGTCCCGTCCAAATCAATCATCAGCGTGTCCAGCGACGACTGGTCTTCCACGTCCAAGCCCACCAGCTCGGGGCCAAGAACGTCGTTCACCGAGCCAACGGCCTTGGTAACTCCCTTGCCGCCGAACCGGTCGCCGCCGTCGCGAAGTTCGACCGCCTCAAACGAGCCGGTGGACGCGCCGGACGGCACCGCCGCCCGGGCAATCGTCCCGTCGTCGAGCCACGCTTCAACCTCAACGGTTGGGTTTCCCCGGGAATCGAGGATCTCTCTGCCATGAATGCCAACGATTGTACTCATCTGTGTCCTCCTTGCAGGCTTTCGGCCTGGTCATCCCACGGGTTTTTCTCCGGGTCAAGACGCCGTTCCGCCACGATTTCAGCCGCCGTTTCTCCCCGCCTTAAAGCCCTCTCGTCGCTCGAAATGACTCGGGCTTCGACGAGCCGAAACGGGAACGCCACAGAAACTATGTCGCCGTCCGCCACGTCGCTGGCCGGCTTGGCCGGCCGGCCGTTGAGCCGGACGGCTCCGGCGTCAATCATCTCGGCGGCCACGGACCGACGCTTGACGAGACGGGACAGTTTCAAATATTTATCCAGCCGCATAGCCTCTCCTCGCTATTGTTAAAGTAGCTTGGTTGATTATACCTTATTGTAAATGAAGGAAACAGGGATTAACTCCCCTTCGCCGAACATTTCAGCTCTCGGCTAAGAGCTCCCCACTGGGAGACTTCCTCTTCAGTCGCCTCGCCCCGCAGGATTTTTCCCTTCAACGCCTCGTATCGGCGCTCAGTCGCCCGTCGGAGCAGTGCCGAAAGCAGCACGTCCCACTGTTCCTGCGCCGTCGAGCCGAACCGGGAAATGCTGTACTCCCCTTCTGTCAGGGCTTCTTTGGGATCCGTTTCGCCCAGCTGAAGCCAGCGGCTTTCAAGCTCCCCCGGCTCTGAACCGCCGAGCAAGGCCGCAGCGATGTCCTGCAGGATCGGATTCTCCAACAGGCCCGGCACTTGAAGCGCCTCGCGCCTCCCGCGCAGGCTCTTTTGGGACCAGAGAAGATAGGTCATGCTGGCCTCGCTCTCGCGGAACATTTTATCCTTCGGCGACCTTTTTTTCTGGGGCGCGGCGTCTTCAAACCGCTTAACGTCAACTCGGACTGGACGGCGGAACCGTTCCAGCTCTTGCCTCAGCTGGTAGTCAGTCAGCCCCAGAGCTTGACACAGCTCCGCCCGGTGTGGCGACAGGTCAAGCGACGACAAGGCCGACAGGCTTTCCAGAAGGTCTCGGCTCGCCTTGGTGACGCCGTCCCGCTCGGACTGGGCCCGAAACAGCTTGATATGGTGACTGACCAGCGGCAGGGCGTCGTCCAACGCTTTCGCGAACGATTCCGGCCCGCCGGGCATCTGCAACAGCTCGTCCGGGTCCTTCCCTTCCGGCAGGGTGACCACGTAGACGGTCAGACCTTCGGACGCCAACAGGTACATTCCCCGAAGGGTGGCAGTCTGGCCGGCGAGGTCACTGTCATAGCAGATGTAGCACTTGTCGGCAAACCGCCTCAGCAGGGCCGCCTGCTCTTCCGTGAGGGCCGTCCCAAGCGACGCCACACCTTCGGCCCAGCCGCACAGGTGAAGCCGCAGGGCGTCCATGTACCCCTCCACCAGAATGGAGCGACCTTTCTCGCGAATGCTCTCTTTGGCCCGGTCGAGCAGGTACAGGTTGTTTTTTTTCGAGTAGAGCTCGCCTTCCGGGCTGTTGAGGTACTTCGCGCCCTCGCCGTCGATCAGCCGGCCGCCCAGCGCGACGACGCGGCCGGAAACGTTCCGTATCGGGAAGGTCACCCGCCCGCGGAACCGGTCATATGAGTTTCCTCGGTTCCCCTGAATGACCAGCCCGGCCTTGAGAAGCGACGCTTCAGAGGCTCCGCCCCGCTTCAGATGGTCTGAGAGGGATTGCCACGCGTTGGGCGCCCAGCCCAGTTCAAACGCCGCAGCCGCCTCGGGAGAGACGTTGCGCCGCTCGAGGTACGCGCGGGCCGCCGCGCCGCCGGGGCCGCGGAGCTCCTGCCGGTAAAAGGACACGGCCTCTTCCATCAGGGCGAACAGGTCCTTGCTGACCTGCCGCCGGCCCTGCCGGGGCAGCTCAATTCCAGCTCGAGCGGCCAGGTACTCCAGCGCCTCGGGAAACGACAGTCCGTCTTTGAGCATGACGAAGCTGAACAGGTCGCCGCCCTTGCCGCAGCCGAAGCAGTGCCAGCTCTGCCGCTCTTGGGACACCATGAAGGAAGGCGTCTTCTCGTCGTGAAACGGGCACAGTCCGGTGTAGTTCCGTCCTTTTTTCGTCAGCCGAACCGACTCGCCGATGACCTCGACCACGTCCAGCACCGCTTTGATTTGGTCGACTATCGGATCTGACATCAGAAGCCTCCTTTCGTCTCAGGACAAAAAATGGGAGAGAGGCTCCCCTCTCTCCCATCAATTCTAATGTTGCCCTTTCTGCCTGTCGAGCCGGAGCGGGTAAAACCTTCCGCCGGCCGGATCCTCTTTTTTAGGAGAACAGCGGAGCCAGAACCAGCGCGACCACGCTCATCAGCTTGATGAGAATGTTCAGGCTCGGGCCTGACGTATCCTTGAACGGATCGCCGACCGTGTCGCCCACGACTGCCGCCGCGTGCTGAGGAGAACCCTTGCCGCCGTGCGTGCCGGTCTCGATGTACTTTTTGGCGTTGTCCCACGCGCCGCCGGCGTTGGCCATGAACACGGCCAGCATGACGCCGGTGACGATCGAGCCGCCCAGAAGTCCGCCCAGAGCCTCGGCGCCAAGGAACAGGCCCACGAGGATCGGAACGATGATGGCCATCAGGCCAGGGATGATCATCTCGTGCAGGGCCGCGCCCGTCGAAATAGCGACGCACTTCTCGTATTCCGGCCGGCCGGTGCCTTCCATGATGCCGGGGATTTCCCGGAACTGGCGGCGAACTTCTTCGATCATGGCCTGAGCGGCCCGTCCGACCGCCTCAATGGTCAGAGCGCTGAACAGGAACGGCAGGACGCCGCCGATGAACAGGCCCACCATGACGTACGGGTCAACCAAGTTGATGCTCTTGAGCCCCACAGACGCCGCATAGGCGGAGAACAGGGACAGAGCCGTCAGAGCCGCCGAGCCGATGGCAAGCCCCTTGCCCATAGCCGCCGTCGTGTTGCCCACCGAGTCCAGATGGTCGGTGATCTCCCGCACGTGGTGCGGCAGTTCGGCCATCTCGGCGATGCCGCCGGCGTTGTCGGCGATCGGGCCATAGGCGTCGACGCTCAGCGTGATGCCGGTGATGGACAGCATGCCCACCGCCGAGCAGGCGATGCCGTACATGCCGCCGAAGTAGTAGCTGATCAGCGTCGCAGCGCAGATCATGATGACAGGAACAACCGCCGAGTTCATGCCAAGCGCGATGCCGCTCAAAATCGTCGTCGCCGGGCCGGTCTCCGTCGCATTGGCAACGTTCTTCACGAACCGATAGTCAGCGGACGTGTAAACCTCGGTGACCCAGCCAATCAGAACACCCACCACCACGCCGCTCACGACGGCGTAGAAGATGTTCATCGAGCCGAGCATGTACCGGCACAGGAGCAGGGCTCCCAGAATAACTACGGCGCCGGTCAGGAACGTGGCGTAACGCAGGGCCTTTTGAGGATTGCCACCCTCGCGGACCCGAACAACCAGCGTGCCGATGATGGCCGCCACGATGCCCAGCGCGGCTAGAACGAGCGGGAATAGAAGTCCAGCCTGACCATGGAACACAGCGCCCACAGCCATCGCGGCGATAATCGAGTTGACATAGCTCTCGAACAGGTCAGCGCCCATACCGGCAATATCGCCAACGTTGTCGCCGACGTTGTCAGCGATGGTCGCCGGGTTGCGCGGGTCGTCCTCAGGAATGCCCGCTTCAACCTTACCCACCAAGTCAGCGCCCACGTCGGCAGCCTTCGTGTAGATGCCTCCGCCCACACGGGCGAACAGGGCGATGGAGCTCGCGCCGAAACCGAAGCCGGTAATGATTGCCGGGTCGGGGAAGATGACGTAGCAGAGCACAACGCCCAGCACGCCGACGCCCACGACGGTCATGCCCATGACCGAGCCCCCCTTGAAGGCCACCTGCAGGGCCTGATTCATCCCCTGAGTCGCCGCAAAGGACGTGCGCCCGTTGGCGCGGGTCGCCACCTGCATACCGAAGTAGCCGGAGGCAGCGCTGCAAATAGCGCCCAAGACGAACGAAAGGGCCGTCGCTAGGGTCAGTTTCCAGATCAAAAGGATTGCCACGACGAGCACGAACGGCGCCAGCCAGCGGTACTCCCTATCCAGAAACGCCATAGCGCCCTTATGGATAATCTCGGAAAGATCCTTCACTCGCGGGTTATCAACCTGAAATGCCATAACCCAACCGTACGTTCTGTAGGCGTACCACAAGGCCAACAGACCGATGACGAAAATGACCAACAAGATGAGCCACATAACGGAGACCTCCTCAAAATGGTCGCGCCACCGCAGCGCGGGTGATTGCCCCTCGGCCGCGAAGCGGCGCTGAGTAACGTCATTATAGTGGAGAGCGCGCTCTCTGACAAGAACAGACCCAACCGCTCATCCCTCGATTCCATCTGCCGCGGAGCCGTTTTACGCCAGAATCGGCAGAGAATTTTTAAATTATGCTACAATAAAACATTATCGCCCTGAAAAATAATTTCCCCGGCGGCGAAGTCCCCTCGGAGCTTGAGAAAGAAGGACCGCCTGTGACATCCAACGCGAAATCGTACGAGACGGCGATGACCCAAGGAAGCATCAGCCGTCACCTGTTCCGATTTTTCCTTCCAATTTTCTGCGGCGCGTTCTTTCAGCAGCTGTACCAAATGACCGACGCGGTCATCGTGGGACAGTTCGCCGGCAAGGTCGCTTTTGGCGCGCTGGACGCCACGGCCAGCTTCACTCGGCTGCCGATCATCCTGTTCCTCGGCCTGTCGGCCGGCGGCGGCATCGTCATCGCCCAAGCGTTCGGAGCCAGCCGGTATGGGCGGCTGTCCCAAGCCATTCACTCCACGCTTGCCGCTTCGCTGATCATGAGCGTCATCCTGTCGGCGATCGCCTACCTGCTGACCCCGACGATGATCCGGGCGATGAATGTCCCGCTTGAGATGCAGCCTCACGCCCTGTCGTACGTTCGAACGACGTTCTGCGGACTCATCTTCTCGTTCACCTACAACGTAGGCAACGGAGTGCTCCGCGCCTTAGGCGACTCCCGACGGCCGTTCTACTACTTGGTCGCTAGCTGCCTGATCAACATCGTGCTCGACTTAGCGTTCGTGGCAGGATTGGGGCTCGGGGTCTTCGGCGCCGCCCTAGCGACGGTTATATCCCAAGCCCTCACGTCGGTCTGGGTGCTTCGGGCCCTGACGCGCCTCGACAGCCGGTGGCAGCTCAGGCTCTCCCGACTTCGGATTCACGGGAAGATCCTGCGGCTCATCGCCCGCACTGGGATCCCGTTGGCCTGTCAGTCCCTCTCGTACCCGATAACGAACATCTTCCTTCAGAGCGCCGTCAACAGCTTCGGCACCGACGTCGTCGCGGCGTGGAGCGTCAGCGGAAAAATCGACTTCATCATCTGGATGGCCGTCGACGCCTTAGCCGCTTCGATCTCCACCTTCACGGCCCAGAACTACGGGGCCGGCGCGTTCGACCGAATCCGCAAGGGGCTTCGAGTCGGCGTCTTCATCTCGTTTGGCATGCTCGCGCCGTTAAGCGCAGCCCTGTTCACCTTCGCCAAGCCTCTCGGAGGGCTGTTCCTTCCCGACCAGAACGTTCTCTCCTTGGCCCAGTACTTCGTTCGGGTCTTCATGACCCCGTTTTATTTCATCTACTCGATCGGAGAGCTGATTTCCGGCATGATCCGCGGGACCGGCGACACGTTCCGGCCCATGATCATCTCCCTGCTCTGCACCTGTTGTTTCCGGCTCCTTTGGGTGTTCTTCGTCATTCAGAGGTTCAACAACATCGACGTTATCCTAACCGTCTACCCGGCCTCGTGGCTCTTAGCGTCAGCCGTCTTCAGCGCGTACTACTTCATCAACTGCCGGCGCTCTCTCCTGCCGGCCGAAACGGCGCAGGCGTAAACGAAAAACCGGCAAAGCGAACGCTCAAAAGAGCGCCCGCCTTGCCGGTTTTTTCGTGCCAAGAGATTTTAAAAGAACAGAGAAACGGCGCAGTAGATCATGAGAAGGGACATCACGGCGTTGACCGCCTTGGCGTGAGCGGCAAAAAGCCGCCTGAACGCCGAGCCGAACGCCGCCCACAGGACGGTAAACGCGAACCCGACGGCCGAAAGCAGGGCCGCGAAGCCCAAAAGCGCCCAAGGCCGGCCGGCATAGGTCGGCAGAATGTAGACCTGCAGCGACACGATCCCGTAGACGAAGATTTTGGGATTCACGAACTGGAGAAGTAGGCCGGACAGGAAGCCGCCCGCAGCGCCCTCCGCGTCCATTTTCCCGTCGCCGACAAAAGTCGTCCAAGCGAGGTACAGCATATACGCCGCGCCGATGAACCGCATAACCAGTTGGATTTTTGGAAGTACCGACGTGAGGACGCTGCAGAAGACGGCGCAGCCGATCATCACGACGGTCAGCCCGGCCCCAATGCCGAAGTTAAACGGCAGGGCGCGGACCAGCCCTTTCTGACTGCCGTTGGACATGGACAGCAGGTTATTGGGCCCCGGAGAAACCGCCGTGACGATCACGTAAACCCAAAACGCGTACCAGTTGAACATCCCCAGTCGCTCCCTTCGGGAGTATGAGCGCCGCCCAGCCCGACGCCGCCAGTTTCACTATATCAAACCTGTCAAGGCAGAGCCTTTAAACGGCCTTCACGATTCAACATGAGCCCCAGCCCGCTTGGGCTGGGGCTCATGCTGCTTCATCGGCTCAGGCTTTTTCCATCGGCTTGCGGCCAAGGATGATGGTTGACTGGATCCACTCCTTGATCGTCATGCCGAATCCCCACTTGTCCGCGTACTGGTCGGTCACCTCGGCCGTCAGGACGCTGAAATCGCGGAAGCCCGCTTGGCGGATAATTTCTTGAAGATCCTCCACGAGGATCGCGCCGCCCACTCACGTGCCGTGCAGCCGCGGATTATCGGACATCGAGGCCGGCAGCGGCCGTTTCAGCGAGATATCGGAAATGAAGGCGCTCCCGCCGGGCCGGAGAACCCGAAAGATTTCCCGGTAGACCAAGTCTTTTTCAGGCACCAGATTGATGACGCAGTTGGAGATGATCTTGTCGATCGACCCGTCGGGGAACGGGAACGCCGTCAAGTCGCCCTGCCGAAACTCGACGCCCTGAAAGCCTTTTTTCGCCGCCGCCTGAGAGGCCCGCCGGATCATCACGTCGTCCTGATCCAGCCCGTAAATCGTCCCGGCCTTGGGAAAGCGCAGCCGGGCTAAGAAGCAGTCCACACCGGTTCCAGACCCCAAGTCGAGCAGCGTCTCCCCCGGAGCCAGCGTCACCTTTTCAAGCGGGTTGCCACAGGAAAGTCCGATGTTCGTCCCCTCCGGCAGCTGGCGAAGCTCGTCCTCGTTGTACCCAAGAGAAAGGGCGAGGGCGAGCGGATCCCCCTCAATCGTCAGCCGGTTTTCGGCCAGTCCCCGATAAAACGACCGGACCGCCTCCCGGATCCCCTCGTTCGTCAAAGGCATTTGAACTCGCCGCCTTTCGTGATTCGTTTTCGCGCCCGAAGTCAGTCCGCTCGGGGCTGAACGGCGGCCGCCTGGGCGTCTGAAACGTGCAGGGCCTCTAAAACCTCGAACGCGGCTGTTTTGTCGATGATAGCCTTCACGATTCGGTCTATCTTTTTGCCCTCGCTGTAGTCAGCCGGCGCAAAATACCGGATCCGGTCGTCGTTCATCAGGCCGTAGACCTTCGACGGCCCAGCGTCGGGCGGGTACACCCCAATCGCGTGACCGCCGTAGGAGTTGACCAGCTTCATGCAGGGAATATCCGTGTCGCTGTCGCCGATGTAGGCGATATTCCGAAAGGGAACCCGCAGGTCCTCGGCGGCGAAATGGTCGTTCACGCCCGGATCGTTCACGTCCAGCACGCCTTTGGAAATTCGGAAGAGGAACTGGGTTTTATTGGTGTAGTTGACCGCCTGAGCGGGCCACAGGGCCACGCCCTCATCGTCGTACATGAACGAGCTGGCGTAAATCTTCTTGAAGACGCCGTCCCTGGCGATCTTCGTCCCCTCGATCATCTCCTTCAGTCCCGAAGAGATGATGTAGTGCTCCACGCAGACGCCGCGTTTACTGCCGTACGCGTTGATTCGGCCAAACCAGCTGGGAACGCCGCGGAAAAACTTCACCTTTCGGCCGTACTCGATCAGCTTCTCCCGGGTGAACAGCACCTTGCCGCGCGCCTCCCGCTGCATCTTGTACATGTACGCCAAGTTGGTGTCCATGTCGTTTTCCTGCGCCGTCCTATTGGACTCCTGCCAAAACCGTTCGGCCAAGTCAAAACCGACCGACTGAATGTACCCCTGAGCCTGCATGTTGTCAGGCGACAACGTTTTGTCAAAGTCGTAGCAGATGGCAAGAACCGGCTGACTTCCCTTTTTCTCCCGCTCGAGCGTCCACTTTTCCTGCAAGGTTGGTCTGCCCCCTTCGCTCACGTCTGTTTCGGCCCGCCGGCCGCTTGAGTAAATCATACCCCAGACAAAGGGAAACTGCACGGCCCGCCGGCTCCCAGTCGGTGAAAAACGCTCTGCCGCGTTCGCCCTGCCCCCTCGCGCACTCACTCCAGCCCGACGCGCCGGTTGGCCCTGTCCACCGACGAACTGCGTCTGACGAATCGGACCGCGTGAAACGAAAAAGCCTTCTGAGCCCCTACAGGCCCAGAAGGCTTTTTAACGCAGTTTTACTCCGTCGGCCGGCTGCTCAAGAGACTCCGGACCCGAGCGAGCCCCTGAGCCGTCAGGGCGTAGAGGCCTCGCCCCTCGTCCCGGCAGACGAGCCCGAGGCCGATCAGTTTCTGAATCCTTCGGTCCGCCACCGCGTCTGACCAGTTCAAGTGCTGGTGGATGGACGAAAAACCGAGCTCGATTCGGTTGCGCTTGTGGTGGTGAATGTGAATCAATATCAGATCTTCGGAGAACTGCCGGCGGTTTCGTGCCCGCTCCAACAGACTCCGAACGGCGCCGCGTTTCTGTAGCAGGACGACCAGCAGGCAGGTCAGCAGGCCAAACACGTTGCTCATGCCCGAGATGGACACGTTCCACCGAACGCCCATAAAGTACCCGAGCGCGCTGTTCACGATTCCGAACAGGACGCTGACCAACAGGGTGGACTTCAAGTCTTTGGTGAGCGCGCAGGCCGCTGCCGCGGGCGCGACGAACAGCGAGACGACCAGAATGGCGCCCACGCTGTCAAACGCCAGCACGCAGGTAATCGACGTGAGGGCCATGAACGCCCGATACAGCCATTTAGCCGGTATGCCCTGCATGACCGAGAACTCCGGGTCAAAGGCGACGTACTTCAGCGCCCGATAATTGCAGGCGATGAACGCCCCGTTGACGGCCAGCATGATCAGCATGAGAACCATCGACTTGGGAAGTCCCCAGAGCCGAATAAACGGCGCGAACAGCGGGTTGCCCATCAGGACGATGTCCACGTCCAGGTGGACGTTTCGGAACAGTTTGGTGATCAGGATCACAGCGGCGGCAAAAAACATCGGGAAGACGATCCCCAGCGCGTCGTCCCGCTTGACCAGCCGTTTTTCAGAAAGCAGCTCCACCAACAGGACGGTGAGAAGCCCGAACGCGGCGGCGCCGATGATCAGCCAGACCGATTCGAGATCGCCTACGAACATGAAGGCGACCACGATGCCCAGCAGAACCGAGTGAGAGAGGGCGTCCGCGGTCATCGAAAGCCCCCGAAGGACGAGGAACGGCCCCAGCACGCTACAGGCCGCCGCCGTCGCCATCAGCGTCCAGAGGACTTCAAGCATGATCGAAGCTCCGCTTTCTGCCGCCAGCGGCGCAACAGTCCCCAGCGTCCGAAGACCATGGAGACGAAGGCCGCCAGCCCCATGCAGATGATTATCGCCGGCCCGGTCGATACTCCTCGGACGGCCGTACTGACTAAGGTCCCGACGAAGGCGCTGAGCGCCCCTGTCGCGGCGGCAATTTTTAAAATGACGTCGAGCTTCCGGCTGTGCTGATTCGCGCAGATGCAGGGGATAACCAACAGCGACGAGATCAGGACGGCGCCGACGCACTTCAGCCCCAAGGCGATCAGGGAGATCATGATCACGAGGAGAATCCCGTCGAGAAGCCCGGCCCGAAGGCTGATCGCGCCGGCGAACGACGGGTCGAAAATGCCGGTCACCAGCTCCTTGCGGAACAGTTCAAACAAAACAATTGCCAGCAGAGAGAAGACAGCGATGACGACGACGTCCTCTTTCATCATGAACGCGGCGGACCCGAAAATGTAGTTTTTCAGGCCGGCCTGCGACGCTTTCGCATAGGCTGGATTCCCCTGAACGTACGTTTTCAGCGCCATTCCCAGCCCGAAAAAGCCGGTCAGGACGATGGCCAGAGACGCGTCCAGCCCAACGTGCCCGTACCGAGCTAGCACTTGAATTATCTTGTAAGCGACCGCGCCGGCCAACGCCGCTCCGACGGTGAGAAGGAGTGGGTTCCGGGTCGCAAAGCAGATAAACGCTAGGACAATTCCCGGGTAGGACGAATGTCCAATCGCATCGCCGAGCAGGCTCTGCCCTTTGTAGACGCACAGGCAGCCGGCCACGGCGGACGTCGCGGCGAGGATCATCGTCCCGGCCGCCACGACCAAAAAGTCGTAGGAACAAAGCAGCTCAAGCATTGTAGTTCGCTTCCTGATAGGTCTGATTCAGCGACCTTTCCGTCAGGGCTTGGGCAATCGGCCCTTGAGCGATCACGTGACGGTTAATCAGAACGATGTGGTCAAAGTACTCCCGAAGCGTGTTCAAATCGTGGTGAATACAGACGATCGTCTTTCCCTCGTCCTGAAGCTGCCGAACCTTCTTCATGATGATTTTCTCGCTGGTCTGGTCCACGCCCGCCAGCGGCTCGTCCATCATGAGCAGATCGGCGTCTTGGCAGAGCGCTCGGGCGATAAAGACGCGCTGTTTCTGGCCGCCGGACAGTTGAGAGATCTGTCTGTCCCGGTAGGCGGTCATTTCCATTTCTTCCATCGCGTCGTAGGCGGCCTGTCGGTCGATGGCCCGAGGACGCCTGATCCACCCAAGGTGAGGATACCGCCCCATCAGGATGACGTCCTGCACGGTAATCGGGAAATCCCAGTTGACGCTCGACTTCTGCGGCACGTAGGCGATACGGCGGCGAACCTCCGGCAGGGTCTTCCCGTCGATGAGGATCTTCCCTGCCAGCGGCCGCACAAAGCCCAAGATGCATTTCATCAGCGTCGACTTCCCCGCCCCGTTCGGCCCGACAATCGCGGTGACCGAATTGCGCTCAACGTCCACATCCACGTCCCAGAGAACCGGCTTGTCGCCGTATGATGCGGTCAAGTCCTCCACATGGATAATGTTCATTTTTTTGCGGCTTACCTGAGGTTGGAAGCGATCAGGTCAGCGTTGGCCTTCACCATTTCGATGTAGGTGTCGCCCTTCTGTCCGGCCGGCGCCAGCGAGTCGCTGAACAGCTCCTGCCCTTCGCCCCGAACAACCTTCACGGTAAAGCCGCGGGCCGCGCACGACTCTTTCAGCTTTTCCATACGGGCCGGATCGGTCGTCGACTCGGCGAATATCGCCTTGACCTGATGGGAGACGATGAAGTCCGCCGTCTCGGCCATGTCGCGGTTGGAAAGTTCGGCGTCGGTGCTCACGCCCTGAGGGGCCCGAACTTCGATGCCGTACCGGCGCGAAAAATAGTTGAACGCGTCGTGAGGCGTCACGAGGATCCGCCGTCCTTCTGGAATCGACTGAATCTCGTCCCGAACGTACTTGTCCAAGTCGTCCAGCTGAACGAGGTACGCGGCCAAATTCGCTTCGATCTTTTCCTTCTCGCCGGGCAGCTTGTCGATCAGCGCCGCAGCCGCCTCTTTGACGGCCAGCTTGTACAGGTCGGTGTCGAACCAAAAGTGCGGGTCGACGACTTCCATGCCGTTATCCGTCATGGTCCGAACTGACTTGGGGTCAAAGTTTTGGGAGACAGCCACGCCGTGCACCGCCTTCAGCAGGTCGATCATCTTCCCTTCAAAGTGAAGCCCGTGATAGAGGATCAGATCGGCTCCGGCCAACTTGACGTTGTCCTCCGGCTTAGCCTCGTAGGTATGAGGGTCTTCCCCGGCGGGGATAATCAGCTGGACTTCCGTTGCCTCCGGGGCTAGCACCTTCACCATATCCTGTAAAAACGTGGTCGTCACAGTGACCTTCAGCTTTCCGTCTGAAGCGGCCCCCGCGAAGGTGGCCAAATTCGCCGACAATACCAGCGCACAGGCGGCAAAAGCGACCGCGCTCAATCTCTTCAAAGCCTTCATCAATATCAGTCCTCTCTAGTTAGTATATACTAACTTATTATGTATCATACACAGAATCGCTTGTTTGTCAACGTTTCATGTCAGTTAGTGAGACCCCGCAGATGAAAAAGGCCGCCCTTACAGTGCGGCCCGAAACAACAATCATTTAACTGGGAACCCAATTGCCGCAGGCTTGACGGATCAGGACGAGGAACTTTTTCGCCGCGTAGTGCACCGCCTTCGCCTCGGCTAAGAAATACGGAAGAATCCGCGTTTCCATGGTTTGGGCACCCCTTGTCCGCTCGCCGTTTCTATGCTTACAGAGCATATCATCCGATTAACTATAGGCATTTGATATAAAAACTCCCCCGCGTACAATCGAGATACTTCGAGACGTTCAGATGCCAACGGCCCATGACTTTTTCAGCCCGACGGGCTGAAAAAGAGGGCTGGCCCAGCCTCTCCGACAGGCTGGCGCGTCTGATTACGCCAGATCGGCATGCAATGGTTTCAACAGCGTCTTCGCCGTCGGGAAGGCACCGGCCGAAAGAGGGCGGCCGGAAGGTGACGGCAGAAAGACGATATCAGGAGGGAGATATCGATGTTAGGAAACTTCACCTACTGCAACCCCACGCGCCTGTACTTCGGCGAGGACGCCCTGAGCAACTTGGGCGGAGAGCTCGATAAGTACGGCCCAAGGATCCTGCTGACCTACGGCAGTAGCTCGGCCAAAAAATCTGGCCTGTACGATCAGATCTTGGCGATCCTGAAAGACCGAAAGAAAGAAGTCTTCGAGGTGCCGGGCGTCATGCCCAACCCGACGGTTGAAAAGCTGTACGAGGGCTGCAGGGTCGCAAAAGAGAACGACGTGAACCTCATCTTGGCCGTCGGCGGCGGATCGGTCTGCGACTACGCGAAGGCCGTATCGGTTTCCGCTTGGTGCGGCGAAGACCCGTGGGAGAAATTTTTCCTGCGAATGGAAGAGCCGGAGAACCGAATCATCCCGGTGGGCTGCGTGCTGACCATGGTGGGAACCGGCTCGGAAATGAACGGCGGCTCAGTCATCACCAACCCAGCGCAGAAGCTCAAAATCGGCCACGTGTTCGGCGAGGGCGTTTTCCCTCGGTTCTCCATCATGAACCCCAAGCTCACGCTCACCCTGCCCCGCCGTCAAATGGTCGCTGGGTTCTACGACATCATGAACCACATCACCGAACAGTACTTCTCCGGCACCGACGACTGCACGTCCGACTACCTGATGGAAGGGCTGATGAAGTCGCTGATTCACAGCAGCCGTCAGGCCGTGAAGGATCCGACCGACTACGAAGCCCGAAGCAACATCATGTGGACGGCCACCTGGGCCCTGAACACGCTCGTCGCTCAGGGCAAAACGACCGATTGGATGGTTCATATGATCGGCCAGTCGGTCGGCGCGTACACCGACGCCACCCACGGCATGACGCTTGCCGCCGTTTCGATGGCGTACTACCGGCACATCTGCCCGTTCGGCCTGCCGAAGTTCCGCCGGTTCGCCGTCAACGTCTGGGGAGTTGACCCGGCAGGCAAGACCGACGAAGATGTTGCCACCGAGGGCCTGAACCGCATGGAAGCGTGGATGAACGAGCTAGGACTGGTCATGAACCTCCGGGATCTGGGCGTCACCGAGGAAATGTTTGAGGGCATCGCCAAGGGCGCGTTTATTCTGGACGGAGGATACAAAACGCTGACGCGCGGGGAAATCATTGACATACTCAAGGAGTCGTTCCGCTGAGGGGGGAACCAGCGATGAGGAAGAATATTCTCGTCATATCGACAAGCCTGAGAAAAAACAGCAACACCGACGCGCTGGCAGAATCGTTTGCCGAGGGGGCTCGTGAGGCGGGCTGCCACGTCGAGATCGTCTCGCTCCGGGACAAGCAGATCGCGTTCTGCAACGGCTGTTTAGCCTGCCGAAAAGCGGGGCGGTGCGTCATTCCCGACGACGCGAACCCGATCGCCGAAAAGATGAAAAACGCCGACGCCATCGCCTTCGCCACTCCGGTGTACTATTTCAAGCCGCTGGGCCGGGGCGAAGCCTCGCGTCTTGGGCCATGCGTTGGGTTCTCAGGCTGGATAACGTCCAAACCGTCCTCAGCGGCATGGGCGACTTGAGTCAAGTCGAGGAAAACCTGAAGACGTTTGACGAGTGCGCCCCGCTGACGGACGAGGAACGCCGCCTGACCGAACAGGCCGCAAAAATAGAGCGGGACGAGCTGACCGTCGCCTGTACCGAATGTCGGTACTGCTGCCCCAACTGCCCGGCTGAGCTGGATATTCCTGCCCTAATTCGGTCGTACAACGAGGCGAAAATTGGCGGCGCTTGGCGGCTGCGCAAGCTGATGGACCTGCCGGCAGACAAACGGCCGAGCGCCTGCGTGGGCTGCGGCTCCTGCACAGCCCACTGTCCTCAGAGCTTTGGTATTCCCTCGTACATGAGCGAGATGGCCGAAATGATGAGGCCGTTTGAAAAACCTGCTGCCAACTAACCGTAATAAAGTCAGCCCTGCCGGTTTCGGCAGGGCTGACTCGTTATTCTCTCCGCCCAAGGCGCTCGCCGAGGGCTATTTTTTCAGCTGAGCAAGGATCTGCATCAGGGTGATTTGCTGGAGAAGCGCAATTTTTTCGCCATCTGGGACATGCCTATTTGTTGTCAAGAAAAGTGTAACTGGAGTTCCGTCAATTACCTGCGCTACATCTGCGCCAGCAGCCAAGAACGTGCAGATCACGTTTGTTCTACAATATTGAAGTGCAGTTGCAAAGGCTGTCATTTTATAAGGCCCCACTACCTTGTTTATGTTAGCACCTGCATCGATCAACCTAGCAACAATCGCATCATCATGTTGTGTCGCTTCTGTCCAAGCTATTACAAGGAATGGCGTACTTTCACAGTTAAAAAAATAACTACCGGCATAAACTTGCGACAGCTCCAAATTCGGATCTGCGCCATGTTTCAAAAATGTGTCAACATAACTCCAGTCTCTTTTCGTACAGGCTGAAAAGAACGGACAATGTTTCACCTTGCTAGAAACTTTCTCACCTGTTACGACATCTGTCCTTTGCCTTTCAACTTCACAGTACCCGTTCGGGTCCACTCCGCTGTCCAAAATTAACTCTACGATTCTAGAATTCTGCTCCTCTTCTATAGCGTTGTACAAACCTTCAATCAGTTCCTCCGGCGTCGGTTTTTTCTCTTTCAGCGCCGCTTCCACCTGTTCAATCGATCCTTTTTCGCACAGCTCCGGGAACGAGAGGGACTTTCCCGCTGGGCTACCGGTTTTAGCCCACGCGCTCCCGGTCATAAGAAGGCCGCACAGAAAAACAGCAAAAAGAATCTTTTTCATCCCGTTTCTCTCCTCTCCTAATACCGCCCGGCATACCTCGCCGGGACTCCTGCGCCCCAACCGAAGAAGGCCAAATTTCGTCCATCTAACAAATAACCTACCACCTATCAGACGGGACGGCAAGACGACCGGTCACTTCTTTCCAACGCGCGCCCCTGCGGCGTTTTCTTCTGCCGAAGGAAGTTCCCGCCGCCTTTTCTCTTGGTTGAGAATAAGGAGAGGACGCGGGACGGCTGGAAATTCAGCCGCCCCGCGTCCTCTCCCCAATTTACTGTCGCTCCGGTTCCCCCAAAAAGCACCGGCGCTCGTCCCTAATCGATTTTGCGGTCGTACAGCAGAGCCGCGATCAGCACCACAAGGCACGATCCGGCGTTATGCACCAAAGCCCCCGTCGTGGGCGTCAGCTTGCCCAGAATCGAAAGGACGACCGCGGCAAAATTAATGCTCATCGACAGGCCGATGCCGAACTGAATCGTCCGTACCGCCGCGACGGCCAAGTTTTTCAGGTACGGTATTTTTGAGATATCGTCGGTCATCAGCGCGATGTCCGCCGCTTCGACCGCCAAGGCGCTTCCGCCCTTTCCCATCGCGAGGCCGACGCTCGCCGCCTTCAAAGCCGGCGCGTCGTTCACGCCGTCGCCGACCATACAGACTTTTCCGCCTTCGTCCTGCAAGCGCTCGATCTTTTCTACCTTCTCTGCCGGCAAAAGTTCGGCGTACGCTTCGCTGATCCCCGTTTCGCGGGCGAAGTGTTCCGCCGCCTTCCGGTGATCGCCAGTCAGCAGGACCGTTCGGATATTCATCGCCGCCAACCGGCTCACCGTTTCTTTTGCCGCTGGGTTTAAGATGTCGGACAGGGTGATGACGCCGACGCACAGTCCGCCGGAGGCGACCAAAAGTGTCGCTTCGCCGCGCGCCCGGGCGTCCTCCAGCGCGGAGCTCAACTGACTTTCGACGGCAACGCCTTTTTCCAACAGGTATTTTTCACTGCCGCAGAGAACGGCCTGACCGTCGACCTCTGCGCGAACTCCTCGGCCCGCGTCCATCTGAAAGGACGAAGGCTCCGGGACGGCAATTCCCCGGCTTTTTGCCTCGCTGACGACGGCCCGCGCCAGCGGGTGCTCGCTTCTCAGCTCCGCTCCGGCCGCCAAGGTCAGAAGCTCCTGCTCGCCCGTCCCGGCGCGGGGCGTCACGGCCCGGACGGCCAAGCGCCCGTACGTCAGAGTCCCAGTCTTGTCAAAAGCGATCGTCGTCACGCGGCCCATTTTCTCGAGCGCCTCGCCGGACTTGACGATCACGCCATGCTTGGCCGCGTGTCCGATAGCTGCTACCATCGCCGTCGGCGTCGCCAATACGAGGGCGCAGGGACAGAAGACCACCAAAACGGTCACGGCCCGCACCATCTCGCCGGTAAATGCCCAAGTCGCCAAGGCGACGATCAGGATCGCCGGGACAAGCCAGCTTGCCCACAGGTCGGCGAGCCGCTGAGTCCGCGCCTCCTTTTCTCCTGCGGTCTCCACCAGCCGAATCAACTGGGCCAGCGAGCTGTCGGCGCCGACCTTTGTCGCCTTCATGTCGACCGAACCGAACTGGTTCACCGTGCCGCAGAACACCTGATCCCCGACGCCCTTGTCAACCGGCAGCGACTCGCCGGTCATCACCGACTGGTCGACCGACGTTTCGCCCGACAGAACCACGCCGTCGGTCGGGATCATCTCGCCGGGCTTGACCCGAAGCACGTCGCCGGAGCGAATTTCCTCCGCAGGAATCAGCTCCTCTTCGCCGTCCCGAACCCGCCGTCCGCGGCTCGGCCGGAGTTCGATCAACTTTTTCAGCCCTCGCTGAGCCCGCGCCGTCGCCATGTTCTCCAAAATCTCGCCCAGCGCCATGATGAAGACCACTTCGCCGGCGGCGAACAAATCGCCCACCGCAATCGCCGCCAGCATCGCCATGGTGATCAGCAGAGCCGACGAAATCTTGCTGATTCCTCGGTTGTGAACGACCCGCCAAACCGCCAAATAGACCAGCGGCAGGCCGCTGATGAGGACAGCCCCCCACGCCGGATCGACCGGCAAAACGACGCCGGCCCGCGGCAGAATAAAGCTCATCAGCAGAAAGACTCCGCTGACGGCCGTCGCCGGTATGCTGGACAGCAGCGCGTCAAGTTTTTCAAGCATCGTTCGTTTCCCCCTATCCCGGCCGTTCCGCCTGAGCCCTTGACAGCCCCGGAAACGCTCCCGTACAATAAATTAGATACTGAACAAGCTGTTCTTTTATTTTACGGGCGGCGGGAAAGATTACCACGGTTAACTTTCGATATCCGTTTGGTATCGAACACCCGGGCTGAACTGTACGGGAGGAACATGAAATGGACCGGCGGCAGCAGAAAACACGGGCGGCGATATTCAAGGCCTTCGGCGCGCTTTTGTCGAAGAAAAGCTACAACAAGATCACGGTGCAGGAGATCATCGACGGGGCGAACATCGGGCGGACCACGTTTTACTCGCACTTTGAGACAAAAGACGACCTGCTCAAGGCGCTCTGCGGGGAGCTTTTCGGGCATATTCTTTTCAGCGCGCTGGACTGCTCTCACACTCACGGAGCCGAAGCGGCCGGAGAGCCGCGGTCAGTCTTCTGTCACCTGCTCTGTCACCTGCGAGAAAACGACCATAACATTCTGGGCCTACTCTCCTGCGAGAACAGCGATCTTTTTCTTCGGTACTTTAAAGACAGTCTGAACGAGCTGGTTCAGACCCAATGTCTCAACTCCTATCAGGACCAATTTCCAAAAATTCCGAGGGATTTTTTAATCAACCACGTCTCCGGAAGTTTTGTTGAAATGGTCCTCTGGTGGCTCCGCGGCGGCATGAAACAGTCGCCGGAAGAGCTGGATCAGTACTTCAGAGCCGTCCTTAACTTCCCGCAATAAAAGCCCCGCCGGGCCTGACCGACCGTCAGGTGGCGGAGCGTCCATCTTTCAATTTCCACCCCGCGCCGGGGAACAACGCCGCGGGAATGCAAAAATCCGGGCCAGCTCCAGCTGGTCCGGATTTTTATTCTTACATATTGACAACTTTTTTTGCCAGCCGCACGGCATCCAGCGCGCTGCCCGAATAGCCGTCGGCGCCGATTTTGTCCGAATAAGCCTGAGACAGAGGGCCGCCGCCGATGAGAACCTTGACTTTGTCCCGCATGTTCTCCTGCTTCAGCAGCTCGACCACGCGCTTCATGCCAGGCATGGTCGTCGTCATCAGAGTTGACATGGCGATGATATCAGCGCCCACTTCTTTAGCCTTGCGCACGAAGTCCTCAACCTTCACGTCCCGCCCTAGGTCATACATCTCAAACCCGGCGGCTTCGAGCATAGTCTTCACGAGGTTCTTGCCGATGTCGTGCGTGTCGCCCTCAATGACCCCGATGACGCATTTCTTTTTCGTGCCGCCCTCGTCCTTCGGCAGCCAAGGATTCAAAACGTCCATGCCGGCGTACATGGCGTCGGAGCAAAGCAGAAGGTCGGTGACGAAGTACTCTTCTTCCTCGTACATTTTGCCCGCCCGGGTCATCCCGTCGACAAGACCGCCCATGATGCCGTCCAGCGCCGGATAACCAGCTTCAATGTAGTCTTGTGCGTCTTTTTTTATTTCCTCGTCTTCAAATTCGAAAACGTCGTCGGACAGTTTCTTCAAGTACTCTTCCTTTTCCATGGTTTCACTCCTCGCTCGGAAAATATGAGGTTCTCACAAAGAGCTTGTCATACCCTTCAACTGTGGAGAGCTCTAAAAACTCGATTTCCTTTGACAGCTCGCTCAGCTTTTTTCTCATCGGCCCGTTCAAAATGACCTTGAGCGCGCCTTTCATCGACGTGTTGCCCGCGTAGGTGATTCTCCCGCGCGCTTCCTGCGGCAGAAGCCCTGTTCGGACGAGCATGTCTTCCGTCAGGTGCTTCCCGAACTGGCCGGCCACGATGTACTCGCCGACCTCGCCTGCGGTCAGCCCTGCGTTCTCAAGGAGCGCGACCACGCCCGACAAAATGGCGGTCTTCGACAGCTGGACGCTTCGAATATCCGACTTGGTCACAAAAGCCGCGTCGCCAAGGCAGAGGGCCGCTTTGCCGCCCCGCTCGCCCAGCCATCCGCGCCGCACGTCGTCGGGCGCCATTGCCGACTCCTTGACCATCCGGCCGTTTTTGTCCACCAACCCGACCCGCAGCATCTCAGCGATCGCGCCCAACAGCCCGGATCCGCAGATTCCTTTGGGTTCTCCCCCGCCGATCACGTCCAGCGAAAATTCTCCCGTTGCCTCGTTCAGGACCACGTCCTGAACGGCTCCTTCCTGCGCGCGCATGCCGCAGCTGATGTTCATTCCCTCAAGTGCTGGACCGGCCGCGCATGATGTAGCGATCATGCCGGCACCCTGCTTCAGGATAATTTCCCCGTTCGTGCCGATGTCAATGAACAGGACGTTGCCCGGCCGCTCGTCGATATCCGTCGCCAAGGCACCCGAAACGATATCAGCCCCGATGTAGGCCGAAACTGAGGGCAGGACGTACAGCCGAGTAAACTTTCCGGCCTGCAGGCCCGCGAACGAGGCGGCCTGCAATATTTCGTCCTTAAAAACAGGCGCGTACGGCGCGCGTCCGATGCTATCGGGCGGCACGGCCATGAAAATATGCTCCATGGCCGTGTTGGCAGAGACGACGATTTCATAAATATCGTCGAGGTCGACTTTTGCCTCGGCGGCCATTTCAGCCACGGCCTTTGAAATGCTCTTCCTGATCGCCGACGACAGCCTGTCAATCCCGTCAGGGTGCTCCGAGATGTAGCTGATCCGCGTGATGACGTCCAAGCCGAAGTCCTTTTGCGGGTTCACAAACGCTCGGGAGGCAGCGATTCTTTTTCGCGCCGTGTCCACCAAGATCAGCTGTACCGTTGTCGTGCCGATATCGACCGCCACAGAGTAGTTTTCCTCGTGCCGGCCCGGCCGAATGGCGATGGCCCGATCCCCCGCATAGACGGCCGTATAGTCGCCGCCGCGAAGCTCAAGGCCGTAGAGGAGTTCGTGCCCGAACGGGCCGAATGCCGCTTCAAGCATCTCCTTCCAGCTCGTCCGCTCCCGAAGGCCCGGCGGCTCAACCGGGCACGTTTTGAGCGAGACAAACGGGACGTACGGCACGTCAGGCAACTCTTTCGCGTTCACGAAACCGCTGGACTTTTCGGTTTCCCCGTCGAGAAAAACTTCCAAGTCGTCCTTGGGGTAAATCATGCAGGCAAGTCTCTTGCTGCCCGTGTCAAAGCGCTTCTCGTCGGCGCTTCGTTCGTACTCGGCGCCTCGAATGATCACCCCGCACTTGCCGCAGCTTCCCCTGCCGTTGCACGGGTTCTCGATGTAGACCTCATGAGCCAGCAGGATATGCAGGAGGCTTTCGCCCGGCGCGTATTCTATTGACCGCTGTTCATTCGCCCTGTGGACGAGCAGCTTCGGCATCTTCGATCCCTTCCATGATCCCTCGGATGTTTTCGAGCGGCGAAGCCAGTCCCAAGCCACATGCCGGAGCGATGATGTCCGACCCCAACAGGGCGCTCGTCTTGGCCATGCTCCTGACTCTCGACGGACTTGACAGCTCGATCGCGTACGTGCTGATGTTGCCCATCATCGGCTTGCCGATGTGTTCTTTTGCCGCCTTCAGCGAGACGACCGCGTCGAACGAAAACGCCGACGCGTTTACCTCCTTCAGCTCGTCAAAAACCATGTTCATCTGGCCGCAGATGTGCACGATCACCGGCACGTTCCTATCCGTTCGAATCATGCCAATCATCATGTTGAGGTACTTGACCATGTACTCTTTGAAGTACGCCGGGCCGAGGATCTCGCCCGTCCCGCTCGGGTCGGCGATGGTGATGATATCGGCCCCTGCCCGCACCTGCTCCAGCGCAAAGCGTCCCGCCTGCTCGGTCACGAACGTCAAAAGCCGGTGCGCCGCCTCCGGACTGCGCTTCAACGCCACGTAAAACCGGGAAGGATCCATCAGGCTCGTGGCAATCGAGACGGGGCCCGGCACGTTGCCAACCACTGGAATCTCGTCGTTTTTCAGAAGTTTCACCGCGTCGATCACCGCTTTGGCCCGGCCTTCGTTGAAATTCATCGGTCGGAGCGCCGCCAGATCGTCCACGCTCTTCATCGGGCACTTCTTGATATGAGGCTCGCAGCTGTCGCAGCCCATATCCGCTTCGGCTCCCATGCTCTCGGCCTCGACGCTCATGCAGAACGGAACGCCGTAGTTGTCGAACAGCCCTTCCTCCACGACCGCCTTGGCCAGACCGGCCATCTGCTCTCCGTCGTAATGGGCGTCAGGCCAATGGATGTCGTATTTCTTCATCAGCTCGGTTACAACCATGTTCATCATTCCGCCGGGACAGATCACCGGCGGCCTGTCAGTTTTTCCCCCTGACAGGGTGGCGACTAATCGTTCTTTTTTATTCATGACGGCCTCTTCATCTCGATGACAGGAATCTGTCTCGTCAAATTGTTCAGCTTGTAGCACCTGTCGCCGAAAATTCTGTACTTGCCCATCAGCCCAGCGACCGCCTCGTGATGCTTTGCCGGCGTCTCGAGCCGAACGAATATTTTTTCGGCAAGCCCCAAATCCCAGAGCGCGAATGTGAGTTTTGGGCACAGAAACAAGCAGGCATCCGTCTCGCTCAATATGCCTGATATCAGCGGCAGCGCGTACAGCTCGATGACCCGCTGGAATATTTTGGGTCCCACTATTGACACACCCGATGCGGGATCCGCCAGCGAGAAAATCGCGGCGCCCCGCTCCGAAGCGGCTTTTGCAAGCCTGAGTTGATTTCTAAGCAAGTATTGAAAAACGGCCGTTTCAGTTTCTACGTCCTTGCGCGACGCCTTCAGCACGTCGGTGCTGTCGACAAACGCCGACATAAACGTGTACGGGCCGGCCAGTTCAAACATGACCGGTTTTCCCCGCAGCAGCGGCAGGGCGCCAAGGGCTGCCGCAAGCCTCTCTTTCTCAAGGTCGTAGTCAGGGAGCGTCAAAAGCTGCCTGTACTCCTGAAAGACCAGTTCTCTCACCCTCGGCACGCTCTTCATATCTCCGGATTCCACGATCGCGCCGACGTTTTCCGCCTCTGCGGTGTTGTCAAATGGAACCACAAAAAAGCTGAAATCGCGGCTCATCAGCCTGACCAGCTCGGCGTACTTCCCGGCCTCGTAGTACGCGTCGGGAAACACGACTTCATGCCCCGCTAGTTTTTCCTCCGTCGTGGCGGCCTGCGGGGCGCATTGATAGTCTCTAATCTTCATTGAGCTTGTCAAAATCGAGAGGGAAGTGCCCGTATTCGCGTCCGGCTTCCATAAAGTACTCAAGATTTTCCAAGCTCGTTCCCTTCGGGATCTGACACCCGGTGGAGAGAATATAGCCTTTGGGAGAGTCCCACGCCTTTCTGATACACTCCCGCACCGATTTTCTGATCATCTCCCGGTCGCCGTAAAGCATCACGTCAACCGGCGGCACGTTGCCGGTGATCACCACGTCTTTGCCCATGATTTCCTTGGCTTCGGCCAAGTCCTCAATGTTGTCCAGCGAGAAGGTACCGATGCCCGCTTCAACGCAGTCGCGCCAGAGCGCCTTCGACGTGCCGCAGATATGAACCATCGGCTTGGAGCCGCAGTACTGCTTGACGTGAGCGATGTTGCGCGTCAGGTACGGCAGCGAAAATTCCTTAAACTGTTTCACCTTGAGAAGCGACGTGGAAGAAACCGGATCGCTGAAGCTCACGCCCTTAAATCCCAGTTCGCCCACCGCCTTGATATACTGCTCGTTGCACAGCGTCACCATATCCATGACCTTGTGCACCACTTCGGGCTTCTTCACCATCCACCTCAGCAGGTTTTCGGTGCCGACAACCGAAGCGGCCACGCTGAACGGGCCGGCCATCCCGGCGCCCACGTTGCCTTCCTTGCCGATCCGATCTCTCAGCCTCTGCAGGGCATCGAGCACCAACGGCATCTTTCCGTCCTTGTGAGCGTCGACAATCGTCAGGTTGTCCACGTCCTCCGGCTTTTCGACGACCGGCTTTTCCAACAGCGAGATATTGTCTTCCGGATAGTTCATCACGCTGCCCATTGCCTCGGCCATTCCCCGCAAGGTAATGGAAATGCCCACGCTGTCGTGACGGTACCGGTTAAACATCGCCGTTTCCGTTTCCACCATCACATCCGGATCGAACACGTACTGCTTGCACGTCGCGCCGATGATCGAGGACATCGTTACGCCCGCGTTCAGAACGCAAGGAAGCCTGTCCATCGGTTCGCCCTTGGCAAAGGCGGTCATCCTTTCCTTAGGCGTCATTTCGTCCTTATACATATTCAATTCCCCCTAATAGGAATTTATTTATTTTTATCATAGTTTTTATAACCTGTATACTGTAAGGACTCTAATATTTAACGTTACAAGCATCGATTTTATTGTTGTTTTTGATGACTCCAGTAGCACTGCCGTTTAACTCCCTGCGTCTCCAAGATGTTAGTCATCTATTTGTATTTATTAATCGCTGACATATAAAATATGTATATGTTTTTTATGCATATTATTCTTATCACGTTTAAAGGAGCTTCCAACAGGTCAACTCCATTCAAAAAAAGCATGGCTGAAGCTCTTCATATGGCATCATGCTAAAAACAGCCTTCGCGTCTGCGCCCGGCCGCAGCAAATTCAGTCAAGATAAAAAAGAGCTCTTGTCCAAGCGCAAAAGGCCGCCCTGCGTTCTGCAGAGCGGCCTTCATCAAACCAAATTCCGCCACCTGACCGCCCCTCAGGCCCTCAGCGGTGTGATAGATTTAAAAAAACACCGTTCAACAAAACGCCCGAGCGAAGCAAGCTCGAACACACCATCGGAAAGGAGCGGCACGCGATGAACAGAAAGCGAAGAACCGCCATGGCCCCGAACCATATCGAGATCCGCGGGGCGCGGGTTCACAACTTAAAAAACATCGACTTGGATATCCCGCTGGGGAAGCTGGTCGGCATCGCCGGCGTGTCCGGTTCCGGCAAGTCGTCGCTGGCTCTTGGCGTCCTCTACGCCGAGGGAAGCCGCCGCTACTTGGAAGCCCTTTCGGCCTACACGCGCCGGCGAATGACTCAAGCGGCGGAAGCCAAGCTCGAAAGCATCGAGTACGTTCCAGCCGCGCTGGCCCTTCATCAGCGGCCGGCAGTTCCGGGCGTGCGAAGTACCTTCGGCACGTCGACAGAGCTTTTGAATCCCCTGCGGCTCATGTTCTCCCGGCTCGGAAGCCACGTCTGCCCGAACGGGCATCGGCTCGAGCCGTCGGTCAACGTGGCCGCAGAAAAACCGCTCGTCTGCCCGGTCTGCGGCGCGAGCTTCAACGGCCCGAGCGCCGAGGACTTTTCGTTCAACAGCACAGGCGCCTGCCCGACCTGCGGCGGAACCGGCGTTGTGCGGACGGTTGACGAGAGCACACTCGTGCCGGACGAGTCCCTTTCCATCGACGAGGGCGCCGTCGCGCCGTGGAACTCGCTGATGTGGTCCCTGATGACCGACGTGTGCCGCGCGATGGGCGTGCGCACCGACGTCCCGTTCTCCCAGCTGACCGCGCGGGAGCGGGAAATCGTGTTTCACGGCCCGGCGGAAAAGAAGCACATCTTCTACAAAGCCAAGTCAACCAACCAAGCGGGCGAACTCGACTTCACCTACTACAACGCGGTTTACACGGTGGAAAACGCCCTCGCAAAGGTCAAAGACGACAAGGGAATGGGACGGGTCGAAAAGTTTTTAAAAGTGGAGCTCTGCCCGGACTGCGGCGGCTCGCGCTTGGCGCCCCGAGCCCGCACGACCCAGCTCTGCGGCAAGACGCTGGATCAGGCGTCCGCGCTCCCCCTCCGGGAGCTTCTGACGTGGGTATCCTCCGTGCCTGACCTGATGCCCCCAGCGCTTCGCGACATGGCGTCGAGCATTTGCGGACAGTTTCAGCACACCGCCGGGCGGCTGATCGACCTCGGCCTCGGATATTTGTCTCTCGACCGGGACGGGACGACCCTCTCCACTGGCGAGCGCCAGCGCGTCCAGCTGGCCCGGGCGGTACGCAACCGAACAACCGGCGTCCTCTACGTGCTGGACGAACCGTCGATCGGCCTTCACCCGTCCAACATCGACGGCCTGTTGGCTGTCATCAGTGACCTGACATCCCGCGGCAACTCGGTCGTCTTGGTCGACCACGACGCGCGGGTGCTGGCCGCTTCCGACTGGCTGGTCGAGCTGGGGCCGGGAGCCGGCGCTCAGGGCGGGAGAGTTCTGGCTCAGGGAACTGTTGAGGAAATCGAAGCCAATCCCAACTCGATCATCGCCCCGTTCCTCTCCGAGAAGGCCCAAACGCTCCTCCGTCAACGGGTCGGACGCAAAGCCGCCTTCGAGCGCGGGCGAATCAGCCTTTCCACTCTACCGCTTCACACGGTCCGCGCCCTCGATTTGGAAATACCCAAAGGCCGGCTCGTGGCCGTCACCGGCGTTTCAGGTTCCGGCAAAACCACGCTCGTCCTCGAAAGCCTCATTCCGGCCCTGCAGGCGTCCATAGGCGGCGGCAGGCTCCCCGACCATGTCAAAAGTGTCACCGCGCCGGGAATCTCGGGGGTGCACCTGATCGACGCCAATCCCGTCGGCATCAACGTCCGCTCTACAGTGGCGACGTACAGCGGCGCGCTCGACGACCTGAGACGCCTTTACGCGTCGCTCCCGGAAGCCAAAGCCCGAAACCTCAGGATGAACGATTTTTCCTACAACACCGGCTCTCTGCGCTGTCCCGGCTGCGACGGGACAGGCCAAATCACGCTGGACGTGCAGTTCCTGCCCGACGTGGAAATCCTCTGCCCGGACTGCGGCGGATCCCGCTACGGCAAGGAGGCCGACGCGATACGCTACAGCCCGAAGAGCGAAACCGACCGGAGCGTCTCCTTGCCCGAACTGATGAGCCTGACGGTTGACCAGGCAATCGACCTGCTTCGGGACGTGAAAAAAGCGAAGGCCCGGTTAAAAGTCCTCTCCGACGTGGGGCTTGGATACCTCACCCTAGGCGAGGCCACGCCGACCCTTTCGGGCGGCGAAGCCCAGCGGCTCAAGCTGGCCGCAGAGATGGGCCACCCGCAGGAAGGGACCGTCTTCGTCTTCGACGAGCCGACCATCGGCCTTCACCCGCTCGACGTGGCCCGGCTCCTGAGCGTCTTCCAGCGGCTTCTTGACTCCGGCGCCACAGTCATCGTGATTGAACACGACCTAGACATGATCTGGAACGCCGACTGGGTGATCGACATGGGCCCGGGCGGCGGCGATGACGGCGGCCAAATCGTCGCCTGCGGTACCCCCGAAGAAATCGCCCAAAACGAACACAGCGTCACAGGCAAATATCTCAGGCGTTAAGCCGTAACACCCGCCGCGGCACCCGAAGAGAAAAATTCTGCCCCGCCACGAGCCCCACAGAGCCGGAAGGTCCCGGCCTGTGGGGCTCGTTTTGTCGTGCCGACGGCTCGGCGATAAGCGGCCAAACCTCCGGTCAACGGGATGACTGCCCCGCGCCAGACCGAAAACGCCCTGCCGAGGCCAAGTCCGACTTATCTTATTCTTAAACAATAAATGCCAGATTATTTGTCAATTATTAATTGACAGTTTGTTAAAAAACATGTTATTCTGACATAAAATTGTCTAAAACTGACAATTAAACTCACGAGGAGGCCCTATCATGAACCCCTTCGCGAAGAAACCGAAGGTATCTCTCACCAACCAGATCTTGATTGCCACCGTTCTTGGATTGGTCCTCGGGCACTTTATCGGCCCGGCGATCGCGCCGATTAAAGTCGTCGGGGATATCTTCCTGCGGCTCATCCAAATGTCCGTGCCGATCATCATTCTCGGCGCAGTCACAGAAGCCGTGGGGTCAATCAACCCCAAGGACTTGGGCAAGCTCGGATTTAAAATCGCGCTCTGGTTCCTGATTCCCACCCTCATTGCCGCGGCTCTCAGGCTCGCCATCGGCTACATTATTCAGCCCGGCGTCGGCCTGCCGGCCATGCAGCTGGAACAGACCGTTCAGCCCTACACGCAGAGCATTACCACCATCATCACCAACTTCTTCCCCACCAACATCATCGACTCGATGGCCAAGGGCTCAATGATTCAGGTCATCGTCTTCGCCATGATGCTCGGCGTCGCCATCAGCCTCATCTCCGCCGAGACTGGCGACACGAAAATTCTGGACTTCGTCAAAGCGCTGAACGTCGCCGTGCTGCGGATCATCAAAATCGTCATGAAGACGGCTCCTCTCGGCGTCGGCGCGCTCATGGCATGGGTTGCCGGATCCCTCGGCTTCCAGATCATCGTCCCGCTGGCCAAATACCTGGGCGGCATGCTGCTTGGCGTCGCCATCATCATGGTTGTCATGATCCTGTTCACCGCAGCGTACGTTCAAGTGAACCCGCTCAAGCTGGCCGCAAAACTCGCCAACATGACCGTCGTCGCCGCGACGACCACATCTTCGGCCATTTCGCTGCCCACCAAGATGAACGACAGCGTCAACAAGCTGGGCGTCAGCGAAAGGATTTCCGGCCTCGTCAACCCGCTGGGCATGGTGCTGAACAGCACCGGACAGGCCATGTTCTTGTCGCTCGCGGCCGTGCTCATCGCCCAGTTCTTTCACATTGACATGCCGCTGCCCCAGATGATTCAGGTCGTCATGCTGGCCACTCTCGCCTGCATGGGAACCCTCGCCGTCCCCGGCGGCGCGCTGGTCATTCTGCCGGGCTCATGCCGTCCCTCGGCCTGCCGCTGGAAGGCATCGCCATCATTGCCGGCGTCGACTGGTTCCGCGGCATGATCACCACGATTCCCAACGTGGACGGCGACGCGCTAGTCTCGCTCATCCTCGCCAAGGACGAAGGCGAATTTAACCGCGACGTTTTTGACGGCAAAATCACCGCCGAGCAGGCCAGCAAGGCCAATAGCTGAAAAGGAGCTCACAAATGAAAATTCTCGTCGCCAACCCCAACAGCTCGACAATCGCCACCGAAGTCATCGCCCGTTCCGCCAAGCGGAAAATCATCAACCCGAACACCCAGATCATCCCGATGAACAACTCCCGGGGAACGGAAAACATCGATTGCGGCTTCGCAGACTATCAGTCAAGCTGGTCGCTGATCCGCGAAATTCTGCAGAAGGTTGAAGAGGAAAAAGTTGACGCCGTCGTGCTGGCCGGATTCGGAAACGTGGGGATCTTCGCCCTGAAAGAGGCTCTCAGCATTCCCGTGCTCAGCATCTCCGAGACGAGCCAGACGATCGCCTGCCTGATGGGCCACAAGTACACCGTTCTGACGGCCATGAAGCAGAACATCCCCCTTCAAGAAGACCTCGTCCGGCTCTTTCGGCTGGAAGGCAAATGCGCCTCAATTCGCGCCATCGATATCAACGTCGAAAAGTGCGTCACCGAAAAAGACAAAGTTCTTCAGCGGCTTAAAGAAGAAATCACCAAGATCGTCGAAGAGGACGGCGCCGAAGTCGTCATTCTCGGCTGCGGCGGGCTCTGCGGGTACGACGAAGAACTCCAGAAGCTCGTCGGCCTGCCGGTCATCGACCCGGTCACGGTCACGGTAAAAATGGCCGAAATGATGGTTGAAACCGGCCTGTGCCACAGCAAAAAACGCAAGTTCGCCAATCCGCCTCAGCCGCTCGCCGAGTACTTCTAACCCCAAGCGCAGCAACTAGGCACAGCACGAAGAACACAGGCCGCCTCCCGGCGGCCCACAGAAAAAGCCAGCGCCCTCAGGGCGCTGGCTTTTTGCAACTCTTTTACCTGCAGGAGCGAAGGCGCTCCTCGGCAAACGCCATCGGGCGGAAATCCACAACCCGATCGTAAGGAATCAACTGGTCGATCATATTCCCGTCGATCCAGAACTTCTGCCAGCGGTTCAGCGACTCCGCATCAACCGCCGCGCTGGGCGTCCACATTCCCTTCGACCGAAAATGGTTAATCACCCGAACGCCTGCCTCAACATCCACCTTTGGCCATTTTTTACGGATCACGCCCGCGCAGTCCGCGCCGTCATGCTCTAAAATCCACGTCGTCGCTCGCTGGAGAGCCAAGGCAAACCGGCCCGCCAAGTTCTTCGAATCGTCCAAAAACTCAGGCGTCCCGTAGTAGACGCTCCACGGCACTGGCCCGCCGTGAACGGTCAAATCGGCGACCACAAACCCGGCGCCGGAAGCCGCGATCTGAGCCGCCAGATCGGGCTGAAGAATGATGAAGTCCCCCAGACCGCCGTTGAACAGCTCCACCAACATCTTGGCGGTGAAGTCGTGAACGAACTGAACTCGGCTCACGTCCGCATCCGACTCGCTCAGGCACCCCTGCACGAACACCGAAGCGCTGGCGCCGTTGCCGCCGGGAACTAGGACCGTCTTGTCTTCAAGGCACTTCCAACTGAACGATGAAAGCTCTTTCCGCGAGGCAACGGCGAACGGACAGCGGGACGCCACCTTGGCGAACGCCTTATAGTTCTTGATCCGATCCATATAGATGAGCGGCACCCAGATACCGCCCTCGACCGCGTGAGCCTGCCCTGAATCAATATCGGCTAGGACCTTGGTCCACGGACCGGGGACGTAGGACTCCACGTCCAAATTGACGTCGGCAAAATATCCCAGCTCCTTCGCCATGTAATGGGGCATGTAGTTCATCGAAACGCCGGTGGACGAAATTAAAAACTTATCCAGGGAGACCTCCTGTGTTTGTGAGCTCGCAAGCCGTATCAACATGAGCCGATTATAACAGTTGAAAGGGAATGTTTCACGCTCAAGCATAAAAAAATGACCATGTATTATTCAGTTATGCCAAATCGATGAAAAACAGGAGACCGACAGGAAACTGGCGAACATTAGAACAAAACCAGACGGAAACGGGCTGCGCGATCGGCCCTTTGTTGAACCATTCGCCTCAATTTGATCACACCGCGTCAGAATGACGTTATTGAAGCGGCAATGATCAAATTGAGCCATCTCGTTTTAGCTGCCGCTGGCACTCTGCCAGCAAAACCCATGACCTTTTCAATTCACGCTCTGCTCAAAGAAGAACATAAGAAGCCCCCGGCATAAAGCCGGGAACTTCTTATGATTATCAACTGAGCAAAGTGAGCGCCGCCAATACTCGGCCGCCCGTAAAAGTCACTCGGATCGCCACGCCACAACAACCGTCAAAAAACTGTCAATTGTATTCTCCAACTCGCGCCAAACAACTTCTTGTCAGTCTTCTTGCGATTCGCCATTCCAGCCTCAGTTCCAGCGGTATTTGGTATATCGCCCTCCACCAATTTTGATGATCTTATTTTCCCGCAGCAATTGAGCAAGTGTTCTCTGAATCGTCGCCTGTGCTATATCGGGTAAAGTATCCTGTATTTCAGCTTTCGTGAAGGTTCCAAGTTTACTCCGCACCATATCCACAATACGATCCGCTTTGGAAACCTTCCGTTCCGCTACTAATGCCGTCCGGTCAATAAATTCGCGGTAGGCCGCCACGATCACACCCAGCATGTAGGTGACAAACGGCCGGTAATCGTTTTTCCCTTCATGCCACCCGACTGAGCTGGCAAATAAAGCGTCATAATATTTTTCCTTTGACGTCTCGATCAGCTTTTCAATACTAATATACTTTCCGACAATATAACCATTCTGATATAGCAAAAGAATCGTCAGCAGACGGCTCATGCGGCCGTTTCCATCGGCAAACGGATGGATGCACAAGAAATCAAGAATAAACATCGAAATGACCAAGAGCGGTTCAGCTTCCGAACCAGAGAGGCTTTCCTGATACGCGGCACAAAGTTTTTCGACCGCTTCAGGCGTCTGACATGCCGCGACCGGCTGAAACCGCAATTTTCTCGTGCCATTCGTTTCCACTTCTTCGATTCGGTTGTCTGAAGTCTTCCACGTCCCGCAGAACCGCGCGTCCTCAAACTTAAACAGATCCCGATGAAGCTGAAGGAAAACAGCCGGCTTAATCGGAATATGCTCAAAGCTCTCATGAATCGTCCTCAGGACATCCCGATACCCGGCAATCTCCTTCTCGTTCCGGGTGCGAGGTGTCGTTTTCTCCATGACTATTTTTCTCAGCCGTTCTTCAGACGTGAAGACGCCTTCAATCTTGTTCGAGCTCTCTGTACTCTGGATTTTAGCGATATCAACTAAACCCTGCAGGACATCTGCGTGCCGGGAAGCCACTAGTTCCTGCTTGCCTTTATTTTCATAAATGATTGTGATGTACTTGACAATCTGAGAGGTAAACAAGCTCTCACATTTATCTTGATAGGTGTACTCCCGCATTCATACCTCGCCCCTTAATTTGATCATTTTCTCAAACTTTGATGTCGTTATTATGTTCCTGATCAAAATATCGCGTCAAGGGACAATTTGATCAAAAATCGCCGAAATGATGTTATTGAAGTGGCATGATCAAATTGAACATCTTGCCTTGAGGCGTTTCGGTCTGGTTTATGGGTCACGAAAAGTCGAGCTATATAATTAAAACTTAGAAACTACTATCGAAAAGACGAGCTTTAAGCCTTATAATTGATTGCATCGCTCACATTATCACTCAAAAGAGGTGCCGACGATGAAAATCAGTTACAAGAAATTATGGGTCATGCTGATCGAGCGCGATATAACGAAAGTCGATCTGCGCAAAGCAACCGGCCTGTCTGCCGGGACCATGAGCAAGCTGAACAAAGGCGAAGAAGTCTCGCTGTCCGTCCTTCTGCGCATCTGCGCCTATCTTGGCTGCAACATTGGGGACATCTGCGAGGCCATCCCAATCGAGAGATGATTCCGCCCTTTTGGGCAAACGACAGTCGCGCACTCGCGGCAAATCACCCAACCAATAGAAAGGATAACGGCCATGAATAAACAACAGCTTGCCTCCAAAATTTGGGAATCGGCAAACAAAATGCGTTCAAAGATTGAAGCGAACGAGTATAAAGACTACATCTTGGGCTTCATCTTCTACAAATTTCTTTCCGATAAGGAAGTCAAATACCTGAAAGACGCCGCTTGGACCGACGAATACATCCCGAGCCTCACCGAAGACGACGCCGAGACGGTCGGAACAGTCCAAAAGGACATCGGCTACTTCATCGCTTACGAAAACCTTTTTTCAACGTGGATCGCCAAAGGAAAAGACTTCTCCGCCGACGACGTGACAACCGCCCTGCCAGCCTTCAACCGGCTCATCAACAAGTCGCACAAAAAAGTCTTCAGCGGGATCTTCAAAACACTGGAAACCGGCCTGTCCAAACTCGGCGAAACGTCCGGCGCGCGAACCAAAGCGATTCGCGACCTGCTCTACCTCATCAAAGACATTCCCATGGACGGCAAACAGGATTACGACGTCCTTGGCTTCATCTACGAGTATTTAATCAGCAACTTCGCGGCCAACGCCGGCAAGAAGGCCGGTGAATTCTACACGCCCCATGAAGTCTCACTGCTCATGTCCGAAATCGTCGCCCATCACCTCAAAGACCGGCAGGAAATCAAAATTTACGACCCGACGAGCGGCTCCGGCTCTCTGCTCATCAACATCGGCAAGTGCGCCGCCCGGTACATCGGCAGCGAAGATAACATCCTGTACTACGCGCAGGAACTCAAAGAGAACACCTACAATCTCACACGCATGAACCTCGTCATGAGAGGCATCATCCCCGACAACATCACCACGCGGAACGCCGACACCCTCGAAGACGACTGGCCCTATTTTGACGACGACGACCCGACCCGCACCTATAACCCACTGTACGTCGACGCCGTCGTCTCCAATCCGCCGTACTCACAGGCGTGGAACCCAGTGGGCAAAGAAAACGATCCCCGTTATTCCAACTTTGGCATAGCGCCCAAAGGAAAGGCCGATTACGCCTTCCTGCTCCACGACCTTTTCCACGTCAAACCCGACGGCATCATGACTATCGTTCTGCCGCACGGCGTCCTCTTCCGCGGCGGCGAAGAGGGAACCATACGTAGAAACCTCATCGAGGGGAACTACATTGACGCCGTCATCGGACTGCCCGCCAACATCTTCTTCGGCACCGGCATTCCTACCATCATCATGGTCTTAAAACAGCCGCACGGGCGAGCCGACTACACCGACGTCCTGATCGTCGACGCGTCCAAAGGCTTTGAAAAAGCAGGCAAGAACAACGTCCTGCGCGCCTGCGACATCAAAAAAATCGTCGACGTCGTCACGTCCCGAACGTCCGTCCCCAAGTTCTCCCGCGTCGTCAGCTTGGAAGAAATCCGCGCCAACGACTACAACCTCAACATACCCCGCTACGTCGACTCGTCCGAGCCAGCTGAAAGCTGGGACATCTACGCCTCCATGTTCGGCGGCGTGCCGGAAAGCGAACTCCGTGCCCTTCAGGACTACTGGACCGCCCTCCCGGGCTTGAAAGAAGCGCTCTTCTGCCCGGATAACGACGCGTACTGCCACGTCAACGTCCCGAACGTCAAAGAAGCGGTCATGAACCACCCGTCAGTCGGCGCGTTCATCACCCGGTATCAGGCCGCCTTCAAAGACCTTGAAACGTACCTAACCGCCCAACTGATCGACAAAATGGAAACGCTCAACACCTCCAGCGCGGAAGCCGCCGTCAGCGATCAAATCTTCAGCCTGCTGAGCGGGTTCCCACTCGTCGACAAATACGCCGCGTATCAGCTCCTCCACGACGACTGGAAAGGCATCGCCGTTGACATTGAAATCATCCAGACCGAAGGCCTTGCCGCCATCAAAGGGGTTGACCCCAAGATGATCGTCAGGAAAAAGAACGGCAAAGACGAAGAAATACAGGACGGCTGGACCGGCCATATTCTCCCGTTCGACCTCGTCCAAGAAACCGTACTGGCGGACGAACTGGCCGCCCTCAAGGCAAAAGAAAGCCAGCTGAGCGAACTGGCCGCCGAATACGAAGCCCTGCTTGACGAACTGAGCGAAGAGGAAAAAGAACGGCCGTTCGTCAACGAAGCAAAAGACGCCTTCGTCCCGGCAGAAGTGAAAAAAGCGCTCAAAGACAACGTCGACAACCCCGAAACGCTCGCGGTGCTGAAAAAAGCCGACGCGCTGGCGACAAAAGAAAAGGCGTTAAAAAAGCAGGTTAAAGACGAAAGTGCCGCCCTGCACCTGAGGACAAAAAAGACGATTGAAGGGCTGAGCGACGACGAAGCCCGCAAGCTTTTGAAGCGAAAGTGGATCGACCCGCTCGTCAAGCGCCTGACCGAACTCCCCAACGCGGAGATTCGGAAGCTGATCGCCAGTCTGGAAGCCCTGTGCGCCAAGTACGAAACGACCTTGGCGTCGGTTGAAAGGGAAATCCGCGAGACCGAAACGGCCTTGGCCGGCATGCTGGACGAGCTGCGGGGGAGCGAGTACGACATGAAAGGCATTGCCGAGCTGAAAGCGCTGCTCAAAGGTGAATAGCATGCCAGAGACCACCAAGAAACCGGCCCTCCGCTTCGCCGGGTTTTCGGACGAATGGGAAGAGAGGAAGCTGGGGGATATAGGGTCAACGTATACTGGTTTGTCTGGAAAAACTAGCTCAGACTTTGGGCACGGGGAGGCAAAATATATCACCTATATGAATGTATTTTCCAATCCGATTACTAGCCCCAAAATGGTTGAGGCAGTCGAAATTGATGATAAACAACATACCGTTCAAAAAGGGGACGTATTCTTTACAACATCTTCTGAGACCCCCGAAGAGGTCGGAATGTCTAGTGTATTACAAGAAAATAGCGCAAAAACTTATCTAAACAGTTTTTGTTTTGGATATCGGCCAGCAGTTAAATTCGATAATAATTTTCTAGCTTATACGCTAAGATCGCCCAAAATTAGAAAAAAAATAGTTTTCTTAGCACAGGGTATTTCTCGCTATAACATATCAAAAAATAAGGTGATGGAAATTAAAATTCCAATACCTTATTTGAACGAACAATGGAAGATTGGCGAACATTTTGCTATCCTTAACCGCCTCATCGCCCTTCACGAGCGAAAATATTCAAAGCTGATGAACGTGAAGAAGTTCATGCTGGAGAAGATGTTCCCCAAAGACGGTGCCAAAGTACCGGCCCTCCGCTTCGCCGGGTTTTCAGATGAATGGGAAGAACGGAAGATTAACGACGTCGCAAACTTCTCTAAAGGCAACGGCTATTCTAAAGGGGATTTAAAAGGCTCAGGGACTCCCATCATTCTTTACGGAAGGCTCTATACAAAGTATCAGTTTGAGATTGAAGGGGTAGACACATTCGCCGACATCCGGAGCGGTGCCGTGTTCAGCAAAGGTAATGAAGTTATTGTTCCCGCTTCTGGCGAAACAGCAGAAGACATCGCAAGAGCTGCGGCTATTTTAAAATCAGGCATTCTACTTGGTGGCGACCTTAACATACTTCATCCATTTACTTTTATGAATCCTTCGTTCGTTGCTTTGGTAATATCAAATGGCCCCCCCCAAAAAGAGTTGGCGCGAAAAGCGCAGGGGAAATCCATTGTTCATATCCACAATTCAGATATTCAAGAAGTAACCGTTCGATACCCAGATAGAGCCGAGCAAGACAAAATCAGCCGCACTTTTTCCAAACTCGACCATCTCATCGCCCTTCACCGTCAGGAGCTGGAGCGGCTGCAGAACGTCAAAAAGTCGTGCCTCGAAAAGATGTTCGCCTAACCGAGAAAGGAGCTCGCCATGTCATTCAACCAAGAGTCCGATTTTGAAGAAGCGCTGATTCAAACCCTGTCCAAGCACGGTTGGGAAAAGGACGTTTTAACGCACCGGACAGAACAAGAGCTCATTCAGAACTGGGCGAATATCCTTTTTGAAAACAACCGGGGCCGCGACCGGCTGAACAACTGTCCGTTAACCGACGGTGAAATGCGGCAGATCCTGGAGCAGATCGGCGGGCTGAGGACGCCGCTCAAGCTGAACGGCTTCATCAACGGCGGCAGCGTCACCATTATTCGGGACAACAAGGACGACCGGGAGGGATACCGCAAGGAGCGGTCGCTGAAAATCTACGACCGGCGGGAGATTGCCAAGGGACTGAGCCGTTATCAGATCGCCCGACAGCCCCACTTCTTGAGCCACTCGAAGATGTTGAACGACCGGCGGGGTGACTTGACGCTTTTAATCAACGGCATGCCGGTAATCCATATTGAGCTCAAAAAAAGCGGAGTGCCGGTCAGTCAGGCGTGGAATCAAATTGAAAAGTACTCCGGCGAGGGCATTTTTTCGGGGCTTTTCTCGCTCGTGCAGGTTTTTGTGGCGATGACCCCGGAAGAAACGGTTTACTTTGCCAATCCCGGGCCAGACGGCAAGTTCAACCCAGACTTTTATTTTCACTGGGCGGACTTCGATAACGAGCCGATGAACGATTGGAAGAACGTCGCGTCTTCTCTGCTTTCGATCCCGATGGCTCACCAGCTGATCGGCTTTTACACGGTGGCGGACAATTCGGACGGCGTTCTCAAGGTGATGCGCAGTTATCAGTACTTCGCGGCGAATGCCATTTCCGACAAGGTGACGGGAAACCGCTGGGACGGCGGGCAGCAGCGCGGCGGCTATATTTGGCACACGACCGGGTCGGGCAAGACAATGACGTCGTTTAAGTCCGCTCAGCTGATCGCCTCGTCAAAGGACGCGGACAAGGTGATTTTCCTGATGGACCGAATCGAGCTGGGGACACAGAGCTTAAAGGAATACCGCGGCTTTGCTGGCGAGAGCGAAGAGGTTCAGGCAACGGAGAACACGGGCGCGCTGGTGACAAAGCTCAAGAGCGATAACCCATCGGACACGCTGATTGTGACGTCGATCCAAAAGATGAGCAACATCAAGGACGAGGACGACGGGGGCTTGAATGCGGCCGATTTGGAGCTGATGCGCTCCAAGCATATCGTCTTTATCGTGGACGAGTGTCACCGCTCGACGTTTGGGGATATGCTGGTGACGATTAAGAATTCTTTCCCCAACGCGTTGTTCTTCGGCTTTACCGGCACGCCGATTCAGGATGAGAACCAGAAGAAGATGAACACGACGGCGACGGTATTCGGCAACGAGCTGCACCGGTACAGCATTGCCGACGGGATTCGGGATAAAAACGTGCTGGGGTTTGACCCGTACAAGGTTCTAACCTATAAGGACACAGACCTTCGGAAAGCTGTTGCACTGGAAAAGGCGAAGGCCCGAACGGTTGAGGAAGCGAACGCCGATCCCAAGAAGAGCGCGGTTTTTTACAAGTACATGAACCTTCCGATGGCCGGTTCGTTCGACGAGAAAGGGAACTACGTCAAGGGAATCGAGGACTTTTTGCCCGACAGTCAGTACACCTGCGAGGCTCATCAGTCGATGGTGGTTCAGGATATTTTGGAGAACTGGGCCACGCTGAGCCGAAACGGCAAGTTTCATGCCATCTTGGCGACCGGAAGCATTGCCGAGGCAATTCAGTATTATCGCCGTCTGAAGGCGGTCGAGCCGAAGCTGAAGACCACGGCTCTTTTTGATTCGACGATCGATAACAACGGTGACGGTTTGGACAAGGAAGACGGACTCGTTGAGATCATCACCGACTATAACGAGCGGTACGGGCAGAATTTTACGATTCCGACGTTTAGCAAGATGAAGAAGGATATTGCCGCCCGGCTGGCGCATAAAGCCCCGTACGAGCGGGGTGAGCTGGCGCCGGAGAAACGGCTTGACCTGCTGATCGTGGTTGACCAGATGCTGACCGGGTTCGATTCCAAGTGGATTAATACGTTGTACATGGACAAGGTTCTGAAATACGAGAACATCATTCAGGCGTTTTCTCGGACGAACCGGCTGTTCGGGCCTGAAAAGCCGTTCGGCACGATTCGCTATTACAGAAGGCCTCACACGATGGAACGGCTGATCGCGGCGGCGGTAAAGCTGTATTCAGGCGACAAGCCGCTGGGGCTTTTCGCGGACCGGCTGAACCAGAACCTTGAACACATGAACTCTATTTTTACCCAGATCAAGAACCTGTTTGAAAGCTCTGGAATCGCCAACTTCGAGCGGCTTCCCGAGGAGACGGCCGAGCGCAAGAAGTTCGCGAACCTTTTCAAATTGTTCAATCATTACCTAGAGGCGGCAAAAGTTCAGGGTTTCCAGTGGAACGTTTTGTCGTGCGGCTTCACAGACCCCGATACGGGCGAAGATCGCTGGGTCGACGTCCTGATTGACGAGCGGACCTATATGGTTTTAGTCATCCGATACAAGGAGCTTTTCAGCGGCGGCGGTGACGTCGAGAACGGCGAAGACCTTCCGTATGAGCTTGACGGCCACTTGACGACGATTGACACGGCGACGATCAATACCGATTACATGAACTCGCGCTTTACAAAGTACCTGAAGCTGTTTCATCAGAAGGAAGCGAGCGCAGACCTGCTGAAACAGGCGGAAGAGGAACTTCACAAAACCTTTGCCGAGCTTTCGCAGGAAGAACAAAAGTTCGCTGGGATTTTCCTTCGCGACATTCAGCGGGGCGACGTCGTCCCCGAGGACGGCAAAACGCTGAGAGACTATATTACCGAGTACATGACAAAAGCGAAGGACGCTCAGATTCATCGGTTCGCTGCCCTCTTTGGGCTGGACGAGGGAAAGCTGCGAGACCTGATGGCACAGAAGGTGACTGAGGACAACATCAACAAGTACGGCCGGTTCGCCGCGCTGAAAAAGACGGTGGACAGGGCGAAGGCAACGGAATATTTTGAAGCCCTCACAGGGGAAAAAATTATTCCGCTAAAAATTTCGACGAAGATCGACGTGACGCTTCGTAAATTTATATTGGACGGCGGTTTTGACGTGGAGATGCCCGGCAAGGACTCTTAAAACAAATAACCGAGGTCATCAAGCCTTTGGACTTGATGACCTCGGTTGCTTTTATATGCTCGGCTGAAGCCGGGCCAGACTTCTCATTCAAATCATTCAAGCGACCGCCGGGACGGTCAGCCCCGCGCGGAACTGGTCGCCCTCAAGGGGGCGCGGACCGTTGTATTTGGAGCTCTTCCGCGCCAACGCCATTTTAAAATCTTACTGCCCAAAAACAGCGCCCGCTTCGGCAGGTCATTTCCCCTTCGACCGTTCGCCGCGGCGCGAATAGTTGTCCTCAACATGACGACACAAACAAACGGCTGCGGCGCTGAGTTTTCCCTCGATGTCTTTCTTATCGTTTTTAAAATTAAAAATCCATCCGATAGACGGTCATTTTGAGCCATCGATCTCCCATTTTTGCGAGGAGACGATGCGTCCAACGAATGCCCTTTGTCTTCATGTCATAATAGCCGAGCATGTACCCTTTGCTTGTGACGGTGATCTTGTCGGACCAATTCAAGTCTTGCTCTGGGTCGTTCACACAAAAGAGCACATCGATATCCTTCATCCCCATGTTCTTGAGGACTGTCCGCTTCATCATTTTGAGGCCGCGTTTTCCCACCGCGTCGAAAATTAGACGCCCGCCGGGATATCGTTTTGATAACCTCAAGACTAAGTCCTTTACTTTCTCGGTCTCAAAATAATGAAAGACTCCCGCCGCAAAAAATATGACCCCGTTTGTTCCGTCGACTTCGTTCATCCACTCACAATCTTTTATGTCGGCAGTGATGTTCTTTTCTCTTTCTTCAGCGGGCATCAGGCGCTCCCGAACCGCTATCACATCTGGAAGATCAACGTTCACAATTTTACACGTACCGTTGTCACAAGCTCTTCCTGTGTTATCCAGTCCACACCCAAGATTGACGATAACGGCTTTCGGGTGCAGTTTGAGGTAATCGTTAATTTCCCAAGCCATATCAAGCTGACGCATCGCCGCTTCCAGCGCTCCGAACTCGTGGAAAAGGGTGTCCTTTTTCGCTTCCAGCGGGGAGAAGTCATAGTCCAAGCTCTCACAGAGCGTCTGTGCCGTGGTGTCCGTATAGAGAGTAGGGAATTTTTCCGCACACATCTTTCTGCCGTATAACGGGATAATCAACGTCTCCTGCACGCTGTCCTTTTCAATATGTATTTTTTTCGTTTGCAAGGCACCCCTTTCATATTTGATAAAGTAACTTTTAAATCTTACACTCTTCGGAAGCGCGCGCCGTGCCTTTTTCAGTTGAACCAATCGACGCCCGCTTCCGCTTGTTTTCACGCCAGCTTCCCAAGGATACAATGAAAACAGGGCTTGAAGCCCTGTTTTCATTATCTGTCATTTTTATTTTATTCCCACTCCACGGTTGCTGGTGGCTTGCTGGTGCAGTCGTAGACTACTCGGTTAATCCCCCGCACTTCGTTGCATATTCTGGTGGAGACCCGGTCAAGAACGCTGTGAGACATTGGGTACCATTCGGCGGTCATGCCGTCGCTGGAGGTGATGGCCCGCAGGGCGCAGACTCGGGCATAGGTCCGCTCGTCGCCCATGACGCCGACGGTGAAAACCGGCAGCAGGACGGCGAAGGCCTGCCAGATTTGGTCGTACAGCCCGGCGGCGCGGATTTCTTCAAGGAAGATGTGGTCGGCCTGACGAAGGACGTTCAGCTTTTCTTTGGTGATGTCGCCCAAGCAGCGGACGGCGAGGCCGGGGCCGGGGAACGGGTGACGGCGGACGATGTTTTCCGGCAGGCCGAGCAGACGGCCGAGGGCGCGGACTTCATCTTTAAACAAGTCGCGGAGCGGCTCGAGCAGGTTCATGTTCATGTCCTGCGGCAGACCGCCGACGTTGTGGTGACTCTTGATGACGTCGGCGCCTTTGCGGGCCCCGCTTTCGATAACGTCCGGGTACAGGGTGCCCTGCAGGAGCCAGCGGGCGCCTTTGATTTTCCGCGCCTGCTCTTCAAAAACCCTGATGAAGGTTTCGCCGATGATTTTGCGCTTCCGCTCCGGCTCGATGACGCCGGTGAGGGCTGAGAGGAACTGCTCCGACGCGTCGACGTAGTGGACGTTCAGCTTCATCTGCTTGTAGCTTTCCAGCACTTCTTCAGCTTCGTTCTGGCGCAGGAGTCCGTTGTTGACAAAGATGCACTCGAGCCGATCGCCGATGGCGCGGCTGACAAGCGCGGCGGCAACGGACGAGTCGACGCCGCCGGAGAGGCCGCAGATGACTTTATCATTCCCGACTTTAGCGTCGATGTCGGCCTGAGCGATGCTGATCCAGTCGCCGAGCTGCCAGTCGCCTTTGCAGCCGCAGATGTCGTAGATGAAGTTGTGAAGCATTTTTTCGCCGCCCTGGGTGTGAGCCACTTCAGGGTGGTACTGCAGGGCGTTGAAGCGGCCGTCTTTGCTGCGGAAACCGGCGACGACGCCGTCGTCCGATTGGGCGGTGAGGACAAAGTCTGGCGGAATTTTTTCCACGTCGTCGCCGTGGCTCATCCACACTTGGAACGAGTCGGGCAGGCCGGCGAAGATGGCGCACGATTTGTCCTGAATGCTGACATGTCCTCTGCCGTACTCGCGGGCTTTTGAGCGGCGGACGACGCCGCCGAACAGGCGCGCCATGAGCTGCATGCCGTAGCAGACGCCGAGGATCGGGACGCCGAGGTAGAAGAAGCCGTCGGGAACCCGAGGCGAGCCTTGGTCAAGGACGCTTTTGGGGCCGCCGGAGATGATGAGCCCTTTGGGCTGGCGGCTTTTGACTTCGTCTAAGGTGCAGCCGGCCGGTATGATTTCACTGTGCACGTGCATTTCCCGTATTCTTCGCGCGATGAGCTGGGTGAACTGGGAGCCGCAGTCGATGATGACGATGTTTTCCATGAGACGAACACTTCCCTCCAGAGCCGGAGTTCTCCGACCGAAAGATGTTTTTATTATATCCTGACTGGGCTGGCTGTGACAGGTGGATCTTCATTTCCTGCGGCGGTTTTGCGGCTTTTCTTCCGAGCTCCGAAAAGAGCCAGAACGTCGTTTCTCCCTCTTGATATTCCGGCCCCACTTTCCTATGCTGATCAAGGGCGTTTCACAACTTTTCGACTGGAGGGGAGAAACATGGAGTATCGGTTGGCCCGCCCGGAAGACCTGCCGGGCGTTGCGGAACTGCAGAAGAAGTATCACGTGAGCACCATTTCACCGGAGGATAAGCCGAACGGTTTTGTGACCACTCTGTTTTCGGAGGATCAGTTCAAGTCGCTGATGAGCCAAGAGCACGGGCTGTCGGTGGCTGTGGACGGCCGGCGGGTCGTGGCCTACGCGATGGCGGCATCGTGGGATTATTGGAAGGTCTGGCCGCTGTTCGCCCACATGATCGCCGATCTGCCGTCGGTGACTTATCTGGGCCGACAGCTGGACACGAAGAACTCGTACCAGTACGGGCCGGTGTGCGTTGACGCTCCTTACCGCGGGACAGACGTTTTGCCGAATATTTTCGAGTTCTCCCGCCGCGAGATGGCGAAGCGCTTTCCCGTGCTGATTACGTTCATCAATCAGGTGAACCCTCGGTCGCTGGCGGCTCATACCCGCAAGCTGGGTCTTGAGATCATCAAGCCGTTCGACTTCAACAACCAGCACTATTACGAGCTGGGATACGATACGAGCCGGCCTATGGCGGCCGCGACGCTGGCATAACTGACAAAAAGCAAGGGCTCCCGAGCATATCATATGCCCGAGAGCCCTGTTTTTTTGCGGTTACTTTCCGACTGGGGGAATGACTTTGACGCCGCCCATATAGGGAACGAGCGCGTCGGGGATGACGACCGAGCCGTCTTCCTGCTGGTAGTTTTCGATGACCGCAAGGACCGCCCGGCCGATGGCCAGCCCGCTGCCGTTGAGGCTGTGCGGATAGCGAAGCTTTCCGCCGCCGGCGGGCCGGTAGCGGCAGTTCATCCGGCGGGTCTGGAAGTCCTCGCAGTTGCTGCAGGAGCTGATCTCGCGGTAGCAGTTCTGGGACGGGAGCCACACTTCCACGTCGTAGGTCTTGGCGGAGCCGAACCCGATGTCACCCGAGCAGAGGACGATGACCCGATACGGCAACCCGAGCCCCTGAAGGACCGATTCGGCGTCGGCCGTGAGCTTTTCCAGTTCGTCATAGCTGGTCTCCGGGGTGCAGAGCTTAACCATTTCGACTTTGTCAAACTGGTGAAGCCGCATGATGCCCCGAACGTCCTTGCCGTAGCTGCCGGCCTCGCGGCGGAAGCAGGGCGTGTAGGCGGTCATGTACATCGGCAGGTCGTCTTCTGAAAGGGTTTCGCCGCTGTGCAGGTTGGTGAGCGGGACTTCTGCCGTGGGAATGAGCCACAGCGGTACGTCGTCGTCGCCGCCGATTTTGTAGAGGTCTTCGGCGAACTTTGGCAGCTGCCCTGTGCCGGTCATGGTCTCTGTGGACACCATAAGGGGAACGTTATACTCGGTGTAGCCCTGCTTCAGGCAGTGCAAGTCCAGCATGTAGTTGGCCATGGCGCGTTCCAGCCGAGCGCCCAGCCCGCTGAGGACGGTAAACCGGCTGCCGGCCAGCTTGACGCCCCGCTCGCTGTCGATGGTACCGGTGAGCTCGCCGATGTCCCAGTGCGCTTTGGGCTCGAAGCTGAACTTTTTAGGCTCGCCCCAGCGGCGGACTTCGACGTTTTCCCGCTCGTCGGCGCCAAGCGGAACCGTTTCGTGGAGCTTGTTGGGGATCTCTAAGAGTTTGCGGCCGATTTCGGTGTCCACGTCGGCCAATTTGTCGTCCAGCTCTTTGACCTGCTCGCCCAGCTCTTTCATCTTTTCCATCAGGGCGGCCGCGTCGGCGCCGCTCTTTTTGGCCATGGCGACGGCTTTGGAACCTTCGTTCCGGCGGGCTTTGAGCTCTTCAGACTGCCCCAGTATGTCCCGACGCTGGCCGTCCAGCGCCAAGATGGCGTCCAAGTCAACGGTGCTGTGCCGGGCTTTGAGCCACGCCCGAACTTGGTCGGTCTGCTCTCTGATGACTTTCAGGTCTAGCATTGCTTTTCCACCTCCCGATCGCTGCGGATCTGACGCAGCAGCGACACCATTTCAATGGCCGCGACGGCGGCTTCGCTTCCCTTGTTGCCTGCCTTGCTGCCCGAGCGAAGAAGGGCCTGTTCGAGGTTTTCGGTCGTCAGCACGCCCAAGGTGACGGGAACGCGCTGTTTGAGCCCCACGCCGGCCAAGCCTTTTGACATTTCGGCGGACACGTATTCAAAGTGCGGCGTGTCGCCCCGAATGACCGCGCCCAAGGCAATGATGGCGTCATAGGTGCCGCGCAGGGCGATTTCCTCCACCACCAGCGGCAGTTCCCACGCGCCCGGAACCCAGTACACGTCCACGCCTCTCAGGTTGACGCCGTGACGCGACAGGGCGTCCTTGGCCCCTTCAAGCAGCTTGCTGCCGATGAGCTCGTTAAACCGGGACACCACGATGGCGTACCGCTCGTCGCTTCCTGTGAGGTTGCCCTGAAACACTCTCATTGGTCTCTCTCCTTTTCGCCGTCGGACAGGTGAAGCAGGTGACCCATCCTGTCTTCTTTGGTCGTCATATATTTTTTATTATAGCGGTTCGGCTCAATTTCGAGGGGCACCCGCTCGACCACTTCCAAGCCGTGGCCCTGCAAGCCGACGATTTTCGCCGGGTTGTTGGTCAAAAGCCTCAGCTTAGTGATTCCTAAGTCTTTGAGGATCTGGGCGCCGACGCCGTAGTCCCGCAGGTCGGGCTTGTGGCCCAGCGCCAAGTTGGCGTCTACCGTGTCCAGTCCTTTTTCCTGAAGCTCATAGGCGCGCAGTTTTTCCACCAAGCCGATGCCGCGCCCTTCCTGCCGCATGTAGAGCACAACGCCGTAGCCGGCGCGCTCCACCATGGACATGGCCGCGTGAAGCTGAGGGCCGCAGTCGCACCGCAGCGAGCCGAAGACGTCGCCGGTCATGCACTCGGAGTGAACGCGGACCAACGGCGCGTCTTCCTTCGACAGGTCTCCCTTGACGAGGGCAATGTGAACCCGGTCCGGATCCGCTTCGAGCTGGCTTCTGTACGCGATGGCGGCAAAGTCACCCCACGCGGACGGGAGGTGAACCGACGCGACTCGCTCGATGAGCTTTGTGCGGGCCACCCGCCACGCGATCAGCCTGCTCAGCTCGAGGACCGGCGCGCCCAACTGCTTTGCCGCTTCTTCGGCTTCGGCCAGCGGCGCCGGTGAGCCGGAACGGGTACGGACCGGGACGAAGACGCCCGCGCCAAACCCGGCCAGTTCGGCGAGGTCGCTTGCCGCCTCGGCAAACGACGCCCGACGGACGACGCCGCCCGGACGGGCGACCAGCGGCCTGACGCGGCCGGGACGAAGCAGCGCACCCGCCGGCGTCGACTCGTCGGCCAAGACGTGGGCCACGTCGGTTTCGTACTGGCGGGTCGGCATCTCCGGCGCGAGGGCGAGGTCAAACGACTCGGCGAACCACGCGCCGCCCTTGCTGGCCTTGACGACTGCCAACCCAAGCCGAGACGCCGTCGGTTCGCTGAGGACGAAGAACGGGTCGCTGAACCCAAAGGAGGAGGCGGCGATCAGTTTCTCAGCCGTCAGAGTTCCGGCCGGCAGGACAAACGCGCCCGTGTCGCCCTCGCCGGATCCTTCAGTCACCAGCACCGCGCCGCCGGAGCGCAGCGCGTCCCGGGCCCGAGTTATTTCGGCGCTTTCGCCGCCGGTTCGTTGGTTGTTCACCGTCACCACCCCATTTCGGCCAGTTTGGCCATTGTCAGGTTCTCTCCGCCCGTATCGTTTGACACCAGGCGCTCCAAGTAGCGGGCGATCACGTCCACTTCCAGATTGATCAGGTCGCCGGAACGGCGTTCGCCCAGCGTCGTGTCGTCAAGCGTTTGAGGGATAACGGCGACGGAGGCCGCGCCGCCCTCAAATGAGGCGACCGTCAGGCTGACGCCGTCAAGCGCGACCGAGCCTTTAACCGCCACGTACCGGCGAAGCTCATTTGGTATCAGGACGGTCAGCAGGGCCGAGCTGCCGCTCCGGCGCAGGCTCACGACGCGCGCCGTCCCGTCCACGTGGCCCAGCACGAGATGGCCGTCGAGCCGACCGCCTAGCTTCAGGGCCCGCTCAAGGTTCACCCGCTTGCCGACCTGCAGGGACGAGCCGCCGCGGGAGACCGTTTCGGCGGTCATTAGGACGCGGAACGCCCCGTCGGCAAGAGCGGAGACGGTCAGACAAGCACCGTCAACGGCTACCGACTGGCCGATTGCCAGCTCGGCGGCAAAGGGGCAGGAGACGGTAACCGCTTGACAGCCGCCTTCGGGCGTCAGACCGACGACCCGGCCAGTGCACTCAACCAGTCCTGTGAACATGGGCTCACTCCTTCAATCCACAGATCGTCGTCAACCCGGCGTTCGGCGGTACGAACGAAGTTCCAGCGCGCCAGCAGGCTCTCGGTCAAAAGTTCCTGAGCCATACCGGTTCCCTTTCCTAAGACGCAGGGTGCTTGAAAGACCGACAGCTGATCCACAAGGCCTTCCTGCAGAAGAGACGAGGCCAAGGTACCGCCGCCTTCGACGAGCAGCCTGTTGACTCCTCTTCGGCACAGGTCGGCCAATACGGCGCTCAAGTCCAAGCCCCCCGGGCCAGTTGGGACGGTCGCGGCCCGGCCCTTAAGCTTATCGGGAATCGGACAGCCGTCCGCGGCGTAGGCCAGAGCGTCGCCGCTTCGCGGCAGAAGCATGGCGGCCGAGAAGTCCCGGCTCACCACGACCGGCCGGGGCGACGGGCCGTCAACGTCCCGCACGTCCAATCGGGGCTTATCGCGCCGGGCTGTCGTGCCGCCGACCATGACCGCGTCGTTCTCGCTTCTAAGCAGGTGCCCCAGCTTGCGGGCCGTCGGTCCGGTGATCCATTGGCTCGTGCCGTCGGGAAGCGCGGTGATCCCGTCAAGCGACGAGGCAATTTTGAGGGTCACCCATGGCCGTTTCCGCTTCACGGCGGACAAGAAGCCCCGGTTCAGCCACGCGGACTCTTCTGCCAGTACGGGGCAATCGACCTCTATTCCCGCCTCACGCAGTATTCCGATTCCCTTTCCAGCCACTTGGGGGAACGGGTCAACCAGCCCGGCGACGACTCGGACGACCTTGGCCGAGACGAGGGCCGGCGCGCAGGGCGGCGTGCGCCCCTGATGGGCGCACGGCTCTAAGTTGACGTAAACCGTCGCGCCCTCCGCCCGCTCCCCGGCGGCCGCAAGGGCGGCGGCTTCGGCGTGAGGGGCCCTAGGGGCGCGGTGCCAGCCGGTCGCGATGACGTGGCCGTCCCGGACAATCACACAGCCGACCATCGGGTTGGGGCTCGTCGTTCCGGCTCCGCGGGCGGCCAAGCTCAGAGCCATCCTCATGTACCGCTCGTCAATTCTTCTCTGTCCTCTGGGCGTCATGTTCATGCTCGCTTTCTTGTGCGGGCGAACCGCACAGGGCTTCTTTAATCCGCCGGGCCGTGACCGGCCCAATGCCTTTGACGGACGACAGTTCTTCCTCGCTCAGTCCGGCGACGCGCCTCACGCTGCCGAACGCCGACAGCAGCAGCGCGGAAGTGTGTTTTCCAATGCCCGGGATATCCTCCAGCGCCGACCGGCTAAACCGGGCCGTGCTGGCCCGCCGGTGCGACGTGATGGCGAACCGGTGCGCCTCGTCCCGAACCCGCTGAAGCAGCCGAAGCGCCGGATCGTTCCGAGGCAGACGAATCGGCGCGGCGTCCGGCGCGGTGTAGATCAGTTCCTCTTCTTCCGCCAAGGCGACGGTCGGCAGGTTCAGTTCCAGATCGGCCAGAGCCTTTCGGGCAAAGGCGAGCTGCTGCGGGCCGCCGTCGATCATGGCCAACTGGGGCAGCGGCGCTTCTGCCCGGAGCGCCATTCGGTACTTGCGGGTCACAGTCTCTTCAATTGATCTGAAGTCGTCGATCCAGTCGACGGTTCGGATCTTGAACCGCCGGTACAGCGACGGGTTGGGGTATCCCTGCTCAAAGACGACCGAGACGCCGTACGTTTCGTACCCGGCGTGGTGGGAGATGTCAAACCCGTCGATACGCCACGGCACGGTCGGCAGACCGACGAGCTCCTGAAGGGCCTTCATGGCCGTCCAGCTGTCTTCGTCCAAGTCGTCCGACAGAGTGCCGGTGACTTGCGACCGGGTCATGCGCCACAGGCTTCGAATGGCGTCACGGGCCACCCCGGCGGCCTCAAACTCCAGCCGAGAAGCGCATTCTTCCATGCGGGCCCGCAGGCGAGCGATCAGGTCAGCGGTCTGTCCGCTCAGCAGAAGGATCACGTCGTCCACCCGCTCGCCGTACTCTCTGGCGGTACAGAGCCCGACGCACGGCGCGTCACACTTGCCTATGCCGTAGTCCAGACAGGGCCGGGAAAGTTTCGTCCGCGTCAGGTCGTACTTGCAGCTGCGAAGCGGGAACGCCTTCTCGATGATATGAAGCACGTCTTTCAGCGCTCCGGCGGAGATGAACGGGCCGAAGTACCGGCCCTTGATGTCCCGCCGCCGGGTCACCACGAGCCGGGGGAACGGCTCGTCGGTCACCACGGCCCACGGGTAGCGGGTTCCCATTTTGAGTTCCACGTTGAAAAACGGCTGATACGCCTTAATCAGCCGGCTTTCGACGATGTAAGCCTCCGCGTCGCTGGCCGTCCGAATCGTGGTGATGTCGCAGACTGTGGCCACCAGCTTTCGCAGCCGCGGAATGGCAAAGTCCTTGTGGTTGAAGTACGACGAGACCCGGCGCTTCAAGTTTTTCGCCTTGCCGACGTAGATAATCTTCCCGCCCTCGTCGTGCATCAGGTACACGCCCGGGCGGTTCGGCAGTTTCTTGAGCAGGCCGCGGATCCGTTCCATTCGTTCCATGAAAATCTCCCTCGCCGAGTTCAAAGAGGCGAATCGGCGAATATGATGATAGTATAATAACCTGAACGCTTCAAAGCAGAAAGAACGGAGGATGCTCAAATGGCCCTTTCATTGTACAACGACCTGACCCGCAAAAAAGAGCTGTTCGTGCCGCTGGCCGACGGAAAAGTCAGCTTCTACAGCTGCGGCCCAACGGTGTACGACTACTTTCACATTGGCAACGCCCGTCCGTTCATCGTGTTTGACGTGCTTCGCCGGTATCTCGAGTACAAGGGATATCAGGTGACCTTCGTCCAGAACTTCACCGACATCGACGACAAGATGATCGACCGGGCCAACCGGGACGGCATTACCGTCGCCCAACTGGCCGAGAAGACCATCGCCGACTACTACGAGGACGCCGACGCGTTGGGCATCAAACGGGCGAGCTACAACCCCCGCGCGACCGAGTACATGCCACAAATCATCCAGCTCGTTCAAAAGCTGATAGACCGGGGACACGCCTACGCGGTGGGCGGCACCGTTTACTTTGACGTGAAGAGCTTCCCCCAGTACGGCCGGCTTTCCAAACAGAACATGGACGAGCTTTTGGCGGGCGCCCGCATTGAGGTTGACGACGAGAAAAAGTGCCCTCTGGACTTCGTCCTGTGGAAGCCCCAAAAGCCCGGCGAGCCCGCGTGGGACAGCCCGTGGGGAAAGGGCCGGCCGGGCTGGCACATCGAGTGCAGCGTCATGTCAACCGCCCTGTTGGGCGATACCATCGATATTCACTCCGGCGGCGTCGACCTGACCTTCCCCCACCACGAGAACGAAATCGCCCAAGCCGAAGCGGCGACCGGCAAGCCGTTCGTCAACTTCTGGCTTCATAACGAGTACATTCTCATCGACAAGGAGAAAATGTCCAAGTCGCTGGGCAACTTCCTCACGGCCCGCGAAGCCCGCAAACACTATTCGCCGCTGGCTATCCGCGCGTTCATGCTGAGCGCTCACTACCGCTCGCCGGTCAACTTCTCGCCCGAAGGGCTCGAACAGGCCGGCGCGATGGTCGAACGGCTCCGCAACTGCTGGTCAGACCTTCAGTTTGCCAAGAGCCGCCGAGACCTTTCGTACGACGACGCCAGCCTGAGCGAAGCAGTCCGTCAGGGCCGGGAGGACTTTGAAGAGGCCATGGACGACGACTTCAACACCGCCGGCGCGCTGGGCGCCGTCTTCGAGGTCGTCAAGGCGGTCAACACGCACCTCAAATCCTCCGGCGCCCTCTCCGGCAAAGGGCTTGACGACGCCGAAAAGTTCTTCCGGGACATCGAAGAGGTCATGGGCCTGCTCGGCCTATCGCATGAGACCGGCGGCGACGCGGAAATCGACGCGCTGGTCGAACAGCGCAACGCCGCCCGAAAGGCCAAGAACTTTGCCGAAAGTGACCGGCTCCGCGACGAGCTGGCCGCCCGCGGCATCGTCCTCGAAGACACCCCGCAGGGCACCAAGTGGAAACGGAAAATCTAACGCGCCCCTTCGGTGGAGCCTCGACAGCGAGGCTCCGCTTTTTTGTGGCCTCGGCTCGTCAAAATTGCCCAAAAAGCAAAATCCTCATTGACTGACTAATACTGACCTTATATAATTCGGTCAGGCAAGAGAAATGAGCGCCACAAGGAGGCGTGAGCTATGGATCTGAACAAACTGACACAAAAATCGCAGGAGGCCTTGGCGGAGGCGCAGAACATCGCCGTCACCCACGGGCACCAGCAAGTAGGGCTGGAGCACTTGGCGCTGGCGCTGGTCGGCGCCAAAGACGGCCTGATTCCAAGCCTGCTGGACAAGTGCGGGGCGGACGTCCGCGCGCTGCCGGCGCGGCTGGAAGAGCTCCTGGCCAAGCGGCCCAAGATAACGGGCGGCTACGACATCGAAAAAATTTACCTGAGCACTGACCTGTCCCAGCTTCTGCTGAACGCTGAAAAGTGCGCCCAGTCGATGAAGGACGAGTACGTCTCGGTTGAACACCTGTTTTTGGCGCTGTTCGACTTCCCCACGTCCCCGACCGGCCAGGCGTTAGCCGCCGCCGGGCTGACAAAGGAAGGGTTCCTCAAGGCCCTCACGGGCGTTCGGGGCGCGACGCGCGTCCAGAGCGCTAACCCGGAAGAGACCTACGAAGCGCTGAAGAAATACGGCACCGACTTAGTCGCCGCTGCCCGGGACGGCAAGCTGGACCCGGTGATCGGCCGGGACGCGGAAATCCTGCGGGTCATTCAAATTCTGAGCCGCAAGTCGAAGAACAACCCGGTGCTGATCGGCGAACCGGGCGTCGGCAAGACGGCCATCGTCGAAGGGCTGGCCGCCCGAATCGTCCGGGGCGACGTGCCGGAAGGGCTGAAAAACCGGACGATCTTCGCGCTCGACATGGGGTCGTTAATCGCCGGAGCCAAGTACCGGGGCGAGTTTGAAGAGCGGCTCAAGGCGGTCATCAGCGAAGTCAAGGCGGCAGAAGGGCAGATTATCCTCTTCATCGACGAGCTGCACACCATCGTCGGAGCCGGCAAGACCGAAGGCTCGATGGACGCGGGCAACCTGCTCAAGCCGATGCTGGCCCGGGGCGAGCTTCACTGCATTGGAGCCACCACGCTGGACGAGTACCGGCTCCACATCGAAAAGGACGCGGCGCTGGAGCGCCGGTTCCAGCCGGTGCGCGTTGAGCCGCCGACGCCTGAGGACGCCATCTCCATTCTTCGGGGCCTGAAAGACCGGTTCCAAGTCTTTCACGGCGTGCGAATCGCCGACAGCGCCATCGTGGCGGCGGTCACCCTGTCCGACCGGTACATCTCCGATCGGTTCCTGCCCGACAAGGCCATCGACTTGGTAGACGAGGCCTGCGCCATGGTCAAGACGGAAATCAACTCCCGACCGTCCGAGCTCGACGCGGTCTCCCGGCGGGTCGTCCGACTGGAAATCGAAGAGGCAGCCCTCAAGAAAGAGCGCGACGACGCGAGCGCCAGACGCTTGGCCGAGCTCCAAAAGGAACTGGCCGACGCGCGGGAACAGCAGAACGAGCTGACCGCCCGCTACGAGTCGGAGAAATCGCGGCTGACCGACGTGCAGGCCCTGCGCGAGCGAATCGAAGCCGCCAAGGTCGAACTGGAAAAAGCCGAGCGGGCTTACGACTTGGAACGCATGGCCGAACTGCGCCACGGCGAGCTGCCCAAGCTGACGGAAGAGCTGGCGAAAAAGGAAAAGGCCCTCAAGGAGGCCTCCGGCGGCGAGTCGCTGCTGCGCGAGTCGGTCACCGAGGACGAAATCGCCCGAATCGTCAGCGACTGGACCGGCATTCCCGTGACTAAACTGGTTCAGAGCGAGCGGGACAAGCTGCTCCACCTAGACGACGAACTGCACAAAGGCGTCATCGGCCAGGATCAGGCCGTCCAGCTGGTCGCCGACGCGGTCCTGCGCGCCCGGGCGGGCATTCGGGATCCCAAGCGGCCGATCGGCTCGTTCATCTTCCTCGGCCCCACGGGCGTCGGCAAAACCGAACTGGCCCGCGTGTTGGCCCGCACGCTGTTCGACTCGGAGAACAACATGGTGCGGATCGACATGTCCGAGTACATGGAAAAGTATTCGGTCTCCCGGCTGTTGGGAGCGCCTCCCGGATACGTGGGCTACGACGAGGGCGGCCAGCTCACCGAGGCGATTCGCCGCAAGCCCTACTGCGTCCTGCTGTTTGACGAAATCGAAAAGGCTCACCCGGACGTGTTCAACGTGCTGCTGCAGATTCTGGACGACGGGAGGGTCACCGACAGCCACGGCCGGACGGTGGACTTTAAAAACACCGTCATCATCATGACGAGCAACATCGGCAGCCAAATGCTTCTCGACGGCGTCACCGACGGCGGGGAAATTCCCCAGCCGGTCCGCGACCAAGTCATGGCCCAGCTCAAGGGGCACTTCCGGCCCGAGTTCTTGAACCGGGTCGACGACACGGTCATCTTCTCGCCGCTCAGCCGGGGGAACTTGCGCCAGATCGCGGTTCTGCTCCTTCGGGGGCTCACCGACCGGCTGGCAGGCCAATCGACCGTCCTGCGGGTCACCGATGAGGCTCTCGACCTGATCATTCGGCAGAGCTACGAGCCGTCGTATGGCGCTCGGCCGCTGAAACGGTACATCAGCCACAACTTGGAAACCCTCGTGGCCCGCTACCTGATCGCCAACGGCCCGGCGGAGAACGCCGCTCTGGTGGTGGACGCCTCAGGCGACGAGCTGACGCTACGGACCGAAAAGAACTGAGCCCTTCAAAAAACTCCGGCTTCTGACCTAACTCAGAAGCCGGAGTTTTTCGTTTCTGCCTCATAAAGACTAAATAATTCGCCAATATTGAGCCTCTTTGCTTTTTTACTGAGAAGAGGATAATAAATTGGATGGTCCGAGAGGCAAATCGGACATATTTCACGAAGGGAGAGATTCGTTTATGAAGAAATTCCTTGCAGCAGGAATACTTCTGACAGCCATGACAGCCAGCGCCTTCGGGTGCACCGTGCTGGGCGTGGGCAAAAACGCCTCCGTTGACGGCAGCGCGATGGTCAGCCACACCTGCGACTCGTACGGCGACACGTTTGCGACCTACATCGTGCCGGCAGCCGACTGGCCGAAGGACTCTCAGCGGGACGTCATCATGGGCCGCCACGGCACGCCGGGCGCTCAGCCGGTGTTCAGGATCCCGCAGGTTCCTCACACGTTCCGCTATTTGGCCGCCAACTACTCGTTCATCAACGAAAAAGGATTAGCCATGAGCGAGTCCACCTTCTGGCCCGACGAGACCGACGAGCGGAGCAAAAAAGTCTGCGCCGTGATGAACACCAACACGTTCGGCCCGATGGACGCCTTTGTGGTCCAAGACGTCGCCTTGGAGCGATGCGCGACCGCCCGCGAGGCAGTTAAGGTCATGGGAGATCTCGTCAGCCAGTACGGCTGGGGCGACTCCGGCGAGACCATGCCGATCACCGACGGGAACGAAGTTTGGATCATCGAGTTCTACGGCAACAAGATGTGGGCCGCATGGCGGCTCCCGGACGACCAGGTGTTCGTCGCGGCCAACCGCGCCCGGCTGCGCCACTTGGACCTGACCGACAAGGACAACGTCATGGCCGCGCCCGATATCATCAGCTACGCGGTTGAGCAGGGCTTTATCTCCAAGAAAGACGCGAACGAAAAGGATTTCAGCCCGGCTGACGTATTCGCCCCCAACATCGGCCTCTACTCCATGAGGCGAGAATGGCGCGCCCTGTCGCTTCTGGCGCCTCAGACCTACAAAGGCGGCGCCGACGACGAAGTTCAGCCCATGTCCGTCAAGCCGGATCATAAAATTTCCGTCGCCGACGTCCTGCGCATCAGCTCCGACTGGTACGAGGGCACGCCGTACGACCTGAGCAAAGGCCCGGCGGCCGGCCCGTGGGGCGACCCGCTCCGCTACGCCAACAGCAGCGAATCGGACCCGAAAGCGACGTGGGAACGGAGCATTAACATGCACCGCTGCACGTACGTGCACGTCTGCCAAGTGAAGGCCGACCTGCCCGAGCAGATCAAGGGCGTTGCGTGGTTCGGCTACGGCGCGCCCGACACGGCGTACCTGACGCCGCTCTGGGCCTCCATGAAGAGCCTGCCGGATATCATGAACCCGGTCAAGGGCTCGACCCGGTACTCCGACTACAGCTCCGACTCGGCGTGGTGGGCGGCCATTCGGCTTCAGCACATCGCCGAAATGCGCTATCAGGACGCGCGGAAGGAAATTCACGCCGTCCGGGATCCTAAGCTCGCCGCGCTGTATCACCTCGTCCCGGCCGTGCAGCAGGTAGCCGCCGACCTGATTAAAAAAGGCGATGTCGACGGAGCGCTCGACGTCATCACCGATTTCGGCTGCGCGCAGGCCCTTGACTGGCACGCGACGTGGCTTGCCTTGGGCGACCGGCTGTTTAGCACCTACGCGCTGGGCACCACCCACATGAAAAAAGCCCCGTACCCGGACTGGTGGAACAAACAGATCGGCTTCGGTCCCGTCGAGCGCCAGAAAAAACAATAACCGAACACCTTCATTTTGAACCAGCATGAGGCGAAGGCCGCAAATCTGCGGCCTTCGCCTTTTGTTATCCGCCGCTCATATATTGACTTAATTAAACGACAGTAAGAAAATATTATCCATAATAAGCACTCCAAGGGGGATAAATTATGTGGCAGGCAGTTGACGGGTATTTCAAAATCACTGAACGGGGCAGCACTGGACGGCGGGAAGTCGTGGCAGGGCTCGCCACCTTCATGACCATGGCCTACATTTTGATTGTCAACCCGGCGTGGATGGCCGCCGCCGGCATGGACAAGGGCGCGTCCGTTGTCGTCACCGCGCTGATGGCCTGCATTTTCTCGGCTCTGATGGGCGTTTACGCCAACCTGCCGTTCTCCCTCGGCCCGGGCATGGGCGGCAATGCGTTTTTCGCCTTTACGTTGGTTAAAGGCGGCATCGTCACGTGGCAGGTGGGCATGGGAATGGTCTTCATTTCCGGCGTCGTGTTCGTCCTGCTCTCAATCTTCGGCATCCGGGAACTGGTCGTCAAGATGGTCCCCCGCTCCATCAAGTTCGCCATCGGCGCCGGCGTTGGTTTTTTCGTCGCCTATCTGGGACTGAGGGACGCTGGGCTCATGACCTTCACCGCCAACGGCCTGAAGCTGGGCTCGCTTCACAACCCGCAGGCGTTACTGGCCGTCATCGGCCTTGGCGTCACCAGCTTCTGCTTGGCCCGCAAGCTGCCTGGCGGCATTCTGTTGGGCATTCTCATCACGACCATCATCGGGATTCCGATGGGCCTGACGAAACTGCCCTCGTCGCTGCTTTCTGCGCCGGCTTCGATTGAGCCGATCGCCTTCAAGCTCGATATTTTAGGCGCCATGAAGATCGCCTATATCCCGTTCATCTTTACTTTCTTCGTCGGCGACTTCTTCTCCACCCTGGGCACGGTCATCGGCGTGTCCCAGAAGGCCGGCCTGCTGGACGAAAACGGCAACCTGCCGGGAATTTTCCGGCCCTTCATGGTTGACTCGCTGGGCACCGTCGTGGGAGCCCTGTTCGGCTCCACCACGATCACCACGTTCATCGAGTCGGCCGCTGGCGTCCAGGCGGGCGGCCGAACCGGGCTGACCGCTTTGACTACATCGGCATGCTTCCTGCTGTCCATCTTCCTCGTCCCGCTGGCCACGTGCATTCCCACCCAAGCCACGGCGCCCACGCTCATCATCATCGGCCTGCTGATGATGTCGGGCATGAGACACATCGAATTTGACGACTTCACCGAGGCGTTCCCCGCCTTCATGACCATTCTGACCAGCGCCTACACCGCCAGCTTGGCTAACGGCATCAGCGCCGGCGTTCTGCTCTACGCGGTCACGAAAGTTCTGGCCGGCCGCCCCAAGGACGTGCATTGGGGCACGTACGTGCTGTGCGTCCCGCTGGTGATCTACTTCGTCAACCTGTAAGGAGGACTTTCTATGCGAATTGAACCGCCAAGTAGGCGACGTCTTTCCGAGGCCGCTAGAGGAATCATTCCCTGTGACTTAGTTATAGCTCACGTGCAGCTGGTCAACTGCTTAACCGGAGAGATTTACCCGGCCGACGTCGGCATCTTGGACGGTTTTTTCGCCGCCGTCAGCGCCGACCCTGACAGGCTGGGAACGTCTTTCCCCATCGAAGGGAAACGCGTCATCGACGGCCAGGGCCAGTACCTTATCCCCGGCTTCATCGACAGCCACCTGCACATCGAAAGCAGCATGGTCACCCCGCCCACCATGGCGGAAACGACCTTGCCGCTGGGCACCACGTCGCTGGTCACCGACCCGCACGAAGTGGCGAACGTGGGCGGGCTTGAGGCTGTCGCTTACATGGTAGAAGCGAGCCGGGACTTGCCGCAGCGACAGTACATCATGGCCCCGTCCTGCGTGCCCGCCGTTCCAGAGCTAGAAGGGGCAGGAGCCAGCTTCGGCGCCGAAGAGATAGAAGCTATTCTCTCCATGGAACGGGTCTTAGGCATTGCCGAGGTCATGGACTGCGCCGGCGTCATCAACCGATCCGAGCGAATTGAAGCTATTCTGGACGCGGGACTTCGCCGGGGCGTCTTCCTTCAGGGACACGCGCCGTTCTTATCGGGTCGACGGCTCAACGCCTACCTGACCGCGGGCATTCAAAGTGACCACGAGTCGCGCACCGGCGCGGAAGCCCGCGAAAAACTCCGGCTGGGCATGCACGTCGACGCCCGAGAAGGCTCGGTGTCCACCAACGTGACAGCCGTTGTCGAAGCCGTCAAGGATTTCCCGTTCCTTGACGACCTGAGCTTATGCACCGACGACCGGGAGCCTCACGACCTCATCGTTCAAGGACACATGAACTACGTCGTCGCCCGAGCCGTGAAGGCTGGACTGTCGCCTGTCCAAGCGATCAGGAGCGCGACCCTCAACCCGGCCAGAGAACTGGGCTTCGTCAACCTAGGGGCCGTAGCTCCTGGCTGGGCCGCGGACTGCCAGCTAGTTGAAGACATCTCCCACCCCCGGCCAAGCCTTGTGATCGTCGACGGCCGAATTGTCGCCGAAAACGGACGCCTGACCCAGCCGATCCAGCGCCGAACCTTCCCAGCCGAAGGGCGGAACACCGTTCGGCTGACCGCTCCCAGCTTGGACAACTTTAAAATTCCAGCCCCTGCCGGAGCCGGGGAACAGGTCCGAATGCGCGTTCTGCGCTACCAATCGCCTGACACGTCGCTCACCGACCTCACGGAAGAGACCGTCCAAGTGACCGACGGATACGTTGATCTGTCGGGACGGCCTGACCTGAAATTCGCCGCCGTCTTCAACCGGCACGGCGCGGGGACGAAGTTCACCGCCGTCGTCAAGGACTTCGGCATCCGCGAAGGCGCCGTCGCCTCGACGGTCACCCACGACAGCCACAACTTGGCCGTCGTCTACGACCGGCCGGAAAACGCCCTCGTCGCCGTCGAAGCCCTGATGAAAAGCGGCGGCGGACATGCCGCCGTCAAAGACGGTGAGCTGATCGGACTCGTGCCGCTGCCGATCTTCGGCCTGCTGTCGCCGCTGCCCTGTGAAAAACTCATTCCAACCGTTGAGCATCAAAAGGAAGTCCTTCGCAGTCTGGGGCTGAACACCAAAAACCCGGTCATGCGAATCACGTCGCTGGCCCTGCCGGTCATACCCCACGGAAAAATTTCCGACCGAGGCATGATCGACGTGGACCGACAGGAGTTCGTGCCCCTCTTCTGCTGACGCCCCCTCCTCTTCGGACGGCGCTTGAAAGAGGCTCTTCTCTCCGCTACAATGAAAGCGGGAAGAAGAGCCGCTTTTCTTCCCGCCGCCCCAAAAGGAACGCTTTGCAGCCGAAAGGAGGTTCTTTCTATGAAAGACGTCGACCAGTGGAACCGCACCAACGATGAAGAGGCGATCCTTCGCGACGAGCCTCTTCCGCCGGCAGAAGACGAGCCAATCGTTGACGACGAGTGGGCCGAATTCAGGAAACTCAGCCCCGAAGAACAGAAGTGGGCGCTGATCCAGTTGGAGCTGGACCGGGAAGCCCGCCGGACTGAAGGGTTCCTGAGAGGCGAATAGGAGAAAATAATAGTTATGCTCCGGCTTCACATTTTGTGAAGCCGGAGCATTTTAGTCTGTCCAACGCATTAAAAGCTTTTGAGCTGTCGCAAGAACTGTTTCTCCTATTTGAAAAGTTAGTGCTGATTGCTCTCGTGCGTCAGCTTTTATTGCCTGAGCGGCCTGCTTTTGAGTCCAGTCATTCATCCTTCGCCACTCATTTTTTAAATAGCTGGATCGAACTGAATACTGACGATCCGCCAACAGCCCCAAATTCCTGAAAACCGACCACGCGCTATCTTTTCCTGACTGCGAAAACTCTTTCGGCAAAGTCTTTGAGTTCGGTAAAAGAGGAACAACGCCACTATACCCTGGGGTCCCCAAGCCAATAAAACAAATATTACCAGCGGGAGCGTTTTTTGTAACAAAGAAGGACTGGGCTAAATTCGTACAGATTGGCCGAGGCAAATTGTGTTCTTCACAGGTCTTTTCCCAAAGTTCGACATCTTCTCGAGGGAATCGAAAATATTTGGTTCCCTCGTATCGATCTTGGAAAATTTCCAAAATGTGATTGACACAAATGCGACCTTTGTGAATCTTTAAATAATCTTTTATCCGTTCTTCGCGCAACACATCATATGGGGATTCTGCTCTCTCAGGCAAAGTATAACTTGCACAAAAACTGAAGTCACCTTCGTTACGCCATTGCTGCTGGATAGAGAAGTTTTCAATATCGCAAGACCCTAGGTCGAAGTCTCTTCCAATCGTAAACCGATTAGCTGCGACAAAAATTTCATCATCACGAACTCTTCGAGCTACCCAGTGTTTCGTTGTAATTTCGACTATCCACCCTTCTCGAGCATCAGAGATTGCAAACAACAACCCATTCCAATCCGCCTGGCCCCATTGATTCATAAACTCGCCCAACAACAATACTCCTTGATATGCTGAGTGCGCCCTTTCTAAAATGAGTTGGCGCAAAGCATATCTTCTAATGCCTTGTCTTTCGCAAACCTGTTCGCGGGAATAGCACCAGTTACAAGAGACACAAACGCCGCACTGATTAACTCCCACTAAAACTGAGTTATAAGATTCTAAACTGTTGTCTATGCCTAATCCAGAAGTTCCTAAACTGTTACCGGACGCCCAGTATGCAATAGTCTTTTCCGGCTGACTTATTTTCACATAGGGCACCGCAATTTCCTTTCCACTCTCCCAATTTGTTTCTTCTGTATGCCAGATCTCTCCTTCCGCATTTATTCCCATGTCTTCAATGTGTCCGTGCATAATAACATTATCTTCAGTTAAATTTGCTCCAATCAAGATCGTTGTACAAGCCTGAGCCTGACAGTGGAAGAGTGACAAGATAAATATGGCTAGAAGAATCGTTATAATGACTACCATGACAGTTCACTGACAGAAAATATTCTGTGAATATCCTTTGCAATTTCTGTCTGCAAAAATCCCTCAATTTCTTTGCACTTTACAAGTGACTCATCAAAAAAATTCTGCGTTGAGCTTGATAGCATCCTAAGTCGCTCATGTCCGTTATCTTGTTGGAGGGGCTCTATTTTTTTGAGTAAATCAAAATGCTCCCGCTGAATCCTATCCTCGAATAATTTCCACTGAGCTTGAATGACTGGAACTAGCTCCTGCGGGTTAACCATAGATAGATTAGAAAGGCTCCTAAAATGCCAAAAGGCAGACCCCGCGTCATATGTTGGACTGCTGACTTTAAATTCTTCTGGCAGATCCTGCACCCCTAAATAACACGGTACATAAGGAGACGTTGAGGGCGAAGCCAAGCTTCCCCATATTATTCCTCCTGCACCAACCGGCAGGTGACTATTAAGTTCAATAATTGCTGAATGAACACAACTTGGCACACATACTGGCCGATCTGCTCCATAACCGCCGCTCTTTGGAAAGGCTTGATATTCTGTATCGTCAAATTGATCTCTTAGCAGAGCCTTTAAAACAGAGACCGATATCTTTCTTTCCGGCTCAAGAAACAATGGATGCCGTTCTGCCTGAGGATCTAAATGTAACGAAGGATTTAAATGCCGCATACAGCCCCATACTCTTCGCGGATTAAACCGCATCGTATGAGCCTGCCGAAGCATTTTTCCGCCAAACGCTACAGAAAAATTAAATGGCCCTTCTTTTGGGGACCACAGTTTTTTCTGCTCTGCAAACTTTAACAAATCAGGAGAGCATAAAAAATGCTCCTTATCATCTGGGTCAACTTCTCCTATACGGAAACCGTTTGCTTGCACCATATAGCATTCATCTGGCACACGAACTGCCGCCCAGCAGGAACCGCCGCCAGCTTCCATATACCACGCTTCATTGGCGTCAACGACCCCGACGCCAGATGGATATGAAATACCATATTGGTTATAATAATTTCCAATTAATTGAACGCACTCCCGAGCAGTATGCGCCTGTTCAAGAGCAATATATCTGACAGCACCAGAGACCCCATCACTTATTAACGGATCTGCCAACTCCGCTTGTCTATTTCGGTCTACGCCTAAATCTACGCCGCCGGCTATAGCTACTAGATCCTGATTTATTGCCACGGCGTCTCCCTCCATATATCCCCGCCATGTTTTTAAAATGAGACAAGCTAAGGTATTGGGAGGCAATACAATACTTGCGCCTGAAGGCAACGATATTTTCTGTTCCTCGCGCCCTTCTGGCAATAACTCGTATAAGCTTCCTTGGTTTCCCTGTAAATCGTTGTTATGACCGGCGAAAATTGCAGAGCCTTCACATGCTTTTTTACCCGCAAGGATCATATAGCACATTTTGTCACTTCCTCGCACATGACAATAGACAAATTATTGCAAGAGTCGGCCTGTTCGGCCGACTCTTGCCTATTTCTACCAACCTGCTGGCAAAAGACCCAAAGTCTGAAAAACCGCATAAAATGCGGCGCCTAAAAACAGAACACATATCGCCAGCTGAATTACAGGATGGTAATAACCGCCACAGGTCCACTCCGGTTCCCTGTCACCAGTCAATCGTGCCTTTTTCAAAATAAAAATGGGCATAATAGACATGACAACACCTGCAAAAGACCCGCTATAAAATATAGCGTTTACAAAGTCTACCATTCCTGAATACGCCAAATAGAATAGAGGCGCATAGATCCTACGGCGCGGAACAGATCCGCCGACCCCCATAGTTCCTATCGTGCTGCCGTGATACGAGTTCCACCTTGAAATAATTATTCGTTTTGTTGACTCTCCACCGTCTCTTTCGACGAAGAATTGCCTTGTAAGCTTCAAGGCTGCCTCCACCGACTCGCTCCCGCCGCAAGTGAACCAGACATAGTCCATACCCTCAGGAGCCAAACTTGCCATCTCTTTGGCAGCTTCAGCTATGCTCTCTGAACGCCACCTCGAGGTATGGGCAAATTCGATCTTGTGCAGCTGATCCACAATGGCCTGAAAAATTTCTGGAACACAGTGACCAAGATTACAAATCAGCGCCCCGCTGCACCCGTCTAAATACTTTCGCCCATCAGAGTCGTAAATATAGACTCCCTCACCCCTAACAGCCGTTAAATACTCTGTCTTAAAACTCCGTGGAAACAGCTGCCCTACCATTCTTATCTCCTCCTTCACTATATTTGAATTAAATATTTCTTTTTAGTTTAAATAGTGTGTTTTATAGTTCAAATTACGCACTTTTTCTCGTGAAATGCCCTTTAGTCGAATACTAAATGAAATATTTCCTTCATATCTTATTTTAAATAAAGCGCTTGGTCTGTCAAGCGCTAGTTTTTTTACCCCGCTAAATTGGCATAGACGAAAAATGTCGGCCTCAACAGGCCGACATTATCAACAACTTAATGATACGTTCCTGCGCGCTTCCAAAGAGCCTCTAAGTGCAACAGACGTTCTTGAGCCTCTCCGCCCAAGCACTCAACGATCTGTAAAAGCAACGCGTTAATGGCACACATTGGCAGCACTAGCGAATCAATAAATGCTAGATGACTGCATGGGACAAAAAGATGATAGTCTGATACTTTTGCCAAGGGACTTTTTTCAGAGTCCGTGATAGAAGCGGTGAGAAATCCCTGATCATGCGCAAAAGACAAGCAATCAATGGTGAGTTGCGTGTAACGCGGGAAGCTAATCCCCAGAACTAAGCTCGATTTATCTGCCAACCCTAACGATTCAGTAAAGCTATCCCCCGCTAATGGTACGATATTCGGCAAAAACCATGACAGGTACGCCACAAGATATTCTATTAAGGCTCTCGCGCTTCGTAACCCAATAAGATAAACTTGTGGGGCAGAACAGATAACTTTGGACAAAGCGACGATTGAAGAATCTTCAATGTTAATATAAGGAAGCGTTTCTTTATCAAGATCTTGACTTATTACATTTTGCACCAAGTTTGCCTTTTTACCGATTGTGCGGTAGCTTTCCAGCCGTTCAGCCGCTGTAAGTCGATCTTCAACGCATGATTGGAGCTTACTTTTTAGATTGGGGAACCCTTCTAGACCGACGGCTCGTGCAAAACGAACAACCGTTGCTTCACTTGTGCCAGATTGTTCTGCTAACTGCTGGGCGGTCATAAATGCAACGGTTGTTGGATTTTCTAAAATATACGTCGCGATTTTCTTCTGTGATCGGGACAACGTGGAAAAACTCCGACGCAGTTCCTCTAAAATCTTCACCATGATTTTCTCCACCTTTCGCCGGTAATATATCACAAAAGTCCTTAGAAAAGCTTTCACTAATTTGTGGCTTTCTAAAAGGAAACATGATAAAATACCGCTCATGAAGGTTCGCGCCCTTTGCGGCGCACGTCGCGCCAGAGTGGCGGAATGGTAGACGCAGAGGACTCAAAATCCTCCGCCGGCGACGGTGTGCGGGTTCGAGTCCCGCCTCTGGCACCAGCAAACAACAGGCGTGTCCACTGTACAGTGGACACGCCTTTCTTGTGGCCTCGCCAATTCTCACGCCGATTCTTCACCGATTCTGCCGTTGGCCTTCGGGCCGAACAGGCTGTTTGAAACCGCCGCCATACGCAAGCCGCCCGATAAAGCGGTCCGGAAGGGTGTATCCCCTTCCGGACCGCTTTGAACTCTTTGCGCAACAGCTAAACGGCAGCAGACCAGCTCAAAAAAGAACCCTCTTCGTTGTGCAGGGCGTTCGAACTCAACCGTTGGATCCCTGCCCCTTCTTGAACGTCATTCACCGTTCGTACCGCGTCTGTTTGACCGCGCAAACGATATGAGCGTTATGCGTCGAACTGGGCTGACCACAACTTTGCATAGTAAGAAGAGTTTTTCAAGAGGTTCTCATGGACGCCTTGTTCGAGAAGCTCACCTTTCTTAAATACCATGATCTGGTCGGCATGACGGATCGTTTTCAGATGATGAGCTATAACGAGGACTGTCCGATTTTCTGCAAGGCGGGCGATGGCATCTTGGATCATTGACTCGTTAATTGGGTCAACGTTGCTCGTCATCTCATCCAGAATCAAGATTGGAGCGTCTTTTAAAAACGCTCTGGCTATTGACAAGCGCTGACGCTGTCCGCCTGAGAGCAAGCCGCCGTTCTCGCCGATAGGCGTTTGGTATCCCTGCGGCAGCTGCATGATAAAGTCATGTATCCTCGCCTTTTTACAGGCTTCCACGATCCCTTCCAACGGCGCGTTTTTCTTACCGATTCGGATATTCTCTTCAATCGTGCCGTCAAAAAGCTGAACGTTCTGCATGACGATGCTCATTCGATCCAAAAGCTCATCATACGGTATCTCTCTAATATCTATTCCGCCAAGTGCAATGCTCCCTTTCGTTACGTCATAAAATCTCAGAAGCAAGTTTGTGACGGTCGTCTTACCGCTTCCCGACTCTCCAACGAGGGCTGTCATCGACTTCTCAGGGATGGTAAAGCTCAAGTTCTGTATTTTGAATTCTTCTTGGCCATACGAGAACTCAATATTATTAAATACAATGTCGTTACGCTTTGGGATCGGTCCGTCAGCCCGATCGGGAATCACCCCCGCGCAGAGAAATTTCCCCAACCGCTGGTAACTGTCAGCTGCGGAAATGTAGTACATATAGTACCCTTCCATAGAGGAAAACGGCTTATAAAACTCTCTTGAAACGACGGCAAAAATAATAAAATCAAAAGCGCTCATCTCGCCGCGAAGTACAAACAGCGCTCCCGAGGCAATCAAAAGAAGGTAGGCCATATCGAGAAGGAAGCAGAAAACCGCCAACTGTCTCGCCTTTGTCCGACTGGCCTTTTTGCTCGTTTCTCCGAATCGTTTTGTCTTGCAGGCCAAGTCATTTTCTAGGCTCTTGTTGTTGGAAAAACTTTTTAATACTTGGATTCCCCTCACATATTCCACAAACAAGCTGACCATATCAAGGAGCGCCGCGTTGTTTTCGTTTTCTGCCGCTTTCGACTGTTGAATCGACGCGTACAGGAAAACAAGAGCGACCGGGACAGGAGCTGCCATAATCGCCGCCTGTTTCAAATTGAGACAAGCAAGCACAGCGAAACTGATGGCACCGATGAAGAAGTCGCCAAACATCCTAGACCACATGTGCCCCACGACAAGGGACATGTTGTCGACGTCCTTGTGCAGAATCGTGTTGACCTCGCCGAGCCTTTCATTCGTGTAGAAACCAAGGCTGAATTTTTTAAGCTTGACGATCATCCGAGCTCGAATCTGCTGAACAATGTCAAACCCTGCACAGTGTTTTTTCAGATCAGCGGCCATGTTGAAGCAGCCTTTACACAATACCAGAAAGCCGATAGCAAAAAAGAACGGATAAAGCTCCCGAATACCAGCGCCGTTCATTATTTTAAAAAGCAGGGCAAATACGGCCACAACCATGCCAATAGAACATAGTCCGTAAAAAGTAAAGAACAGGCTGGCCAAGAAAAGGTCCTTTCTGCCCTCTCTTGTGAGCAGGTTCAATATTTCCCGAAACATTTCTGCCCCTCCGTATCCCTCAAGTTCCAGCGGTCAACTTTGTTCTGCGCTTCGTCCATTTTCCGATAGGTGCGGCAAGTGCTCAACAGTCCATCATGAGTTCCTGATGCAACGACTTTCCCTTTGTCCATGACGATGATCTGATCGGAAGCCCTTATCGTGTTTAAATGATGCGCTATCGTGATGACAGTTTTACCTTTGCTGAGTTCGGCGATCGCCTCGCTGATCAGTTTCTCGTTTTGGCTGTCTACTGCGGCCATCGCTTCATCCAGAATCAAAATAGGAGCGTTTTTCAGTATCATTCTCGCAATCGAAATTCGCTGTTTCTGGCCGCCGGACAGTTTGACGCCCATTTCTCCTATCTTTGTGTCATAACCATTGGGCAAGTTGGCAATAAACTCGTGGCACTTGGCTTTCTTGGCGGCTTCGACGACCTCCTCTTTTGTGGCTCCCTCTTTCCCGATCGCAATATTTTCAAAGAGCGTCAGGTCGAAGAGGACGACGTCCTGCTGTACGCTCCCTATCAGCTCTGAAATGCTCTCCTGGCTGTATTGGCTTATATCTTTACCGCCAATTTTTATGCTCCCCGAATCGACGTCCCAAAAGCCCATGAGCAGATTTGAAACCGTCGTCTTGCCGCAGCCGCTGGCTCCTACAAACGCGTTCACGCTGTTTTTCCTGAAACGCAGATTGATATCCCGAAGCTCAAAGTCCTTGCTGCCGTATGTAAAATTCACGTTTTTGAATTCTATATCCCCAAATTCAAGGCCCGATGCCTTCTTTTTCTCTGATACTTTCGCCGACAGCACTTTGCCAATCCCTTTCAGCGCTTCGTTGAAGACAATAGAAAAGTGATGGAGCGTCGCGGTTTTACTAATCGACGCTGTGAAAGCCCCGGACAGAATAATTGCCAGAATAAAACGCGCCGTCGAGATTTCTCCTAGGCGCAGCATGACGCTTCCCCAAATCATCACGACCACGACGCCGATTTCCATGAATATATCAACCAGTCCCATCGGTATCGTCACGGTCTTCATGCTCTTTTTAACCCAATAAATATATTCATCCGCTGTCTTTAACGTCCGCGCGCTGATCGCTTCCTCTTTGGCGAAAGCCTTGATGACGGCGATATTTTTCACATACTCCATCAGCTCTTCTCTCATTCGGCTTTCGTGTTCGAAATAGACGCTGAAATTTTTCTTCATCACCTCTTGAGAGGACACCTTGACCAAGTACATGAGCGGCACGCCGATGATCATGCCGAAGGCGAGGCGATAGTTTACAAAAAGCATGGCAATAAAAATGAACGCAGGCAAAAGCGTCGCAGACATGATTTCCGGCAGGCCGTGCGCCAGATAAATTTCTACTTGCTCAACGTCGTGCTGAATAATGTTTGTCAGTTCACCAACCGTGTGTTCCTTGAAAAAACCAAGGTTAAGCTTTTTTAAATGGTCAACGGCCGCGATTCTCAGTTCGGTCAGTTTTTCATATGCATTTTGGTGAGCAATCCGCGTCGACAAATAAAAAAAGACCGTCTTGAAGCAATACGACGTCAAAATAACCCTCAAAACATCTCCGACCTTGACCAACGCGCTATTCTCTATCAGTCCAGTAATCAAATACACGACTACCAGCTGCGGTATGAGATCGGCTGTTATTTTTAACGTGAGCAGGACATTAGAAAGCCGCTGATCCCCAACTGTTTTGCTTCTTAACTCTTTTTCACCCATCGGCGCACTCCTCTCAAAAACAAAATAATATTGAATGATAATTCAATATAAGGGGTTAAAAGGAGGCTTTGCCCTAACGGCAAAGCCTTTAAAGCCCTAGAGCGATTCGACCCCTTTGTAGTAACACTTCGCCAAGGTCCTCAGCATGTTTCCGGCCCATCGTTCGCTTTGGTAGTGCCGAGCGATTTCAAGCAGCCCTTCTGTGAAGTTGCTTGCTAAGATGTGAGCGAGCATCGGATCATATTCCTCTTTGGACTGTCTCCTGAGACCCAGCTCAATATGCTTTTGAATTTGTTGAATCAGCTCGCTTTTGGCTTTCTCGTGCTTTGTGCCCGAGCTGTTATCCATGAGAATGATCAGTTTCTTTCGTTCCCGAATGAGCTCGTGAATATACCTTTCTCCAACTTGGTTGAATCGCTCTGACGCGGCCCCGTCCTTTAACGCCTCCTCTTCGCTGAGGGCGGACTCAAAATTGACGTACACCGAATCAACGATCGTGTCAAACAGGTCTTCTTTGTTCTTAAAGTAGGTGTATATAAGCGCCACCGGGACCTCCGCTCTGTCCGCAATTTCAGTCAGCTTCGCGCTTCTGTAGTCTTTCTCGTAAAAGACCGCTTCGGCCGCGGTCAGTATCCTGCTCCGAACCTCATCTTTCAAAACTTGAGCCATCGTCCCCTGCGCCGTCCCCTCCCTAAAATGAATAGTAATTTAATATTAAATTAAAATTTGCTTTTGTCAAGTTCGAGAAAAAACAAGCTCTGCCGAAGCGTTTTTGCTTTTTGCGAAAATGAGCAGGGCGCGATGATCCGCCGGTTACGGACCGAGGCTTTTTAGCGGCTCCGTACAGACGACCGGCCTCAAGCCATCGAATAACTTCTTTTAGTCTTTGACCGAGCGTGAGACAAACCGCGCTTCTCGAACCCAGCCTTTCAATCATTCTTTACACCATCGGCGGCCTAATTGGCGCTATGTTTTAGGACAGCGCACAAAGAATCTGATCCAGCGAAGACGTCCACGCCGTTATCTTTTATGGCCGCCCCTTTGAAAGGCCTTTCGCCACTTGAGTTGTGACGAACGATCTTGGTTATGAGTTTGATCCTCTTTGCTGAGAAATTGCTTTTTATCGCCGACAGCAAGGCAGCAGCGCACGGCGGCTCAACGAGAGCGACAATGAAGCGGTCCGGAAGGGAATATCCCTTCCGGACCGCTTCATTATTTGCGGCTGACGACGGCGATGGCCCTCAACATCTCTTTGTTAGAGTCAAAGTACGTTTTCATCTGGGTGAAAAATTCCCGATTCTCCGGGTGGGCGGCGCGAAGCCGTATTTTCAGAGTTCCAAACAGTCCTTCGTCCCGGAGCATACCTAGCGGCGTCATGAGGGAGAACTCGAACAGCTCGGTCTCAACCGTCTCAAAGCCGGCTTCTTCCATCTGCCGTTTCCACTCTTCGGCCGTTTCGGGGTAGACGCAGGCGTTGATGGCTCGGCCCAGTTCAGGCCCTATCTGTCTGTCGGGTTCCAGCAGCGCGACGTCGTGGGTCGCCAGCCGGCCGCCGGGACGCAGAACCCGGAAATATTCTTTCAGAGCCTCTTTCCGGCTCGTCGGGCCCAGCATGGTGAGCATGGCTTCGTTGACGATCAGGTCAAACGATCCGTCGGGAAACGGCAGGCGGCGGGCGTCGCCCTTCACGAGGGTGACGCTTTTTTCAAAGCCGGCGGCGGCTAGGTTGGCCCGCGCTTTCTCTAGGGCGGAGGCGTCCATGTCCAAGCCGGTCGTCCGACAGCCGAGCCGCGCCAGCTCGAGCAGGGTCGTTCCCTGATTGCACGCCACTTCCAAGACGTCTTCGCCGGCTTTCGGTGCGGCCTTTGCCATCAGCCAGTTGGTGGCCGTTTTGCCGCCAGGGCGAAGGCGTTTTTTGCCCAGCCGGGCCAGAAAGACGTGCCCGACTTCTTTGACCGGCCCGGTCATGCCGGCTCCTTGACGAGGGTCAGGATCATCGAGAAGCCCCCCTGCGTCGAGAGGCTGTGCGGGACGCCTTGGGGCATGACGATGGCCTGTCCGGCCTTGAGGCGGTGGACGGTCTCCCCGACGGTGATTTCTGCTTCGCCGGAGAGGATATGAGCCAGCGCGTCGCCGGGTGCGCTGTGGGCGCTGATTTTCTCCCCGGCGGCGACGGTCATGAAGCACAATGTCAGGTCGGGCCGGGCGACGAGCGTGAGGTTGGACACCTGCCCTTTGCCGGCGGTCAGCACCTTCGCCATGTCGAGAACCTGATTGTGCGGGACGTTTTTAATGAGCATCTTCTTTTTCCTCCTTTAAGGCGGCGACGAGTACGGTCGCGCCGGCTTCGCTTCCGATTTGGTAGGCCGTGCCGTCCGGGACGGCCCAGAGGTCTCCGGGCCGAAGGCTCGCTTCACCTGTCTCCCCGGCGACTTGGACCGAGCCGGTCAAGGGAACGATCAGGTGAACGGCGAAGTGGCGTTCCGACCCGATCGTTTCGCCCGCGCCGAGGGCGTAGACCGCGATCCGGGCGCTTTCCCCGTCCCACAGGCTCTGGCTGATGACCCGTCCGGGGCCGGAAGGGAGCAGGGCGGCGCAACTGATTTTTTGGTTTTCGGCTATTTTCAGCATGAGTCAGCCCTCCTTTTTCAAAATCAGTCTACCTTGCTCTGCTTTCCCGCGCGGTTGCCTGGGCAACCGCTGATGAAAGTCCGCCGTTTTTCGAGGCCAAAGAAAGTTAATCGGGCTGGCGTCTGCCAGCCCGATTGAATCCGCTCTTTTTGCCGTCAGTTCGTGGGGGTGTCATAGTCGGTCACGTGAATCAGCCCTTCGCCCCACAGGTCGTAGTGGCTCGGGAAGGTCCGGTCGTACCGCCGGAGGGTTTCGAGCGAGACGAGAGAGACCATGATCGGCGACAGGCCTTCGGCGAGGCGGGACGCTTGGGGCTGAAGGATCCGCGCCAAGTCCCGTGCCCCTTCGTCCCGGCTCGTCACGAACAGGGCGATGTTCCACGGCTCGTAAAAGTCCTCGTCAAAGTCAAAGTACACGGGGTTTTCGACGAGCCGCTGCGTCGCGAGCGCCTGTCCGAGCAGGCCCAGCCGGGAGTAGACGTCTTCGGCTGAGCGAATGTCCGCGAAGGCGAAGATCCGTTCGGCGTTGATCATTCCCAGTTTGTCGCTTCGGGCGTGAGGCCTGTCGGAGTAGTGGCGGTGGTCCGAATAAAAGAGCCCGAGCGCGTCCAGCCTCATCGTTCCGGCGGGAGCGCCGACTCTGTTCCATCGGGACGCGACGGGCGGCTTGCCCTGTCCGTCCCAGCGGGGACAAAGCTCGGCGATCCGGCGCCAAGGGAGGCTGGAAGGCCAAGCGACCCGGTATTTTCCGCCCTTCGCCGAGTATCCCGGCGTCACGAGGGCGGCAAGGGGCAGTTCGGCCGGCGCTTTGAACTCGTAGAGGGCCTGCCACTTTTGGGTTGCCCTGCCGAGAAGCAGGCCGATCCTCAGCCCTTCCAGCCGTCCGGGGTCGCAGAAATTTCCGGACCGCTCCGGCGGCAGTCCGAGCTCAGAGGCCAGCTCTCCGCGCTTTCGCCGCCCCATGTCGGTCAAGACCCACCCCAGCCCGTGAGGGCGAACGAAGCCGAGCGAGGCCGCTTCGTCCAGCCGGTTTTGGGCGTCTTCTTCTCCGCTCAGCGACAGCGTTTCGGCATCGTGGACGCACGACTCGGCGGTGAAAGCCAACAGCAGCGTCTCGGCGGCTTCGCTCATTTCTTCGCTCCTTTCTTCCGGCGGCAAGAGGCGGACCGATTGGCCCGCCCCATGCGCTACAGCTTTCCGGCCTTTTGGTCGGCCGAGAGTTTTTTCATCAGCGAGATGCAGGCAAAGACCATGATCACCGCAAAAGGCGGCGCGGCGGTCAAAGAAACTGTCTGCAGGTTCTGCAGACCGCCGGTCATGAGCAGCACGATCGCGAGAACCGCCATGGCGGCGCCCCAGACGACCATGCGCGATTTGGGCGGCGTCAGATCGCCGTGGGTGCTGTACATGGAAAGCACGTAGGTGCCCGAGTTGGCGCTGGTGACAAAGAACGTGGTGATCAGCACCAGCATGACGCATGAAAGCACCATGCCCATCGGGTAATACCTGAACAGCGCGAACGCGCCCACCGAGATGTCTTTCAGGGTTTCGCCGGCGATGTCGATTCCCTGCACGATCTGCAGGTGAAGCGCCGCACCGCCGAAAATGGCGAACCACGTGAAGCTTCCCAGCGCGGGGATAACCAGTACGCCGCCGACGAACTGACGAAGCGTCCGGCCCCGCGAAATCCGGGCGATGAACGAGCCGACGAAGGGCGCCCAAGCTATCCACCACGCCCAATAGTACAGCGTCCAGTTCTTGAGATGGGTCATGTACTTTCCGTCGTACGAGTTGATGTCGAAACTCTGAGAAATCAGGTGGGACAGGTAGTCGCCAACTCCCGTAACCAGCGTGTTCAAAATGGTGATCGTCGGGCCAAGAACAAGCAGGACGATCATCAGGAAGGCGCAGCACGCCAAGTTGAAGTCGGCTACCCGCTTGATGCCTTTGTCAATGCCGAGCGCGGCGCTGCCGGTGTAAAACAGTCCGAGCACGGCGATGATGAAGATCTGAACGAAGGTGCTCTTCGACAGCCCCCAAAGCCCCGCCATGCCGCTGTTCAGCTGGAGCGTTCCAAGTCCCAGCGACGTGGTGATGCCGGCAAGCGTGGCGAAGATCGCCAAGATGTCGACGATTTTTCCGAACGCCCCGCGGACGGCCTTTTCGCCCACCAGCGGGATAAAGATGGAGCTGATGAGACCCGGCGCGTTGTACCTAAACTGCAGGTACCCCAGCGGCATGGCGATGACCGCGTACCCGGCCCACGGGTGAAGCCCCCAGTGGAAGAACGCCGTCTGCATGGCCTGCCGTGCCGCCTCGGCGCTTCCCGGCGCGGCGCCAAACGGCGGGTTCATCAGGTAGGTCAGAGGTTCGGCGGCGCCGTAAAACACGAGCCCGACGCCCATGCCGGCGGAAAAGAGCATAGCAAACCAGCTGAGCGTGCTGAACTCTGGCCGGCTGTCGGCCGGGCCAAGCCTCACAGAACCCCATTTGCTCATTCCAACGTAGATGCAGAACGCGACAAACGCGTTCATGCAAAGCAGATAGCCCCAACCGAATCCGTCGGTCAGGCTGTTGAAAAGCCCGGACGCAAAGCGGCCGAAGTGCTGAGGAGCCAGAAGCCCCCACGCGACGACGGCGAGGGTCAGCCCTACGGAGACGTAATAGACCGTGTTGTCCCGTCGGGAAGATCGCTGTTCTGTCATCGTATCGTCCTTTCATGGGCATTCCGCCCCGAAGGGCGGAATGCCCGTCGTCTTAGAATTTGCTGGGGAACACCTTCGGCCCGTCGAGCGCGACCGTCAGCGAATCGAGCGCCGCTTCAACGCGGCTCGTGCGCAGTTTCCATTCCGCTTCCTTGCTCAGTCCCGGGTCGCCCAGCGGGTACGGCACCGAGACGGTCTGAACCATTCGGTTGCTGCCCACGGTTTTGGCGACATCGATCAGGTTGCACATCACGCAGACCGGGATTCCGGCCCGTTCAATTTCTTTTGCCATCGTTGCACCGCAACGAGTGCAGGTTCCTCAGGTTGAGGTGAGAATCACCGCGTCGACTTTGGCTTCGAGCAGCTCTTTGGCAATTTCGCGGCCGAACTTGGCGGCGAACGCCTGAGTCGTGCCGGTGCCGACGGTCACGTAGTACTTGTGGAAGAGCTTGCCCAGTTTGCCCTGCTTTTCAAAATATCTCATCGCGTCAACCGGCACGCCCCGATCCGGCACGGCGCACATGGCCGCCGGGTCAAAGCCCGCGTGAATGGTCTTAAACTCGCCGGCGGGCAGGCAGTCCTTGCCGTCGATCTCGTAGCTGCCCCACTTCTGGGCCGACGCGCTCTGAATCCGGTCCGGGTTGTCCGACGGGACGACGCCGCTGGAGCTGACCAGCGCCACTGTGGCCTTGCTCAGGTCGACCACGGGACGGGCCGGCGGAATGACGTCGCTCTTAGGAATGACCAGCTCGGTCTGGAACGGCTGACCGGCCAGCTTCTTGAGCAGCATGTCGATCACCCGGTCGTCGGCCCGTACGGCCGCCGGGATTTCGGCCCGGATTCCCCGGCCGAAGTACCCTTCTTCAGCGGCCGGAAGAAGCGGCTCGCCGCGGGCGATTTTCTCGGCAAAGCGCGCCATGGCGGTCAGGTCGTCTTTCATGTACGTGGCCTTGCGTCCGCCCTTGAAAATGTACGCGCTGCCCCGGTACTCGCTGACGCCCGGGTTTTCCTCGTTCATGGACGTGATGACCGGCACGCCGTACTTCTCCGCGACGGCCTTGCAGACGAGGCCGCAGCCTACGCCGTACCGACCGGCCATGAACGCCGGACCGGCGAAGAAAATATCGAACTCCTGCCCGTCGAGAAACGCGAAGATCTCCTTCAGCGCCTCGTCGGTGTGATTGGTGACGTAGTTGTCGCCGCAGATGATGGTGTGGGTAACCTCAACGTCCGGCATCATGCCGTTCAGCATCAGGCTGCAGCCGATAAGTTTTTCCGGGAAGGACGGCGCCGCGTCGGCCGCGGTCTCGCCGCCGACCTGTCCAAAGAACTGGTTGATGTAATGAATCGCTTTCATCGTGGGGCCTCCTTAAAATTCCGCGCAGGTTCTCATCGAGAAGCCGCTGATGTGATTGGCGCAGAACATGCCGTTGTTCTCCATGACCGCCGAGCCGTCCGGGTTCACGCAGCCTTCCCAGCCGCCGCTGTTGCCGTCCCGGGCGAGAGCTTCCAGCTCGCCGATGACTTCCATCGGCTCCAGATTGTACATCTGGCTCACGTTGCCGGTCGTCACCAGCGCGTTCGTTGCCGGGTTCAAGGAAACCAGCGGCTGAGACGCGCCGTCCCGGCCGACGCACTCATCGCTCAGGCCGATCGTCTTAATGCCGAGCCGCTCCAGCTCAACGAGCATGGCGGTGTAGTCCACGTCAGGGTTGCCGTATCCCTCTTCTATGACGACAGCCCCTTTGGCGCCGACCGCGACGGCAATTTGTCCGGCCATCTTGACGCAGCGGAACTTCTCGTCCATCTTCGGGTTCAGCGTGGACATGACGACGCCGAGGAAGTTAATCGTCTTGCCGTGCTCGGCGTACAGGCGGCGGATCATCGGGTTCACCTGATACTCGTAGGTGGAGATCTTCGAGCTGGTGGGCATGAAGCTGCCGCTGACTAAGCAGCCGTCCAGCAGTTCGTTCGGGTGCATGAACGTGGGCAGGATGTCATGGCCGTCCCAGCCGTAGATCAGCGTGTTGTAGCCCTTAGCTTCCATCTGGGTCTGGGGCTGAAGCACGCAGACGACGCCGGGCAGGGCGCGGGTCTTCTCGTCCCGGGCGTCAAGCGGCGGCAGGTCAAAGACGTCGACGCTTTCCGGCTTCAGGTCTTTCACGCACTGTCCTATATGCTCGGCCAGCCTCATGCCGGCCCAACGAAGGGCGTGGTTTTTCTTCTGCTGTTCCCGCTGCTCGAACAGCTCGTCGGTGTCCGCCACGAGCACCAGATTGGGCATATCGCCCCAGATCGTGTAGTGCTGGTACGGGCCAGCCATGTCGATCAGTCCGTCCTGGAAGCCGCCCCAGTGACGACCCACGACCAAAAGCGAGCAGTCGGTCAGACAGTGGGTCCGCCCTTCGCCGGCCAAGTTCATCGGCGAGGTGACGCCGGGGAAAATCCCCTCTCCGCCGGACACCTTGCACCGCATCTGAACGCTCTCCTTGACCGGGCATAGGCGAACCTTGTCGCCCGGGTAGACGATCCGAAGATCCGCTTCTGTGATGTGCTCGTCCTCCCGCACTACTGCCAGAAGCTCTTCCCGGTTCAGGGTCAACACACCGTCCCGGTATGACGTCTCACCCCCGAAAACCATGGACTTGACAGGAAAATTGCCGATTTCCAATCGCACGTTCATCACTCCTTATCATGTTTCATGCAGATTTAATGAAACTTTACGTTTCATTATCTGTTTTTTACGTCGTTTATCTATGACGAAAAACCAGAACCTGTCCGTCACGCAAAATGTGACGCCCCCGTCGTCAGACGGGGGCATCGTTATGGTATTTATATTCAAAATGAATAAAAAGCGAGGGAGCCAAAGGCTCCCCCGCCAGTTCCTCTCAGCATTCGCTCATTCCTTCGGCCCTGCCGGGCCGCCGAATCAACTCTAACGTCGAAAAACTCCCTATTGTTCCTCCGCACTCAGCCGACCGGTTGACGTTCGGCCGGAAAGAAGGAACAGAATCGCGGCCAAAACCTGAGCGGCGACCGAAAACAGGACCATCTCCCAAAGCGACCGCTCGTACAGCCAGCCCATGAACCAGCTGCCCAGAAATAGGCAGACGCCGAACGCGGTCTGGAACGTGCCGTAGCCCGAGCTGCGCCGAGCCTTCGGCACCAGACGGGCGACCGCCGCCTTGAGCACCGACTCCTGAGCGCCCATGCCAATTCCCCAGAGCGACGCGCCGACCCAGAGCGCCCACTGCCCGGGCGCCAGAAAGACGAAGAACCCGAACGGTGCCGTCAGCAGCGTTGAAATCACCAGCGCCTTGGTATCCCAGCGGTCGTACAGCCAGCCGAAGAACAGCGCCGCGAAGGCGTCAACCGCCATGGCGCCGGCGTACAGAAGCGGCAGTTCGCCCGGCGTCAGCAGGTTCGTTTTCGCCGCGTGCATGGTAATCAGCGGAAAATCCATGAACCCTAACGAAAACAGGCTGATCCCGGCGATGTACAGCGTAAACCGCCGTCCCCAGCCGAAGCGGGAAAAGTTCTCCGCCCGGCTTTCGGGCTCGAAGTTCTCCGGCGTCGGGAAAAGGTACCGGGCGACGAACAGAAGGGCCAGCGTGACCAAAGCCGGAAAGATCAGCAGGGCAAAGCACCGGCGGTACGCGGCAAGGCTCACGGCAGACGAACGGGCCATGACGGCAAAGAGGATCACCGGGCCGAGGAACGCCCCCAGCTGGTCGAGGAACTCCTGCAGGGCGAAGCTTTTTCCGACGCCGTTTTGAGAAGCCACAAACGACAGCAGGGTATCCTTCGCCGGCTTTTTAAGCGCCTTGCCGCCCCGCTCGACGATCAGCAGGGCTGCCGCCCAAAGCCAACCGTTTTCGGGCACCAGCGCCAGAGCCGGGACGGCGAACAGGTCTATCGCGTACCCGAGGATCGTCAGGGTCCAGTACCATTTTGTCCTATCGGCCAGACGTCCTGTCAGGTACCGAAGCGAGTACCCTGCCAGCTCGCCAAAGCCGGAAATGAAGCCGACCGCCGCCGCCGACGCGCCGGTCAAAGTTAAGTACGCGCCCAGAATGCTTTTGCCGCCCTCGTGAGTCATGTCCGAGAACATGCTCACGACGCCCATCAGGACGATGAAGGCCAGAGCCGACCGGCGAAGCCTCCGGCTGCTGGCAGCCTCCGTTTCAGGTGGAGTCACGGCCGCGCCCCCTCTAAGTCGATCAATACAGGCCGAACAGCTTTGGGCAGACGTGGGTCAGCTCGGTGATCTCCACCAGCTCAAAGATTCCGGCAACCCAGATAAACCACGCCGCGTCGAAGACTTCCCGGCGGAAAACCCGCGGAACGACGACGTACTCTTTCGGCTCGCTGTAGTGGGAGAACTTGGGGAAAAACGCCGGCACTTCCTTCATGTACTGCCGGTACTCGTCGCCGAACTTGGCGATCAAGTCCCGTTCCTCTGAGGCCATGACGCCCGGATAGACGACCGCGAAGGATAGGGCCACCAGCAGGGTCAGAACGATCGACTTGGTGCAGCAGCCGACGCCGACGGCGCCAAGGAAGCTGAACAGGTACAGCGGATGGCGGCATATCGAGTACGGCCCTTCGGTCACCAGCCGATCCAACTTGTACCCGGCGATGTACTGGGCGCACCACAACCGGCCGACCGTCGCCAGCCCTAAAAGGACGCAGGCCACGGCGGAAAGGGCTTCCTCGCTCACCGGCGACCGCACGGCCAAAATCTTGTTCGACAGCACGTACAGCGCGATGAAGGCCAGCCCCCACAGCTGAGACAAACGAGTCCGATGACGCACAAAAAATTCCATGTTATTTCCCCCCTACAAACCAGCTCACCGCCAAACGCCGCAGCAACACCACAAGCCCGAACGCTTTTACACTTTACCCAAAATTTCCGATATCAGGCGATAAGACGGGCCCCTTTTCGTCGACGACACAGCTTACGCCTTTTTTTCCGCCGACAGCCCGATAGGCTTCAGGAACTTTCGCGCCGCAATTGTACCGGCATACGAGTTTAGTCAACTAAAGTAGATTCAAAATAATACCGCCCCTCTCAGGTTCGAGAGGGGCGGGGGAAAGCGTCGGCTATGACAGGTCGAGAAGTTCTTCCCGGTACGCGTGGCGCAGCAGCTCGGCAACGCTGTTGCAGCCCAGCTTATCCATCATTCGCCGCCGGTGGGTATCCACCGTGTTCTTTGAGATGCCCAGCTCGTCGCCGATCGCCTTGCTCGTCAGGCCTTGGGCCATCAGAGCCAGCACCGACTTTTCGCGCTCGGACAGGACCATCGAACGGGCAGGGCCGTCGTGAACGGCCCGTTTGAGCCTCAGGTAGTCCTCCACAAGGAGCTGAACGACGCCGCCGGCGAGGTACAATCGCCCTTCGGCAACCGTCCGAACGGCCGTCAGCAGTTCGTCAGTGGCGCAGTCCTTCAGCAGGTAGCCCTTGGCACCGATGCGCAGCAGCTCGCTGATGAACCGCAAGTCGTTGTGCATGGAAAGGGCGAGAATCTTCGTCTCCGGGAAGCTTTCCACAAGGCGCCGGGCGCACTCCACGCCGCCGATGCTTGGCATAGTCATATCAAGCACCGCCACGTCGGGGCGCTGCTCGCGGACGACCGCTAAGCCGCTCTCGCCGTCGGGCGCCGAACCGACGACCTGAAGGTCCGGGCGGCTCGCAAAAATTTCCATCAGCCCGGCGATGAACATTCTGTGGTCGTCAATCAGGACAAGCCGAATCATTCGTCTGACCTCCCCAACATCCGGGGAGCCGTCATGACGACCGTGGTCCCCTTTCCCGGCTCGCTGAGGACGTTCAGCTGTCCGTCTATGGTCAGCAGCCGTTCCCGTATGCTGAACAGCCCGTATCCCGTTCGGGCGTTCCCTTCGGTCCGAAGGGACGGCGGAACAAACCCCACGCCGTCGTCCTCCACGATGACCTGAATTTTCCCCTGCCCGCGCCGAACCCGTATGGCCGCGTGCTTCGCCTTGGAGTGTTTTGTGATGTTGATTAAAAGCTCCCGGGTCATTCGGTACAGCAAGACGCATATTTCGTCGTCCACCGGCAGAGCGGTCACCGCGTCGTCGTCGCCTTGGAACGTCCAAACGATCCCCAACGGCGTGAAGATGTTTTCGGCCAGCGTCTCTAGGGCGAAGTTCAGCCCGAGGTCTTTCAAGACCGGCGGCGACAGCTTAAAGATCAGCGTCCGGGTCTCCTCGACCAGCCCTTCAATTTCTTTTTGGCACCGGCGGCTCAGCTCCCGGCTCTCGTCGTCCGACGAACGAGCTTCAAGCTCTCGGACTAAGTGCAACAGGGATACCAGCGAGTACCCGACCCGATCGTGAATGTCCGCGGCGATTTCCCGCCGGGTCTGCTCTTCCGACAAGGTCAGCCGGGCCGCGAGGTTGCGCAGCTTTTCCTGTGAATCCTGAAGCGCGCTCGCCGCGGCCTTCCACTTGGTCTGGTCGAAAAAAATCACCGCGACCCGGTCGGGCGGCAGGTAGAACGCCATCGCTTCCAAGTACGTGCCGGTCGAGGGACTGTGTCCTTCGCTCCGCGCGGCCCGGCGGCGGGTCACGGATGCCCGTATCAGGTCGGACCAGCGCGCTTCGCCGTTCGGCCACACCTGAGCGAAGGACCGGCCGATGACCTGCTCTCGCTTGACCTTCATGACCTTTTCATAGGCTTTATTCACGTCCAGATACATCACTTTGTCCAGGTCAAACGGCCCCGGGTTCACCCGGTACACAGCGATAGGGTCGAACACCTGTTCAAAAAAGAGTTTTCCTAAATCTCCGGTCCCGTAACTTGTTTCCATGCCGGCCTCCTTCAGCTGCCGCGCTTTTTTCGGCAAGTGTTTTTATTATAGCCCGACGGGCGGGGGGAACGCACGAAAAAGCCCCGGACGCGGAGGCGTCCGGGGCAGAAACTAGACGAAAATCAGATAGCCGTTTTCGATCGGCTTGTACTCCGACTTGGGGTACAGGCTGTCGTAGGCCACTCGCCGCTGGTCGTCGAGGACCAAAATCCGGTGGCCGTCCTCGAGGGCCGGCAGGGCTTCCAATTTTTTATCGAGCCGGTAGACGCCGTTTTCCCGCCGCTTGGACGGCCAGACGAACGTCTCGGCGTCGAAGGCCGGCAGATGGTCCAGCGAACGATAGGCGTAGCTGCCCACGTGGCAGATTTCCTCTCCCGGGTGGTCCGGCGACGGCTCGAACAGCGGATGAAGCGCGTCCCGCCCGCCGTTGCGCGGCGTGTGAAGGAACCCTTCGCCCTGCCGGTCGTCCAGCGCTCGGACTGGCGCGTCGAACGACTCGTACACGCCTGATGAGTCCAGCCCGGTGAACCGAAGCAGGTACACGCCTCGATAGTCCGGCAGCTTGTCGACGGTAAAGGTTGTGAGAACTTCGTGAATCACTAAGTCGTACGAGTCCAAGTCGCAGGCGATCCATTTGGTCCCAAGGCGGGCTTCCCACGCGGCCGGCTCGAGCGGCTGACTTTCGGCCCGCTCGAGCTCGGGAAAGCGCCTGACCCGGTCGCTGAAGCATAGGAACTGATGGCCGTCGCTCTCCTCGACCCATCGGGTCTCGTCCTTCAGCGGGGTGACGAGCTTTTCCCCGTCGAATTTGTAGTCGGTGAACGCCCGGTTTTTGCGCTCCTCGCCGCAGCAGTAGAAGTCAGCCCACGCGCTGCCGCCGGACATCCCAAGCGTCTCGCTGGGAGCAAGCCACGGGCCGGCGAAGAGCTTTTTGTCCTCTTCGGTCATCAGCTGGGCGCCGCGCGTCACGTTGATTCCCTGACGGCTCAGGGCCTTTTCAGCCGCGCGCATGGAGATGAAGAACGTCTCGGGCTGAAAGCCGCAGTCGTGAGTGTGGCTCAGCGCCACGACAAGGTCATAGCGCGGGCAGACCCAAAACGCGGTGGTGTACTGGAAGCTGTTGCCGCCTTTGGCGCAGACGCCTTCGCCCCAGTCAAAGTCAGGGTGCTTCAGCGACACGTTATCCCAGCCCAGGCCGTACAGCTCGCTTTCACAGTCGGACCGGCAGAAGGTCCGGCCTTGGCGCTTTGCCATTTCAGCGACGGACGATCGGCTCAGGACTGGGGAGTCGGCCAAAAAGATTCGGCCGAACCGGCACAGGTCTTCCATAGTGGTGGTAAACCCGGCAGCCCCGCCGATCTGCATTCGCTCGGCCGGGTGGTCGCCCTCGGCGATGACCGGGTAACTGGCGTTCTCGCAGCTGCTCAGCCGGGTGCTTTCCATGCCGAGCAGACCGGTGATGTTTTCTATGCACCACGTCCCGTAATCCTCCCCAGTGACGGCGGCGACAACCATTTCAGCCAACGTGAAGCCGTCGTTGCAGTACACGCTGTACGCGCCAGGGTCGGCCTTGAGAGTGCAGCGACTGAAGTAGTCGAGGACGTCGTCGTAATAGCCTGGCGTCCAGCGGCTCACGGCAAAACCGCGCCACATCGTCCCTGGCAGGCCGCTGGAGTGGTTCAGGCAGTGGCGCAGGGTGATATGGTCGCTCCGCTTGTCGAGGGTGTGAAACGCCGGCAGGTAGCGCACAACCGGCTCGTCGAGGCTGACGAGCCCCTTTTCGACGAGCTTCATGACGCTGACGGCGCAGAAAATTTTGGAAACCGACGCCACGTTGTTGGTGCCGATCAGGCTGGCCGGCTGGTTCGATTTGCCGCTCACCGCGCCGGACGCGAGAAGATTTCCGCCCTGATTGACCGCGTACGCGACCCAGGTGAATTTTTTAGGCAGGTGGGCCAAAAGGATATCGTTAATCTCCTCGTCGCCGCGGGTCGTCACCGTGTCTTTTACGATTTCCGGCGTCGGCTTCCCGTCGGTTGGCGCGACGTTCCTCGTCTTGTCAGTCCCGTTTTCGTTTTTCTCAGTCACGCTTTTCATCACCTTTCCAATTCTCCAGCCCGTTGATTTTCCTCCAGAAGTGACAGGCGACCGTCCGGTTCCCCGGCGCCGGCTCCAGCTGAGGCATTACCTCGGCGCACCGCGGCTTGGCAAACCGGCACCGAGTGCGGAACGCGCAGCCTGACGGCGGGTTGATCGGGCTGGGGACTTCGCCTTCCAGCTTGACCCGCTCGCCGCCGCTTCCCGGCTCGGCCAACGGAATAGCCGAGATGAGCGCCTTCGTGTAGGGGTGAAGGGCTTCCTCAAAGACCCGGTCGCAGGGACCGAGCTCGACCAGTTTTCCAAGATACATAATGCCCACCCGGTCGCTGATATGGCGGACCATCGACAGGTCGTGGCTGATAAACAGGTAGGTGAGCTTCTCTTCCCGCTGGAGCTTGATCAGCAGGTTGACGATCTGAGCCTGAATGGACACGTCCAGCGCGGAAATCGGCTCGTCGCAAACGATGAACCGAGGCTCAAGCGCCAAGGCGCGGGCGATGCCGACGCGCTGGCGCTGGCCGCCGCTCAGCTCGTGAGGGAACCGGTTGGCGAAATCCTGAGGCAGCCCGACCTTTTGGAGCAGGTCGTTAACGCGCCGGATCCGATCCGGCCCGGTCAGGCGGTAATGGACGTCCATTCCCTCGCGGATCAGCTCGGCGATGGTCATTCGAGGATCCAGCGACGAATACGGATCCTGAAAAATCATCTGGACGTCCTTCTTGAACGCCAAAAGCTTTTTGCCGCTCAAAGACGCCACGTCGACGCCGTCAAACGTCACGGTTCCGCTCGTGGGGTGATAGAGCCGCAGGACGGTTCGGCCGCAGGTCGTTTTGCCGCAGCCCGACTCGCCCACCAACCCGAGGGTCTCGCCCTCTCGGATGTCAAAGGTCACGTTGTCCACGGCCTTGACGGTCCGCCCTTTACCGGCGGGAAACCACGTGCAGAGGTTCTTTACGCTCACCAAGGGCGTCATCCGGCACACCTCCCCTGACCGTCAAAGACCCGGGGGGCGCGCGGGTCCATCAGCCAGCAGTTCGCGCGGTGCGTTGGGCTCAGGACGGTCTCGTCCGGGTGGGACTGTTCGCAAATGCTCATGCGGTACTTGCACCGGGCCGCGAAGGGACAATGGTTCAGCGGCAAAATCAGGTCAGGCGGCGTGCCGCCCAGCGCGTACAGTTCCCGCTTGCTGCCCTCCGACGGGCGTGGCACCGACTGGAGCAGAGCCTGCGTGTACGGGTGCTGGGGGTTGTGGAAAATATCGTCCACCGTGCCGCGCTCGATCACCTGACCGGCGTACATGACCTGCACCCGGTGGGCGAAGTTGGCCACCACTCCCAAGTCGTGGGTCACCATCACAATCGCCGTTCCCATCTGCTGCTGAAGCTCCTGAAGCAGGTCAAGAATTTGGGCCTGAATCGTCACGTCGAGCGCCGTCGTCGGCTCGTCGGCCAAGAGCACCGACGGGCTGCAGGCCAAGGCGATGGCGATCATCACCCGCTGCCGCATACCGCCGGACATCTGATGCGGGTAGTTTTTCATCCGCAACTCCGGGTCTGGAATCTTCACCTTCCGAAGCATTTCCAGCGCCTCGCCGTACGCCTGACGCTTGGACAAATTGCGGTGAAGCAGCAGCGTTTCCATGATCTGCTTGCCACAGGTCATGGTGGGGTTCAGGCTGGTCATCGGATCCTGAAAGATCATTCCCACCTGCTCGCCCCGGTAGGCCATGAGCTGGCGCTTGTTCATCGCCAGGACGTCCTGTCCGTCGTAAATCACTTTGCTACCCGGCTCAATTTGGGCGAACCCCTTAGGCAGCAGCCGCATGACGGCCTTAGCCGTCACCGTTTTGCCGCAGCCCGACTCGCCCACAAACGCCAAAGTCTCGCCCCGGTTCAGGTCAAACGACACGCCCCGCACGGCCCGCACTTCCCCGGCGTAGGTGTGAAAACTGACCCGCAGGTCTCGAACCTGCAGAAGTGGCTGATTCATTTTGTCCGTCATGGCCGCGCCTACTTCCGAAGCCGCGGATCCAGCGCGTCGCGCAGTCCGTCGCCCAGCATGGTGAAGCAGAGCATGGTGATAGCGATCATCAGCGCGGGGAAGAACAGCTGTTCCGGGTAGAAGGTGAAGTTCGTCTGAGCCAGAGCCGCCAGCGCGCCCCAACTGGTATTCGGCGGCTGAATGCCCAATCCGACGTAGCTCAAAAACGCCTCGCCGAAAATGTAGCCGGGAATTTCAAACGAAATGGAGACCAGCACCACGCTCAGCACGTTGGGCAGCAGGTGACGCCAGATGATCTTCCAGCTGGAAACGCCCATGGCCTGAGCGGCCAGCACGAACTCCTGCCGTTTGATCTGGAGCACCTGTCCGCGCACGAGCCGGGCGTCGCCGCACCAGCCGGTAATCGTCATGGCTAAAAGCAGCGTCCCGATCCCCTTGCTTTGCAGCACCACGCTCAGCAAGATCACGACGACCAGATAAGGAATAGAAATGCAGATCTCCAGAAACCGCATCATCAGGTCGTCGACCCGGCCGCCGAAGTACCCCGACACGCCGCCGTAAATCGTCCCGACGACCGAGGAAATCAGGGCGCCGGCCAGCCCGATAATCAGCGACACCCGGCCGCCGACCCAGACCCGAGCGAACGTGTCCCGGCCCAGCTGGTCGGTTCCGAACAGGTGCTGCAGGCTCGGCGCCAAGTTGCGGGACCGGCTGATCGCCGAGAACTTGTACCCGCTCAGGGCGGGCCCAAAGATCACGAGGAAGCACAAAATCAACAGCACGACCAGTGCCGCCAACGCCAGCTTGTTCTGTTTGAACCGGCGCCACGCGTCCTGAGCGTAGCTCACCCGAGGGCGCGCCAGCGTCTGATGGGTTTGATCCGCCGGTCCAAGGGGCTGAAAAAGTTCGTCGTCCATCGCGAGCCTCCTAGTCGTCCGTCAGGCGGATCCGCGGATCCACGAGCATGTAGGCGAAATCGACCGCCAGCTGCATAACCACGAACAGACCGGCGAAGAAAATCGTCGTGCCCATGGTCATCCAATAGTCGTTGTTGTTGATCGACGACACGTAATAGAACCCGATGCCGGGAATGGAAAACATCGTCTCGGTGATGAACGCGCCGCAGAAAATGCCGACGATCTGGCTGGCCAAAAGCGTAATGGACGGCAGCATGGCGTTTCTCATCACGTGCCGGGTCACCACCTGAAACTCGCTGAGCCCTTTCGCCCGGGCCGTCAGCACGTAGTCCTGCCCCAAAACGTCCAGCATGGACGACTTGATGTAGCGGGCGTAGGTCGCAATGGTCCCGAAGCACATCACCAACACCGGCAGCACGAAGTTCTTCTTGAGCCCCCAGCCGCTGGCCGGAAGCCAGTGCAGCTTGACGGCGAATACGTACTGAAAGAGCGACCCAAGCACGAACACCGGAATCGTGATGCCCAAAATAGCGATGAACATCACAACGTAATCGGGCCAGCGGTTTTTAAAAAGCGCCGCTAGGACGCCCAGCGCCACGCCGACGACGAGGCCGATGACCAAAGCCAAGCCGCCGACGGCCGCGCTGACCGGAGACGTTTGGGCAATCGTCTGAGCCACAGAACGGCCGGGGAAGACGACGCTTTCGCCCAAATCTCCCCGCAACAGGTTCTTCATGTAAATGCCGTACTGCTCGACGAGCGGCTTGTCCAGCCCATAGCGGGCGTAAAAGTTGGCCTTCGTCTGTTCCGGCAGATTGCGCGCCATGCTACTCAGCGGATCGCCGGGAATGGCCCTCATGAGAAAAAACGTGGCGGTAACCACCACGAACAGCGTAAAAAACATGTACCCCAGTCGTTTCAGAACGTATTTCGCCATAAAGCCCCTCTCCCTGAGCACGAGAACTGCCATGAAAAAGGCCCCGCGGTTTCCGCGGGGCCGAAAAAACGGCAGCTACTTCCGGCCGTCGGTATAAGTGTACAGATTCCCTTCCGAGTTGAATCCCAAAACGGAGACGTTCTTCACGAACTTGGGGATAAAGTTATGCACGACTGACTGGACGACCGGCGCCACGACGCAGTCGTCCACGACGGCGATGTGCTCGGCCTGAACCAGCTCGTCAAGGCGCTTGGCGTCGTCCATCTCGTGAGCCGCGGCCTTCATCAGGCTGTCAAACTTCTCGTTCTTCCAGCCGGTCCGAATCATGTCGCTGTCGCTCACCAAGATGCTCAGCAGATCGTACGGATCGCTGTAGTACGCGCCCCACGCCATGAAGCCGATCTGATAGTTGTGCTTTTCCAAGTTGCTGGAGAAAACGCCCCACTCTTTGAAGTCGATTTCAAGCCGAACGCCAAGCGTCTCGGCGCAGACCTGCTGGAAGAAGTCGCCCATGTTGCGCATGAATGCGTCAGTGCCGCCCAGCGAGAACACGACCTTCAGAGCCGCCGGATCGTCGCCCAGGCCCTCTTCCTTCATGCCTTCCAGTAGCAGGTCTCTCGGCGTCTTGCCCTCTTTCTCCAGCTCGGCGTACTGCTCGTCAAACAACTTGCCGCTGTGGGCGCGGAAGTTTTCCGTCCCGATGGCGGAAGCGTCCAGAACCCAGCCGTTCGCCGGGGCGCGAAGCCCGCCGTAGACCATGTCGTTCATCATCTCCCGGTCAAAGGTCAGGGAGAACGCCCGACGAATCTTCGCGTTCTTGAAGATCTTGTCGCGGGTGTTGAACATGGCAAAAGCGACCGTGTTGCTGACGATCTTGTTGTACTGCAGGTCGTTCCGGTTCTCGAGCTCCTGAACCTGCTCCTTCTTGCTGGCGTTGAACCCGTCGATCTGACCGGCCAAGAACTGGTTGTACGTCGCTGCCGCGTCGCCGCTGATCAGCCAAGTCACGCGCTGAAGGTGAACGTTCTTGGCATCAAAGTAGTTCTCGTTTTTGACCGTCACCAGCTTGTTGTTGTGAACCCACTCGGTCACCTTGAACGCGCCGTTGCTGATCCAGTACTTCGCCTCGGTGCCGAACTTGTCGCCCCACTCCTTCACCTTGTCCTCGCGCTGAGGGTAATACACCGTCTGGTTGATCATGTTGAGGAAAATCGGCGTGGGCTCCGACAGGGTGAACACAACCGTCTTGCTGTCCGGCGCCGAGACGCCCAGCTTCTCTACCGGCATCTCGCCGCGGCTCACCGGGCCGTAGTTAGCCAGCGGCTCAAGGAAGAACGAGTTCGGGCAGCCCACTTTGGGATCCGCGCTGCGGCGGATGCCGTACACGTACTGCTCGGCTGTCACAGGCTCGCCGTCGCACCACTTGAGGCCGTCGCGGAGGTGGAACGTGTAGACCTTGCCGTCTTCGCTCACGTCCCAGCTTGAAGCCTCCATCGGCTGCATCTTGTATTGGCCGTTCTCGTCGATCAGCCGAACGAGCCCTTCCATGCAGTCCATCTCAATATTTGAGCTGTACGCGTCAGACCGACGGCTCACGTCAAGCGTCGTCGGGTCAGCTCCTAAGTTTAAGTTCAGGTACATGTTCTCGTCCATTTTCACGCCCGCAGGCGCCGGAGCCGCAAAAGCCGCGCCAGCCGCCAAAACAAGGATCCCCAGAGTTGAAGCCAAACCGCGAGTCATAGACACGTACGCTCACACTCCTTATTTAGTCCTTGAGGTGCCCCTACGCCGAAATTATATCGTTCACTTAAGTTCGTGTCAAAATAATAAAGCACTTCTTAGAATTTTGCGGACCGTTTTCCCGTCGGTTTTCGCGTCTTCTCTGTACAGGATTAAAGAGAAGCCGACGCGCCTTCCAGCCAGACAGCAGATAGTCAGCCGATTGACGCCCTTTATCCGGCCGTGCAAAGAGCCGAACGATCAATTGATTTCCTCAAAAACGAGAAACGCCCTCCTTCGTGTGGAGGGCGTTTCGTCGTCAAGCTTTATGATCTGATGAGGTCACAGTACATCATTGACTGAACCTGCGTCCGAGCGACGGGAACGGTGCCGTCCCCGTCCGCGAACGAGTCGACCGCGGCCTTGACAATCTTGAGGTCCTGCTCGGTAAAACTTTGGCCGAAGAGCCAGCTCGTGTACCGCAGGTACAGCGTCTCAGGAGACGTCCGGCCGGACCGGTGAACCACATCGGTTCGGAAATCCGGGAAGTAGCCGTCAGCCATCAGGAGGTTCATCAGGAACAGGGAGTCGTACCCGCCGTGGGTATGAGGCTCCCGGGAAATCATTTTCGCCACGTCTTCTAAAAAGCGGTCCTCGTTCTTCAGCCACGAGGCGACGAACAGCCCCCGACGGGCAAGCCGAAGGATCTTGGGGTAGTTCTCGTAGTAGGAGATGACCGGGCTGTGAGCGATGAACAGGTAGTCGTACCCTTCCGCCGACTCAAAGTCCTGAAACGCCGCGTTGTGAATGACGACCGGCGCGCCGTTGGGGCGGGCGGTAAAGTCTTTCGCCTCTTTGACCATCTCGGTCGAAGGCTCCAACCCTTCGGCCAGCGCCCCGGCGTCCAGCAGCTGTTTCAGGTACCGCCCGGAGCCGCAGCCCACGTCGAGAACGGTCCGGCCTTTCAGCTCGGCGTGAGACGACAGAAAAGCGAGGCAGCCGTCAGAAGCCCCCGCCGTTCCCAGCCGAAACTCTTTGACCCGCCGGTTCCACATCTCGTTGGACTGAACCATGTCCTGCGCGGGCTTTGTCAGCTGGCCGACGCACAGATCCCGCAGGGCAGACAGGCTATTCATGAACCGTCACCGGCTGGAAGCTCTCCGGGTAGGTTTTCAGCAGGTCGGCATAGACGTTCTTTCCCACGAAGACGTTGTAAATTTCCCCCGCCTTCTTCTCCAAGTCCACGTCCTGAAAAACTTCCGGGTGAACCGCCTTCCCGATGGCGTACAGGTCGAGAATCGCCGTGTCATAGTTCATGCCGTAGGTGAAGTAAGGCAGAATCGCGAAGGTGTTCTTTGTCTGGAACGCCTTCAGCGACTTGTAAAAATCCGGGTCGGACTTCATGTCCTCGCGGATCGTATTTCTGCCGCTCAGGTCGACGATGATAAAGTCCGGATCAAGGTCCAGCAGCTTTTCCCGGTCGATCATCACGCTCGCCTGATCCGTCAGGCTGTCCATGACGTTGTTCGCCCGAACGGTGGTCAGCAGGTCGGCGTGAGACTTTGTGGACAAAATCCCCTGCTCGCCCCGGAAGCTGCACCCGCCCAAGTAGACCCGCTGTCCGTCTTTGGGAACGGACGCGACCCGCCCGGTCAAGTCGGCCCGTGCTGTCTTGATGAAGTCAACGATCTCGGCCGCACGGCGGCTCTCTCCCATCGTCTCGCCGATGATCTCAAAAGACCGGTTCGCGTCCTCGCTGAAGATCGACGCGCCCTTGACCAAAGCCAGCCCGACGACCGGCACGTTCACCTTTTTCTGGAACTCGTCAAGCTCGTCTTTTGTGTTTCCATAGGCCATAAAAATGACATCCGGCGCCTGATAGGCCATCTGCTCGTAGTCGGGCGCGAACTTCGGGCCGCCCTTGCCCACAACCGGCAGGTTCCGCAGTTCGGGGAACGCGAGGAGAACGGTCTGACCGGTGAGCGAGTGCCCGCCGGCGGCCGCCTTTTCAATTCCTGCCAGCCGGTCCGGGCCGCAGACGTAGACGAAAAGCTGCAGCACCCCGTGTCCCAGAGACAGGGCCTTCTTCGGCACGGACTGAAAGGTCACCTGCCGACCCGTAACGTCCGTCACGGTGTAGGGCTCGTCAGCGTACGACGAGACACAAAGGGCGGCCAACAGGGCCGAGGCGGCGAAAAACAGAGCTGTTTTTTTCACAGGACATCCTCCTCAGTTCAAAATGATAATTTTTCGACTGCCGAAACGCTCTACGGTTACATCCAGATGATAGACCTGCTGGATGGCCTCCTGAGTGATCACTTCCTCGCCGCCGTAGGCGAAGATTCGCCCCTCTTTCAGCAGGAGGAACTTGTCCGAAAACTGCAGAGCCAAGTTGACGTCGTGAATGCTGAGCAGCGCCGCGATGCCCTTTTCCGCGCAGTACTCCTTCAACAGGCGCATGACTTCCACTTGGTTTTTGATGTCCAAGCTGCTGGTTGGCTCGTCCAGCAGGATAATCTCCGGCTCCTGGGCGAGGGCCCGGGCCAAGACGACTTTCTGAAACTCCCCGCCGCTGAGCTTTCCCGCGTCCCGGAGCGCAAAGTCCTCCAAATGAAGCCGGCCGATGATCTCTTCGACCTTGCGGTAGTCCTGCGGCAGGGCCCGGCCGTTCATGTAGGGCACGCGGCCGGTCAGGATCAGGTCAAAGACGGTGCTTCGGATCGGCTCGTTCTGCTGGCTCACGCAGGCCATCATTCGGGCCAGCTCGCGGCGGCCCGTCCGCTCCAAGCTTTGGCCGTTCACGTAGACGGCTCCGGCGGACGGACGGAGCGTTTTATTCAGGTTTTTCAGCAGCGTCGACTTGCCGGCGCCGTTAATTCCCAGAATTGAAATGAACGTGCCCCGCTCCACTTCAAAGCCGATATCCCGCAGAATGTACCGGTCGTACTTGAACGACAGGTTTTCGGTTTTGACGAGGCTCATCTCAGCGCTCCGTCATCAGCAGGTACACGAAAACCGGCGCGCCGAGAAGCGACGTCACCGCGCCGACTGGAAGGACCAGCGGCGACACGGCCGTCCGGGCGACCGCGTCGCCGGCCAGCACGATCAGCGCCCCGGTCAGCAGGGACGCGGGGATCATGAACCGTTTGTCCTCGCCGATGACCCGCTTGACCATCGCCGGCGCGAGGATCCCCACGAAGCCGATAATGCCCGCAAAGGCGACGCTCACCCCGGTATTCAGAGCCGCCAAGGCGATTGACAGGTTCCGAATCGCCTTTGTGTTGACCCCCAGCGAGTGGGCGGTCCGCTCGCCCATGTCCATGGCGTTGAACTGCCACCTGAGACGGTGCACGGCCAGAACCGACAGGAGCGTGACTGTCATGATGATTCGGATTTCCGAGTAATTGATCCGCCCTAAATCGCCGAAGGTCCACGACACGGCCGAGGCCAGCTCGGTGTCGTCGGCCAAGAACTGGACGACCACAATCATGGCGCCGAACAGCGCGTTGACCGCCACGCCGCCCAGGAGAACCGTCGTCCGATCGGAACGCTTGAGGCTCGAAAGGGCCAGCACAAAGACCATGCAGCAGATGGCCGACAGGAACGACACGCCGCTCGTGACGAGCGAGCTCGTTTCCAGTCCCAGCCGGGCAAAGACGATGATCGCCACGTTCGCCCCGAAGGCCGACGCGGACGATATCCCAAGCGTTGACGGCGAAGCCAACGGGTTGTTGAGCACCGACTGGATGATCAGCCCCGACAAGGCGATGCTCACCCCGACGAAGAAGCCGCCGATAATCCGCGGCATACGGATGTCAAACACGATTCGGGCGTGCTTTTCCACCGGCGGGCCGAAGTTCAGCAGGGCATTCAGGCTCTCCCGGACCGTCATGCCCGACGAGCCGATGTTGAGCGAAACGACCGCGATAACAGCCAGCCCGACGGCCAGCAGGACGATGAACGACACCTTTCTGGCAAGGTACTGCCGATACTGGCGCTGCAGAAGCGTTTCTCCCTGTTCCACCCGTCTCGCCCCTCTTCACCGTTCAAGTACAAAAATGGCTCCTGCTGCCTGAAGGCCGCTGGAGCCACCAGTCCTCCGCTGGAGTTCACCGTTAAATTATAAGTTAGCCTAAATAAACTGTCAACGTTCTGCGGCGCCCACCAGCTTTCCTCCGCCGGTGCCTCCCGCTCGGCCCTATTCCGCGTCCCCGGAAAACAGCTTGGAAAACTGAACCGGCGCGTCAAACTTCTTGCCGGCGTGACGGCTTTTGAGGATGTTCACCGCCGCGCTCAGCAGGTTGGCCAACGAGAGCATCGGGCCGATGGTGTTGATGAACAGCCGGGTCGCCGTCGGAGCGGTCAGCAAGAGGTCACAGTACTGGGCTATCGGCGCCTTCAGGTGATCGGTCAAGCCGAGAATCGACGCGCCCTGACGGCGGGCGAACTCGCAGACCTTGGTGGTCATAATGTAATAGTCGGGCATGGATATGGCAATCAGGGCGACGCCCTTGCCAAGCAACGGCAGGGCGGCGTGCAGGCTGTCGTTCTGTTCCGTATTCATCACCACCGCCGGCAAGCCCATAATTGCCAGCCGCATGGACAGGAAATCGGCGACCTGCATCGACACGCCCCGGGCAGCCATGAGGGTAACCCGCGATTCGACGATCATCTCGGCGGCATGGAGCAGGGACACCGGGCCGACGCTCTCGAAAAAGCCTCGCGACACTTGGGCTTCCTCGTCGCAGATCTGGGCCATCAGCTTGGCCGGCTCGCTCAGCTCGTACGACGGGACCTCCATGTTCGGGTAGCCGCACTGCTCCTGTATGTCCACCTTCGCCTTGAGGGTCAAATACCGGCGGAACTCGTACTTCAGCTGGTTGTAGTTCTCAAACCCCAGCGCCGCGCACGTGTGAAGCACGGTCATCTCGCTGACGCCTGCGGCCGCCGCCAGATCCCTCAGAGTCATGAACGCCATGGACTCCGGGTCGGCCAGCATGATGTCGGCGGTGAGCCGCTGTTTTTTCGTCAGCTTTCCGTACCGGCTGCGGATTACATCGGTAACGTTTTGAGTCATAACCTTCCCACCTGTAGAGTTCGTCTTTTTTCGATTGTAGCACAGCAGCCGGCCGAACGAAAAAGCGGCGCCCAAAGGCGCCGCCTAAGACCTTACGTGAGGTAAACGAAGAAGCCGGTGAACTGAAGCGATGACGCCAGCAGGATGAACAGGTGCCAAACCGTGTGGTTGTACCTCATGCTCTCCTTGGCGTAGAAATACACGCCGGCGCTGTACGCCAGCCCTCCGCCCAAGATAAACAGCAGGAAGCCCCAGCCCACCCGCATGACGAGTGACGGCGCCAAGGCCAAGGACATCCACCCCATGACCAAATACAGCGTCACGGAAATGATCTCGGTCCTGTTCAGCCCGCCCCAACAGAAGCTGACCGCCTTCAACAGAATACCAACGAGCGCCAGACTCCATATGACCGACAGCAGGGAGACCATCAGCGCGCCGTGGTACGGCACCAGAATAATCGGCGTGTAGGCCCCGGCGATGCAAAGGAAAATCGACGAGTGGTCCATCAGCCGAAAGAAGTTCTTCGTCCGTCCCTGACGAAAGCTGTGATACAGCGTCGAGCTGAGATATGTAAACAGCAGGCACGCCCCGTAAATCGAAAACGCCACGATTCGACGGGCGCTGAGATCCGCAATGGACTTCCACAGCGTCAGGCCGAGAAACGCCCCGGCCATCAAAAAACCAATCCCGTGCGTGACGGCGCTCATCACGTCGTCGCGCCGCTCTTCCCGAGTAAACTCCGGCAGACTGTTGCCTTTCATCGTCTCACCTTCCCCTTTTGCTCCCCGCCGATGGCCGACAAAGGAGCCGATGATGGCCTCGCAAAGCATTCATATTATACCCGGTCAAATAAACAACGGCGCCCGCCTTTTCGGCAGGCGCCGTTTTCCCCATCAGAACAAGAACTTGACCTGCAGGCCGGCGTTCCAGCGCCGGGCCGCGCCGTCGCCGCCCCATCGCTGTCCCCACAGCTCCAGCCGGCTCCACGGCGACAGGTTGACCTTCACGCTCCCGCCGGCGCGCCAATAGTTCCCTTCGTAGCTCTCGGACAGCCGAGAGCCGACCCAGGACAGGGTCTCGTCGCCCTGAAAGTTCCGGCCGACGGCCAGCCAGAGTGAGCCGGTCCCGTTGGCCCAGCTTCGGGCGGCACGAACCCCGGTCTCGCCGCGCCAGACGGTCGTGGCGTCGACGCTCAGCGCGTCGCCGTCCAACCGACCTTGAGCGGAGCCGACGCGCCGGGACGTGACCGAGGCCCATGGCGTTATCTCAAAGCCGCTGATCTGGAAGGCCTTTTCGACCTGCAGTTTTCCGGCCCAGCCGCGGCGGATCATCGCCCCTTCCAGCTGACCGCCGGACGTCTTGATCCTCTCGCGGCTCACGGCTGCCGACAGTTTCACGCCGCCCAGGTGGACGCTGCCCCACAGGCCGGCGGCAAAAGACCGAGATGAGACGCTGTCAAAATCCCTTTTGACGCCCGACAGAGCGAGCCCCCAAGCGGCGTTACCCGCCGCTTCTTTTCCCCAGAAGGTGTTCCAGCCGTCCTCGTCGAAGTCGTGGCAGACGAGGCCGTCGTCGCTTTCCACCGTTCCCCGGCCGCGCCAAACCGACGCGTCGGCGCCCGGCTCGCCGATGAGAGGATCGTCAAGCCACAGGCCCGACGCCAGCCCGGCCGCAGTCTCTTCAAGTCCCTCATAGAGACGGCGCGGGGGATTGCCGTTTAATCCGTCGCGGCGAACCAGATACATTCCCTCCGGCAGGCCCAGTTCCGACCCGAAAACGAGGTCGTCCTGATACATCGACCGCCTGCCGTGAAAGGCGTCCAGCACAAAAGAGCGGCTCTGCACCCCGGTCACCAGAGCCGTGGGCTTGTACGTCGCCGCGCGGCTCTTGTCGGTCACGTCCAACGCAAAGCGGCCGCTGGCCGCCTGAGTAACGATAATCTGCGAGGAAGTCCCGGCCTGCAGGTCAGCAGCCATCAGGAACTTGCCGTTCCCCTCAAGCCGCTGGGCCGTGACGGTACGCCCGCTCTCTCCCGTCAGGTCGACCGTTCCCCCGCGAAGCGCCAGCGTGGAGACCCGGCTGCCGTAAGGCGAACCGATCGGGTCGTACTCCCCCGTGTCATGATTGTAGTCATAAATCTGGACGTCCTTGGGCCGCCACGTCCCGGCCAAGGTGACGTTCAGCTGGCTGACCGTGTCGGGAATATCGGTCGGCTTGCCGTCGCCGTCCGGGTCGATCAGTCGGTCGCAGACCAACGCGCCGCCCTCCCACCGACTGCCGGGAGCAAACGTCAAGTTCACTCGGCCCGGCGAGTCGGTCATATCAGCAGACGTCTCGCAACGGACGTTTCCGTTCAGCCGCGTCACGCGATCCAGCGTGATCGAACCGCTGAACGCGTCGACTGCCGTGCTGTACTCCGACTCGACCGTCACGTCCGCCGGACCCGAAACGCTTACCGAGCCGCCCTGCGCCGCATGAATCGCCATCGCCGCCGGGCCTTTCGTCAGCACAGAAAACGGGCCTTCCACCTCAATGGAACCACCCCGGGCCGCGACGCCGCCGCCAAGTTCCGCCTCGGTCGTCACGGAAACGCCCTTCTGAAACGAAATCCCGCCGCCGTTCATCGCCCACACGCCCATGCCGAGGAAGCCGGACGTGTGAACTTCCGCGCGGTCGGTGAACGTAATCTCCCCGCCGGCAGCGTTCACCGCAAAGGACGCCGGCCCTGTCGTCTCGACCTTCGGCCCGGCGGTGACGATGCTTCCGCCACGCAACGCCATCAGCGCGGTGCTCGACTCGCCCGACGTAGTCACTTTTTTCAGATTCGGCAGGTGAATTTCCGACCCAACAGCCATGACAGCCGGGGCCCCGCTATCCGTCACCGCAATGACATCGTCGTCCCGCGTCTCCACAGCCCCGCCGGCAAACGACGGCGACGCAGCCATCGCCAACGCGACGGCAGACAGAAAGGATAACTTCAACCGCATGAGAGAACCTCCGTCTTTGACACTACCCTCCCGCTCAAGGACAACTGTTCCCTCAAACAGATGCCGCCCTCACCGTACGCGCCCGTACCGAACAAATTTCTTCCGCCGAAAAGTTACTCCAGCGGCTTTTCAGCGCTCAGGAACACTTCCTTGTTGAACTCGCCTTCCGCCTTGCAGATCAGCAGCGTGCAGATGCTGTCGCCGGTAATGTTGGCCGTCGTGCGTCCCATGTCGATAATGCGGTCAACGGCAAAGACGAGCCCAACGCCCTCAAGCGGCAAGCCGACGCTTGCCAGAACCATGCTGAGCATCACGGTTCCGGCACCGGGGACACCGGCCGTTCCGACTGCCGACAGCGTGGCCGTCAGCACCACAAAAAACAGCTGAGACGGCAGAAGCGTCACGCCGTAAATCTGAGCGACAAACAGCGCCGCCACGCCCTGCATCAGCGCCGTGCCGTTCATGTTCACCGTCGCCCCCAACGGCAGAGTGAACGCGGCAATCCGGCCCGACGCGCCAAGCTGTTCGGTCGTCACAGCCATGTTCAGCGGCAAGGTGGCGTTACTTGACGCCGTCGAGAACGACAGAGCCATCACCTTGCCGAACTTTCGGAGATACGTGAACGGGCTCAGCCCATGGCTCGCCAACAGCCCGCCGGCGACGAAAACTCCCCACAGAGCCAACCCCAAGTAGAACACTCCCACATAGCGGGCCAACGGCAGCAAAGCATTAAAGCCCAGACTGCCCATCGTACGGGCCATGAAACCGAAAACGCCGTACGGCGCCAGTTCCATCACGACCCCGATCAGGTGCATCAGCACGTCGTTCAGCTCGTTCAAAGCCCCGGCCAGCCGGCGCGTTTTCTCTCCCAAAACGGCGATGCCGACGCCGATAAACAGCGAGAAGACGATGATCTGAAGCATATTGCCCGTCGACAGCGCGTTGAACGGATTCGTGGGCACCAGCTGCAGCAGCGTGTCCCACACGTTCCGAGCCGCCGAAGTATTCGCCGCCACCTGAGGCGCCGACGCCTGCAGAGACGCCAAATCAAGCCCCGCGCCGGGCTTAAAGAAGAGCCCTAAGGCCAGACCGATCATACAGCTCACCAAAGTCGTCAGGGCGTAGTAGACGAGCGTTCTGGCGCCGACCCGCCCCAGCTTGCCGATATCGTTCATTCCCGCGACGCCGTTCGCAATGCTCACAGCGACCAGCGGCGGAACCAACATCATAATCAGCCGCAGGAAAATTTGCCCCATAAAATTGAACAGGCCGCCGACCAACAGCTGATCCCGCAGAAAGCCGGGATCCATACGGTTCACAGCCAGACCAATCAAAATGCCCGCAACGAGCCCAACCATCACGCGGGCCGTCAGAGAACTTTTCTTTTTCATCGTGCTCTACCCCTTTCACAAAATATGGACTTATCGTAGCACGATAAAATAAAAAAGTCGACTTAAAGCGGCCGGCCGAGCCTATCGCCGGCGGGATAAAAGCGAGTACAGACAGACCGACGTGATAATCACCAAGCCGTGAATCAACCGCGTCCAGAACCCGGTCAAACCGGCTGCCACGATCCCGCCCTCGATAATACCGATGATCAAAGACCCGACGGCCGTACCGTAAACCGTCCCCTCGCCGCCCTGGGCCGACGTCCCGCCGACAAAAACCGCCGCAAAGGCCAGAAGCATGTAGCCGTCGCCCTGAGTTGGCCACCAGTTCGCCAGCTCGGCGGTTGAGATCAGCCCGGCCAGAGCCGCTAGGAAGCCCATCAGCAGATAGCCCTTCATAATGACCCGCCGAGGTTTAATCCCCATCATCTCCGCCGCGCCCCGGTTATCTCCCACAAAAAGAGCCGCCTCGCCGAAAGGCGTCCGGTTCAGCGCCACAGCGCACCCTCCGGCGATCACAAGAGCCCACAGTGCCTGCGCCGGCAGCATCCACGAGCCAATTCGCCCGGCAAAGACCTGAAAAGGCGCCGTTCTGGAAAACGAGGCCAAAGGAAGAGCCAACCCATCGGACGCCAGAAGCAAAAATCCACGCCAGGCGAACTGAGTCCCGATCGTCGCGATCATGCCAGGCATTCGGAGATACGCCACCAAGATGCCGTTCAGCCAGCCCGCCCCCACGCCGGCGGCCAAAGCCAGCCCCACAGCGAACCACGGCGGCAGCCCGCCGCGGAGACCAACCGCAAAAATCCACGCTCCAAGGGCGCTGACCGACGGGAAGCTCAGGTCCATCTGCCCCATGATAATTAAAAAGGTAAGGCCCAAGGCCAGCAGAGTCACCGGCGGCAGAGTGCTCAAAAACGAGCGGTAAATCACCGAACCGCCAAACGTCACCGGAGAAGCGATGTAAAACGCGCCGATCAGCAGCCCAAACGCCAGCGTGACAATGCACTGGGACTGATATTTTTTTAAATGCCTCACCATTTTTCTCCAAAAGCCAGCCTGTGCGCCAGCCCCTCCATCGAAATTTCACCGCGCCGCCAACAGGCTGACAGCCGCCCGTGCTCCATCAACAGATACCGATCCGCGAGCCGCTCCACAATGGACAGGTCATGACACACCAACAGACATGCCGTTCCGCGGCTGCGAAGTCCGTCGACGAAACCGGCCACCTTGTTCACCTCTCCGACAGCCAGAGCCGTCGTCGGCTCGTCAAGGAGCACCACGCTGGACTCAAAGTACACCGCCCGGGCGATAGCCAGCCCCTGACGCTCGCCGCCGGACAGTGACGCCACGCAGGCATCCGGGTCCAGCCCAGCTCCCTTCAAACCGAGGAAGTCCCCCAGCACCTTCATCGCTTCCCGCTTTTGCCGGGGCACGTCGATCAGTCCCCAGCGGTTTTTCAGGTTGCGGCCCAAGAAAAAATTGCGCCACAGCGGCTGACGCTCCGCCAAAGACCGTTCTTGATACACCGTCTCCACGCCGAGCCGTCGGGCCGCTCTCACGTCGTACTTCCGCCAGTCAATATCCCGACCGTTCAGCCGCATCAGGCCACTGTCCGGCCGATACAAGCCTGAAATGATCTTTACCGCCGTCGACTTGCCGGCGCCGTTGTCGCCCAACAGGGCCACTACCTCTCCGGGATACAGCTCAAACGAAAGATCCCGAAGGGCTGCCACCGAGCCAAAACTTTTTTTAAGGCCGTTGATCGTCAGTAATGGGGTCATATCTTTTTCCCTCAAACAAAAAAGGGTCCCCGAAGGGACCCAATAATTAGCGCATCCCGGCGTTCGCCAGCGGCGCAATCTGCTCGATGTTGTCGGCAGAAATGAACCCGCCGCCGGTATCCACGTTCAGCCCGGCAAAACTGTACTTGTGAGTCTGCACAAGACCGATCACCGACAGATATCCCATCAGATAGGGCTGAGCCTCGCTGACCAGATCCACGTAGCCGCTCTGAATCGCCGCTACCGTCGCGGGCGTCAGGCTGAAGCCAGCGCCGTACACCGCATCAGGCCCCAGGCCGGCCGCCTTCAGGAAGTTGCCCAGCTGGCCAGTCAGGGCGCCGTGGTCCACTACCACCATCTTGCAGTCCGGGTGAGAAGAAAGGTATCCGGCCAGCACGGGGGCGCCCAGAGAAACGTCCTTGCTGATCTCCGGTGAAATCTCAAGGAAATCGACCTTCAGCTTCGCCTTCTCGAACACCTCAGTCATCGCGCGGGCGCGGCGGCCGCGTTGCTCTAAGCTCTTGATCCCCCACAGGAACACCCGGTCGCCTTCCTTCAGGTTCGTGCGGCGAAGAAGCTCTTTCGCCATCGCCTCGCCCTGACGCCAGTTGTCCGTGCCGATGTACCCAAAGCCCCGAGCCGCGTACTTCTCCTGAAGAGACGGAAGAGCCGTGTCAACGCAGGTGACTAAAGCGCCCTGAGCGAACGCCTGATCGATCAACGGCGCGAACGCCTCGTCGCCCGGATGTCCCATCACCACAAAACCGTCCGCCTTGTTGGCCAGACCGTTTTTGAAGTTCTCCAGCATCTTCTCCGGCGCCCAGTCGCTGTAAACGACCTTCAGGTCACAGCCCGTATCGGCCGCAGCCTGCAGCGCCCCGTTGACCACCGTCGTCGCGTAAGGCTCGCCCACCGAACCGCCGGCGTCAAACCAAATCGTCATTCCCTTGCCGCTCTGAGCCAACTCAGCGGCGCAAGCGCCAGAAGCCATCAGACCAGCCAACGCCAGCGCACATAAAGCTCTCTTCATAACCGTCCTCCTCCTTCGTCTTTCAGCCTCAACAAAAGCCCCGGCCCAAACGGACGGAACGCCTTTGTCCCACAAATCGTCCCAGCCCGCAAATCAGCTGGAACAGCCGCAAGGATCGCGTCGCAGTAACATTCCAATTACTTTGACGTATTATTCTATCATGGATTAATTAAACCGTATCGCTTTTTAGTCGTCAGAAAACAATTATCGCTGGTTCTTTCAACAAAAAGGAAGCCCCTGCCGAATACTCCCGTTTCCGCCCGGGGGGCGAAAAGCTCGGTCAATCCTCGTCCGCCATATTTGGCAAGGACAAGACCGCCTGCCCGGAAAGCGTCGCGTCAAACTCAACGCGCCGCCGCGTAGCCAGTCGATCGGGGGTAATCCCAAACTCAGCCATGGCCGCTTCAACCTGCTGGCGTCGGTCAAACACGTGACGCAGCATGCCGTCGCGGGCCTCGTTCACCCGGTCGACGAAGAACTTGGTGAAGCTGCTCTGGTAGGTTCCCTTTCCCCCACCAATCCAGTCGAACAGTCTGTTGGCTCCAAGCGTCCAAGGCAGTACGCTGTCCTTGACCTTGGCGAGCGCCCCAGTCACGCCCTCATACTGCTTGCGCAAGTCATCAGAGCTGGTGATCGTGCCTTCCTTCTCTTTGGCCGGCATCTTCGTGATGTCGTCCATGAGTTTTCCCAACCAGTCGTCCCGCCGTTGTTTCCGCTCGCCCTCCCACTGAACGTACTCCCACTTCCCTTTACGGTGAAGTTCTTGTACCCGGGAAGAGAGCCCGCGCAGGTCTGCCATCGTCATGTCTCCCAGCGTGGTCGTCTCGAGCATATGCAGCAGTTTGATGTCCTGCTTGTTGAAATCTGCTAGGTCGACTTCAGGGTTGCTTTCCAGATACGCCTTCAAATCAGCGGCCCGTTGGAGCGTGTCTTTCCGTGGCTTGCGCAACGTGTAGTCCTCCAGCAACTCTCGAAGCTCCCGTGACGTCGCCCAGCTCATTTCCTTATCAGCGGCGGCTTTCTTGATCTCCGCCAGAATCGACTTTACCTCAGACCGCAGGGCTTGACGCCGTTCTCTGGCTTCCTTGAGGCGTTCGATCTTCCTCAGTATCTGATCCCGAGCCATCGCCTTTCCGCGCTGGTAGGCCTCTTTGGCTCGGTCCGTTCCCCTTTGCCGCTCGGCGCGCCGGCCTTCCTCGTAGGCTATCCGGCTCTGCCGCTGGGCCAATTTCCTCGATATCAGCTGATCGCCGTCGTTCGACATCGATGGCGTTTCTTCCCGCTCCGGAGCGTTCGCCATTTCCCGTTCCAGCTCTTCCAGCCGCTGACGACCCAGTTCTTCCTCGACGGCCAACTGGTTCACCGTCGTCTCTTCAGCCATTCGGGCGTCCATCTCTTCGGGCGTGGCAAGCAGCCGGTCGAACAGCTCAGTGATCTCAGGCGACAGTTCGACGTCCAGTGCCCGAACGTCGGCGTAGATGGACAAGAGCATCTTCCTGAACCGGGCGAACACGCCCTTCAGCCCCATCGACGGCGCTTGACCTGTGAGCAGGTAGGCCTCAAAACTCCGGGCGAACTTCTCGTGTCCAACGCGCAGCCTCTCTTTATCGGAGCCTTTGAAGACCTTTTCGTCCAGTCCCAGATAGTCGGCCACCAGCGCCAAGTCGCTTTTCGCCCGCTCTGACGCGTCGGACGCCGTCCCGTCGGCGATGAGGTCGTTCAGGAGCATGTGTCCCATCTCGTGGACGAACGTGCTGGCGTCGGCGTTCTTAAACAGCGTCACCAGCGAGCGGCCGTCCTGAGTGAACTGAATAGAGCCGCGGTAATCTTGCGACAAATGCGCGCCGTCGTACGCCGACGGCTTGACATCCCCGCGCAGAATGCCTAAACTGACGGTAGAAATTGCGTCCGCTTCCTGCGCAGAGCCTTGGGCTTCCCCGAGTACTCTGCGGTACAGGGCGGGCGCTATTTCTATTTCGGCCAAGCGATGGTCCTTATAAGTTACGTTTTCGTTGGATCGTCCCGCCTCGGGAAGCACGTCTAGTTTAAGTTTCACGGAATACAACTTATCGCCAACTGAGAGCGCCGAATAATACACATCCTGCCCCTGAACATACGGGTGCTTAGCGTCTGCGGGTTCGTAATGGTCATATTCGGCAAGGGAGATCATCCGGCGCAGCGTGGCGTACGCGTTTCTATGCTCCGACGAGCGTGAGCGTTTCAGAGAAGCCTCAATATTGGATTTTGTAAATCCTGCCACGTCCCCCGTCGAGACAATTTTCACAGGCGGATTGCCGTCGGCCATCAGGATTGACTTGAGCCAGTTGCGGAAGTCACGTGTCCGGTCAAACTCAGGCACAGCATTTTCTGCCATATGGACGACCTGAGCTTGCGCGTCGTCCGATTTTCTCGTCAGGCCCTCACGGACTAGCGGCTCTCCTAGCCCCTGCGTTCCGCTTTGGTAAAACTGGTTTCCACCTTCTTTTCGAGCCTTGACAAGGTCGGCTTCAGTCTTTATACTGTCCTTAAAAGGACCTGATGGAGCAAGGACTTTGGGCAATTGGAGCCCTGAGGCACTACTCCAGCGGGTGCTTTTTTTGTGTTGATGTACTTGAGATTGCCCTTTTCAATCTGGTGGACAAACCAGCGGTTGCTGGGAACCCCTGTGCTGCTGTTCCCCTTGCCGTAAAACGAAGACAGGATCGCCGGAGAATTAGGATCGCCGGGGTTCATCTGCAGGCGAACCGGGACGACGACCGTCGCCCCCTGCTTATCCTGCAGCTCCAGCATCGCCACAAGAGACGTCCCCGGGTGACTGTCCGAATCGAACACCATGATTGGGTCAGCCAAAGACGTCACCAGCTTTTTCATCAAAGCCGGGGAGATCTGTTCCGAGTGCTTCCCTTGGAGCGTGTGCTCGAAAAATTTGTATCCTGCTACAATTTCGTTCTTCAGCGCCCCCGCCAGTTGCAAAGCCAGCGGCATGTCCATAACTCTGACGGTTTCAAGCTCGCCCATTTCGCCGGCGACAAATCTGTCGACGGCGCGCCCCCATTCGACGCGGTCCTGCTTCAGCTTGCCCTGCCGCTTGACCTCGGTTCCGCCTTGGTAAAACTGGTTTCCACCTTCTTTTCGAGCCTTGACAAGGTCGGCTTCAGTCTTTATACTGTTTGTCAGAAAGTTCCGTTTGGTCGCCACACTGGGGAATTGAACCCCCGTCGTCTGCGACCAAGCGGAACTTTTTTCTGTGTTTACGTAAACGAGATTGTTTAGTTTTTCCTGAGACGTGAACCATTTAGGGTTCGGCTTAACAGGATCAACTCTCTCGTTCGCTTTGGCATAGGCCGAAGTAAGGACATTGATGTCAACGTCTGCATGACTTTTTTTCGCATTCAAATGTAACGCCGCAATAACCGTGTCCTTTTCTCCCTGCGCATTGACTGGAACGCGCAGTTCGAGCATCGCCACAAGACCGTTCGGATTTTTGGAGTTCTCCGCAGACCTGAAAATAGCAATAGGATCGGCCAGCGCTCTGGGGATCTGCTTCAGCACGTCGTTGGTCATGTACGGGTGATCCCGCTGGATTTTCTGCAGTTTCCCTGCCGAGACAAAGAGAGGATAAGGCGAAACGCTGCTTCCGTCTCGAGTTGTGACAAGCGTAAATACGAGCGGGGTTCTCATCATTTGCGTTTGAACCCGGGCGTCGGTCTGCGCGAGATTGTCTATGACCTGAGACCATTGTTTCTCGTCTTGGTTCAAGCGCTGTTCGTACATGGCAGGCTGCTGGTCCTGTCCATACAGGCTTCCGGCGTCGCCCTTTAACTGCGCTTCCTCCCACTTGCGCACTTGGAGCTTATGCTCGCTCTCAACGGTCGCTTCCCGCCCTGAAGCCTGCTTGTCCAGTACTCGGCGGTAGACGTAGCGGCTATAGAGGTCAGCGTTCATGGCGGCTAACTCGTCGCTCTGCCCCGCCTCGACGAACTGCTTCCTCATGGTTTCCCTCAGGGTGACGGCGGCTTTCGCTTCCGGCGTGTTCTGCTCGAGCGGGTCGTGAAGCCGGTCCTGCTTCTGGAGTTTGGCGTGTAGCTCCCGTACCGTTTCCCCGCTCGTGCCGTAGCGCAGGTCTTGGCCGAGCTTGGCCGTCAGGTCGGGCGCGGCTTCCGCCAGCCGCTTGAACTCTTCGGACGTCATCACCACTTCGCCCGTGCCCTTGACTTCGGCGCGCTTCAAGATGCCCATTTCTTCCGCTAGGGCGGCGGCCTCAGGCGCCGACTGGAAGAACTCTTCCAACGCCGCCTTGGGCGCGAACACGGGCGTTTCCGCCTGTTCCTGAACTTGCCCTTCGGACGTTTTGTTTCTTTCTGCCTTCCCCTCTGCCGTCGCTTCTTCAGCCGCTTGCGTCTCTTCTTGAGACGCGGCGGCTTTTTCTATGGCTTCTAGTGCCTTAGCGCGCCGGCCCGCCGGAGAAAGGCTGTAACCGGCGTGTTCTGCCGCCGCAACGCCAACGCCCAGCATTGCGCCGGGCAACATGCCTGTAGCGAAGACCGGCACGCTCTGAGCCGTGGTCGAAACGCCTTCGGACAGCGCGTTGCGAATAGATTCGCCAATCGTGCGCGTCGGGGTGCCGGCCACCCAGCGGGCCACGTCCATGGAAAGCTCGGAGACGAACTGCTGTTCGCCCTCTTCAAGTGATTCTGAAAAAACCTGTTCGGCGTAGTTGGCCCCCTGACGAAGCAGGAGCCCGCTGAACGTCTTGGTCGTCATGAGCTTGGCCAGCGTCGTTTTGGCAAACGCCTTCTCTGTGACGTTCCGCAGCTGTTCGGGCAGCGATAGGAAGCGGGATATGCCCGGCGCGTTCTTGAGGGCGCTCGGGATCACCAACCCGGCCATACGGTAAAGGGACATGTATTCGATGGCCGCGACGATTGAGCCGAAGCCCGTCGCCATGGTCCGAGCCACTTTGGGGTCGAGGTACTTTCCGTCCGGTCCCTTGAGGTCGCTCATCGACTGGTAGAGCGAGCCGGCCGAGTTCTTCCAGAAGTACTCGGCCGAGCCAAGGCGGGGCGCCCACGTCGCGCTGTTAATGAGTGCCTGTCCGGAGAGCGTCCAGAAGTCGTTTTTCGCTGACGAGACAAAGCCCCGAGCGGCGGCGCCCATCAGGGCGCGGGAAGTAAGAACCGCCCGGGGCGCGTTCCAGCCCCTGAACGAATGACTGGTCGAACAAGCCGTAAGCGGAGCCGAGCCAAGGATCGCCTCCGCGCGCCGGAGGGCAGCTGTACCCTGCCCGTCTGGTCGCTGCTGAGGCGAAGACATCTCCACTTGAGTGGAGACCAGCTGAACCCGGCCCGCCTAGCCGCAGCCGTGGCGGGGACATCTCCACTTGCGTGGAGCTCAGGTCTATCAAGTTGTCAGAGACAGAAGGTATCAAGGGACATCTCCACTTGCGTGGAGCTCAGATGTCCGTCTTGTTCTTGTCGATTGCGGTCTTGGGGACATCTCCACTTGCGTGGAGCTCAGTCGGCCAACTGCGCCGATAGCGTCAAACACTGGGGGACATCTCCACTTGCGTGGAGCTCAGCTAGGCTTTTATGCGCCGCAGGCCACGCGAAAGGGGACATCTCCACTTGCGTGAAGCTCAGTCAACAGGATAGATGACATGACGCTGTAGCTCGGGGACATCTCCACTTGCGTGGAGCTCAGGATGGCGTTCCAGTACGCGGAGAGGGCGTCAAGGGGACATCTCCACTTGCGTGGAGCTCAGACCGTTAGCATAGCTAACGGTGTAACCTGGCTGGGGACATCTCCACTTGCGTGGAGCTCAGCTCGGCCAGCCCGTCACCGTCAATCGCGCAGAGGGGACATCTCCACTTGCGTGGAGCTCAGTCTTCGGCGCCGCTTTTTAGTTTCGTCAAATCGGGGACATCTCCACTTGCGTGGAGCTCAGGGCATTATGGACTTTTATAGTGCCTTAGAGTGGGGGACATCTCCACTTGCGTGGAGCTCAGGTCTATATGTGCGCCCTGATGATTATCAGGGAAGGGACATCTCCACTTGCGTGGAGCTCAGAACTCAGTATACCGTCGTTCGACGGTAACTTCGGGGACATCTCCACTTGCGTGGAGCTCAGTGTTCCATGTTCCAAGATCCAAGAATCTTTGAAGGGACATCTCCACTTGCGTGGAGCTCAGGAGCGTCCTAATTGCTTTGAGTACGTCCTTATGGGGACATCTCCACTTGCGTGGAGCTCAGGTTTGAAGCCTGTGGAGCAGTTGATCGGTTTTGGGGACATCTCCACTTGCGTGGAGCTCAGGTAATGTTGCCGGCGATGATGATTCGGTTGTAAGGGACATCTCCACTTGCGTGGAGCTCAGCGCGATAACGACCGGGGATTTGGCCTTAGGTAGGGGACATCTCCACTTGCGTGGAGCTCAGGTTGGCTCTCCTTGTCGACTGACTTCTCCTTGGGGGACATCTCCACTTGCGTGGAGCTCAGTCATCGCTACGGCCCCAGTCCATGCCTTGTGTAGGGACATCTCCACTTGCGTGGAGCTCAGTTGACGAAGACGGCTCTTCCGTGACTACAGTTGGGGACATCTCCACTTGCGTGGAGCTCAGCCGGCTCCATCGACGGCATTATTGAAGGGGGCGGGGACATCTCCACTTGCGTGGAGCTCAGAGGTAAAGCGTTTTGAGAGAAAGCTAAGTTGCGGGGACATCTCCACTTGCGTGGAGCTCAGGTGCTGCGCGTTGGCTCCGGCGGTTCTCCTTGGGGGACATCTCCACTTGCGTGGAGCTCAGGAGCGTCCTAATTGCTTTGAGTACGTCCTTATGGGGACATCTCCACTTGCGTGGAGCTCAGACATCACGCTTGAATGATAAGTCCTATTTTTGAGGGACATCTCCACTTGCGTGGAGCTCAGAATCCCCTGTCCTTTTTGGACAGGGGATTTTTGGGGACATCTCCACTTGCGTGGAGCTCAGGCAGAGAAAAACGCATACCCTTTGAAGTATCTGGGGACATCTCCACTTGCGTGGAGCTCAGTTGTTTCCCTCGATTCTTACAGAACCATGTTGGGGGACATCTCCACTTGCGTGGAGCTCAGAGAGAAACTGACTTCTCTAACTTCGCTGTACCGGGGACATCTCCACTTGCGTGGAGCTCAGTTACAAAAAGTCACAGATCATGCGTCTACGCTGGGGACATCTCCACTTGCGTGGAGCTCAGTCTTCCATTTGTACTATCCCCTAGCTTTCTAATGCCTTTGTGTCTGCTGACGTTAGTTTGCTTAACACGAGTCCATCATAATCGATCAGCGTCCTCTGAGGAATACCGATCGTCCGAATGTTGATGCCGCCGCTGCTTTTCGGAGCCGGCCAAAGGGCGAGCACAGAAGCTTCCTGCGAAAATTCTACGCTCCATTCGGTCATGATTTTCCAAATGCGCTCTCTGACGCCAGCGTTGATTCTCGGGTGCACGTACACCCCCGGAGCGACTTCTAATAAACAGGCAGCAAGAAAGCCTCGAACTCTCATTGGGACCTGATTTGTTATCAGTACCAGCATGGAGATTTTTCTTCCAGTGCTTCGTCAGATTGACCGTGCAGGATCAATTCTTTGATTTGGTCAATCATTTTTGAAATGACTTTCTGACGGTACAGCTCCTGTCCGATGAGTTTTCGAACGTGCCGCTCCAAGTCCATCCCTGGCTCTTCGAGGTAGCTTGCCAAGCCCCGAAAAGCGGCCGGAAGAGTGATCTCGGTGCGGTATAAGTCGGCAATATCCAGAGCAAACGCGCGGCATGATTTGGCGTGAACGAAGCCCAATTGCGGAATAGCAGAGACTGCAGCGACAGCAATATCTGCCGCCCCGTACATTGCAGAGGCAGCGTGGTTAACTGCCGCGTTAATGTCATCTGTTTTATTGGGCTGTTTCCGATTAAACCGCCGAAGCGTCCACGTTAATCCGTAGAACTTGGCAAGAATACTGTAACTTTTTCTCAGCCTTGCGCCTTCTATTCCCCGAAGGTCTTCAATTTTTCGCGTCGGCAGTTCTTCGCCAAATCTGATGGCATACATTGCCAAGGCAACTTGAAGCCGCGTCTGCGGATTTGCCCAAAGCTCAACTTGCCGTCGGGCGAGCGCACTTCGGTCAGGTCCAAGGGGAGGCGCTGTGTAACAGCGCACCCCCTTGTCACCGACTGCGATCAGCCCAGTGCCTTGCTGCCCCATGAGGCGAAAGACGTCGTGCGTGATGGTCGTTCCCGGCTCAAGCACGATCATGGAAACGTTCTGATATGGTATATCGTAGGTTCCCTTTTCTAAGGAGCCACCGCCGGCGCTTACGAATCTTAATGTGCCGTCTTTAACGAACAGATTGCCGCGCTCCAGCCACAGCATTCCATGGCGGTCTACATGAGGAATTTGCGCTGATTCAAGTCCTAACCGGGCAAATGACATCAACGTCCTCCTTTGTACCGTGCGGCATTTGGAAGATTTTCTTTCCGAGAGTTAATCAGCAAATAGTCGACAACAACAGCATGCCAAAACCGAAGGCACGATGGCGCCCCACGCCTCTAGCGAGGATTTGAGAGAAGGCATCCTGATTTTCTACCTGCAGACAGCCTCTAAAAAGAACTTCCGGCGTTGACCTTTTCGCCTGAAGCACCGGCGCGCCAGAACCGGGCCGACGCGCGACTCTGATCGTTCGGCTCCCCTTAATATTCGAGAACAAAACGCGAGCCCCACCAGAGCGAGCGAATTGTTCAGTCAGCCATTCTTTATAAACGGTTTCGGGTGACGGGCATTCGTCAGGATGCTGTCTGTAAAAACTGATGACCGTCGGACAGCCGGTCCCTTCCGCTCCGCCCTTTCCTCGATATAAGTTATAAACTGCCCCGAGCCAAGCGTCACTTTGGCATTTTTCCCCGCTGGTTGGGCTTGTTTGACGGCGAATAGGACAGCACAGAACTTGAAAATTAAACTTCTGCCCCGCAGGAAAAACTTCCGGCATTTTTTTCGTGCAGAATTCGGGCAGGCAAAACGCTTTGCGCAGTAGCTCGGCGTCTTCTCGCGAGCAGCTGTTTCGGACTTCCCGAAGCGTTTCTCCGTCAGAGGCGGCATACCCGAGAATCTGCCCTTTTTCCTCCTGCCACACAAACGGCTGAGGGGCTATCTCACCCCACAAAGCCCGGGTCGCTGCATGGATGGTGTATCCCATGTCGCCTGTCTGAATCCTCACGTTTTTTGCCCAGCGAAACAAATGCGGCAACGATACGGTGGAACGCACCATGTACGTTGTCATGGTATTACCTCCGTTTAAAACGATCTGCTGAAACCATCCGCCGAACAACCAGCCGGCTGCCGCCGTGAATGTTGTTTTTCCACTGCTTCAGATCCCGCCGCTCAAAGATTTCGCTTTGAGAAACCACGGTTCTTCCGTCGTAAGGCCATTCAACGACGCAGCTGTGCGGACTTTCGACGAACTTCAGCGGCCTTTTGTCCAGTTGGCAAGATCGCAGCACGGCTTCTTCAGGCGATTCAGCGCCGAAGATCTCACCTCGAAATACCGGCTCAGTCGGTAAGCACGTTTTGCGCCCCAGAAAAAGCGGCCGTGCCGGCTTTTTTAGTGCACAAGCAACCTCATCGAGTGTCGGCGTCCCAAGACCGGTTAAAGAGATAAAACACGTGATGAGGCTGTTTGCCCAGTAGGACAAGTATTTTTGTACGGTCATCGGCTTATCAAGGTTGCGGCTGCACGGTATTGAATGAGTGACGAAAAGCCCACCTTTTCCTGGCAGAGCAACGGTTTGGTACTCCCGCAGCCTTTCTCCGGCCAGATCTTCACGAACGGCCAAAACGAGCCGATCCTGCAAGGCCTGCAGTTTTTCCGTTTCAGACCAGTCCCAGCCCAGCGCGTTAGCCACCAAACCGGTGACCATGGATACGCCGGGGAATCGGTCGATAGGCCGCTGCTCGTCCACAGCTACGTCGCCGAATGACATCATCGGCCCCCGAAACCTCAGGACCAAGAAGTCCATGGCTATACCCCCTCAATTGCCAGCTTAACCGCCTCGCACAGTTCGTCCAGTGAGCCGTTTTCGGCGCCGGGAATTTGGCACGGTTCAATGGAAGCGCACCGTCTGATCAGCTGCGGGGTGTACATGGCGTCGTACTTCTGAATGTATTCGGCAAGCAATTGGACGGCGAGCGAACGAGCCGAGCCGTCAGATCCCAGCTTCAAGCCTTCAAAGAACGCATCGGCCAGCGTTCTCGGCTGGCTGTTGCCCCATTCGGCCAGAACAAGCCACGAGGCGGCATACGGTGCTGTGCCGCTGAGCTTAGCTCCCGGCGTTACGGTCGCCATCAGGTGAATCAGGTTGCTGGTCACTTGGGCTGCCAGCGTACGGTCAGCGTCCGCGCTGTTTTTAGGATCGCAGCCGCATAGGTTGGAAATCAGTTGGGGAACGTCCACGACGACGTATCCGTAGTAAATCCCCGTGTTAAATTCTGCGGCGTTGATGTGACCAGTCCCCTGTTCGACCAAGTCGTCAACTGCCGTGAAGTAGTCCGTCTCAGACTGTTCTCCGTGAATGGTGAACGAGTGAGCGACGTGCACTGCCGCTGTAACTTTAGCGTCCACGTCACCGGAGACGAACCGGCCAAACATGGCGGCGTCGACGCCGCAGCCGGCGCGAAGCGCAAGGAGGTTGCTCTTCCTTTTTGTGTAGAAATCCTTAACAGCATTATCTATTTCTTTGATATTGGACGAACTGGAAATTGCATCTCGGATAATCTGCTTTAGATATTCTAGTTCTGGACGACCTAGGACGACCAATTCGTTTCTCTTGGCGCTGTAGCCGTCCTCATCAAGCTCGATCTTCTTCTTTTTATCTTTTTTTGTATCACCTTTCTCTTCTCCGTTATACAAAAGCTGCTGGAGTTTCTGACTTCCGCTCACAACCAGTTTCTGCTCTAACCCTTCAGCTACCAGCGGCTTTTCGATCAGCTCAGGAAACGAGAACCGAGAGCGAACCGATAAGCTAAGCGCGTCGCCAGCCTTGTCAAGGCCGTAAGGTCCGCCGGCGTTCCGCCAGTGACGTTTGAGACACTGGGAGCTGATTCGGGTGCGTACGCTGTCGCCAAAGGGAATACGCTTGGCCAAACCGGAGTCGTCTCGGTTCAGCAGCGACGCGGAATACGTTGTGAGCGTAGAAATCTGAACGAATCTCGGGAAGTTATTCATCAATGTTTTCCTCCTCATGGTTGGTTTGCGATTGCTGCTTTTCAGCTACTGCTTGGGCGCGGAAACGAGCAAGATAATAATCTTGGGCAAGGTGCTCGCACGTTTTGCGCCGTTGCTCCGAATTCTGAGCTAGACAGAGGCGCGCTAGGTCCCCCCAACTGAAAGATATTCCTCTGGACGCACAAAACCGAACCATTCCGCGTAGAAGGTCGTAAAACCGCTCGCCCTGAGCCTGTAGCATCCGAATCAGTCTGTCTTCACTTGTAGTGCCTACCAACGCGGCGTCTGCCGTTCCCAGCGCCCTTGCAAAAGAGGGGGCCTCGCCAGAGCTCACATCGGCCGACAATGCCATTCCCTGAAGAATCGCTTCCCACGCTCTGGTTTCGCCTTCGCCCTCTGGGAAAATTTCTTGAGACACCAGTAATTTCCAAAACGCGCCGGGAAGGACTCGCCCGGTCCGCTGTGAATCCATCCGGCGAAGCGCGGCCCGTTCGCCGGGTGAACAGCCGTCACTTTTAATCCAATCGAGCATTTTATTCACCGATTCTTTCAGAAGGTCCCTATGCTCCATGTTCGTTTTCGCCCTCCTTCAGGCAGGGAGCCGCCGGCAGTAAGTTCTTCATGAGCCCGAACAGTCGGTTTCGTCCCTGCGCAATGCCTTTCAAATTCATTTCGCTGCCTAACGACAGTGTCTTCATGCCGAGCTCAAAATATTTTTCGACCAACTCCCTCAGGCGGTCTGTCCACGTTTTGTCGCTGTCGTCGCGAGCCCCAGCACCGCGTTCCAGCTCGTTCCATAGCGCAAGGAAGAACAAGTCGTCAACTTCTTTGTCCATTTCACGAATAACGGTTGGGATCCAATCGTCTACGTCCGGGCCATTCCACTCAATAGCGCCGTTAAAACTAGGACGCCGAGCCTGAGCTGACGTCGCCAAGGCAACTTTTAATACCTTGTTTTCCGCGGTTTCGACGAGATTGAGCATCGCCGAGGCAATTTCATTTTCCTTAGTCAAATCAGGACTGCTGAACAGCCGTCTGACAGCGGATGACACTGGCAGGGCTCGAAACGCCACGCCCTCTGTTTTTCCCTTACCTTTCATCAGCCCCTCAAAAAGCACGAGTTGATTCTTAGATCCATCGTACTTCTGATGCCACTGCAAAAGCAGTGGTTTGTGAGAGAAACAAAGGACTTTCTGCAACCCTCGGTATGACATGTCACCGCCGTACGCTTTGACGTCGCCCTCGTCATCAATGAGCGGCGTCCAAGGGTCATTTAAGGCACCGTGAAAATCCTCCGCTGCCACTCGCCAGTCTTTTGTGCCGCCTCGCGTGACGCACAGTCCGCCGTCTTTTTCAACACAGCGGATCCGCCGAGCCACCTCCACGAACAGCGGGTGAAGATCACCGACGAAGATCGAACTGCCCTTTTCTCCATCCCAGGGAAGCAGCCACAGGAGCCGCAGGGGATTTTCAGCCTCATACAGCTCACTGTACAGGTCGTCTATGTGATCAAGGATAACCCGGACGTTGCGCCCCCAACGACCGCCAATTGTTCGGGAAGATCCTAAAGAACTACAGATTCGTTTCCCGTGACCGCCGTTCTGTCTTGCTATGCCGTAATTTTCAGCTCCTAAAAAACCTGCATTTGTTTGAAGCGAGACGATCGCAAACAGCCATTCTTCGATTCTCGGCGCGGCAATGAGTCCCGGTTTCAGATCATGAGCTTTTCTCGTAATGGTCAAATCTAGGTTGTCGGGTGTCAGGTCAACCTTATCGAAGCACTTTTCCGCGCTCGCTTCTGTGGAAGACGGCGACTGCAAAAACGCCGGCTTCGTCACGTCTGAAACGACGAGACACCACGGCTCGTCTTCCGTGTACCCGGGCGTCAAGGCCCGAAGCAGCTGAGCCCACTTCTCAGGCTCGTGCCGCCCTGCCATTGTCCACGGTTTTTCTGGGTCCAAAGGCGGAAGAGTTTCTCCGGACTCCTCCAGCGCCAGAGCGGCCAACTGGGTCAGCAGACAGGTCCAAGGCGCCGATTGATGCGGACGCAGCAGCGGGAAGCTTTCAACTTGATTTTCCTCCAGCATGGCGAAAATATCTGGCAAGGAAGCCTGCGTTTTTCGCCCGTCCGGATCTTGTACTGTAATAAGTTGCTCATTCAGCAAATTGTGTAGAACTGTCACACGATCACCTCCTCAAATATCTTTCGCTATTTCCAATCCCCACTGGGTGTACACCAAGCCTGCACCGACTGCTATTTCTTTGTTTGCTCTCTCTTTTCCGCCTGCCTCCTCCGAAACTTTCTCTTCTGTTCTCTTTTTTAAACGGTTTCTCGGCTCATCCAAGTACCTTCCCATCCACTCCGGAACAGTAACAGAGCGCAGTTTCAAGCCGAACGGACTGATTGGCTGTTCTGGAAGGTCATATTCTAGGTCCTTCGCTCCTAATCTTGTTCCGAGCTCCGGCTCTTTGCCGACCTCGTTCTTCGAATCGATAAATGATTTTGACCACTTTACCGCCGCAAAAGACGCCTGCCCCCTGACAGCGAGCCGCGAACCCTGTCGACTTTTTTCTGATTCCTCAAAACGCGGATTCTCTTTGATAATTTTTGCGAGTCCTTCTCCAACTGTCTCTTCCACAATTTCGCGATTCTGACTCGGTAGAAGCCACGGTCTTCCTGCCTGTGCGTCTCTCCTGACTCGGCTCCACGTAGCGTACACAGAAGCTATGTTCTCATACGCTCGCTTCTCTCCAATGCCATACTTTTTAGCCGCTGAGGAGCATAGCCACTCCGCGTCTGGCTCGTCCGAGGGGACCAAGAGAACGCATTGGGGTTCACAAAACCCTGCAGGCCGTGGGCGATGATGCCGGAACAGCCGACCGATCCGCTGAAGCAGTACGTCACCCGGGCACAGATCTACTACGAGATAGTCGAAATCCACGTCTAGGGACTGTTCAACCGTCTGGGTCGCTACGAGGACAACACCATCGCGCCGGTCGCTTTCAGCGGGTGCGCCTTTTTCTGTGTCCTTGCCGAAGTACCGTTCGACAGTTTCATCAAGAACTTTTCGATCCGGCGAGGCGAATCGACCGTGATGAACCGATAAAATGCCGTCCACATTAAAAAGAGCTTCTGGGGGCAGCAGATTGGCTAATTCTTTGCCTGTCTGCTGGGCTCGCTTGACGGTATTTCTTAAAATAAGGATGCAAGGCTTGTCCCCCTCAGAAGCGCCCTTCCACATCTCGGCAACGCGACGAGCCACTTCGGCGTCTCCCCAATCCTCCGCGCCCAGAAACGTCTCGTTAGTATTGGCGACGTCACTCTTTTTTAAAACTGGCCACAGTTCAAACGAAACACGCTTGTCGTCTGACTCAAGCTGAAAGTCCTCATTGTGCCTTTTTTCATTTACCCAGTAGCTTACGAGAGGGTAAGCAGATGACGATTTGGAAGCCATAAAATACTTTTTCTTAAGCCTGCCCGTCAGCTCTGGAGCCTTCGCCTTCCAGCGGGCAAAGTACTCTTCCCGAGCTTTTTCAGTGAGCGTCGCCGACATCAAAAGCACCTGTCCCCCAAGGCGACTGAACATCTCCAGCAGACTGTTAGTCAGCCGAGTCATGTAGCTGTCAGAAGCGTGAACCTCATCAATCACCAATAAAGACCTCTGGATTGCCGCCGCTCGCAGATGACAGTGACGAACCCTGACCGTACTCAGAAGCGCTTGGTCGATCGTCCCAACGGCTAACGGAGAAGCCAGAAACCGTTTAGGACGCTCAGCGGCCCAGCGTCGGCCAAGCCCCGGACCGCTGTCCTCTTCCCGTTCTTGCCTGTCAGGCCAAGACACCTGATAGTCTGACAAGAATGTTCCTTCTACGCCGTCGGCAACCGCATACCCCGGAACGGCGAGCACCGTCGGCAGAGCCGAACCATATGCCAGCGAGGAGAAACGAAGCAGTCGGTTATACAATTGCGTCGCAGCCAACCGGCGGGGATTTGCAAAATAGAGCCCGTCGACAAGTCCCTCGTCAAACAGGCGAGAGAACAGCCGCAGAGCCGCCTCAGTTTTACCGCACCCAGTCGGAGCCTCAATGACGTACAGCCCACCGTCGGCAGAAAGAGGCAGTCGGTCCATGAGCGCCTGCAGTTTATTCGGCGTGAATCCAAACTGCTCACTAAATGTCTTGTCGGAAATAATGCCCTGCCGGATAAGTCCAAGCTCTTTTAACGCCTTCTGAGCAGCCTTTCGGGCATAGGGCATGGGGTCACAGCCTCTTTGCGGGCGCCCTCGCTCTCCCTCGTATGGGAAAAAGAGCTCTGTTGATCCAATCCAATCGGCCAGCATGAGCGTTCCCGCAAAAAAATGTTCCAATAAAGGCTCATCAGGCATTTGTTCGTCAGTTCTCCACGCCTCAGGGAACCATCCTTTAGCCTTATCCCGCAAGTCTTTTACCGTGTCCCAGAGCTCCTGATTTCGTTCGACTCGGGGCCAAAGTCTTGACGCTTCATTATCAGGCACATCCGGAAAGGTCGTACTGCCATGATGGCTCAACATCGCGATAAGAAACGGCCTTGTTAACTGCTCCCACCGAAACAGCTCTGGGAAGTTTTCCTGCGGCGCTAGAGCCTCGGCAAGAAGTTTTACCAGCGCACGGGCCGCTGTGACATGACCCGTACCTCGTTTAAAATTTCCATATGCGTCCTTTTCTCTTTTAATCTGGAAACTCGGGCAAGCCTTGCCCAAAAGATCATGCCAGGCCGCGTAGGCGCAAAGCCGATGGATCAAGGCCTCGGCACCGCTTCCCCAGTCGCCAGACAAATGCTCCACTCGTTTTCTCCACAAGGGCAAATGGAGAAGCGCCTCAGTAACAGCCGCCACGTCGGCGCTGTGTCCTAACAAGCTGTGCCATCGGCTTGGATCTTTTTCGTCGAATTTTGCCCATGGTCTCATGGTCGCACCTCATATTCATTCATTAATTATTTATGTTCCAATAACATCATTATTTTTTAAAAAGTCAACGGCCTTGCGCGAACGCAAGGCCGTTGATCAATCAAACGAAGAACTTTTCGTAGTAGCCCAGAATGATAATCACGCCAATGATCAGCGGGACCACGTACAACAGATACCCTCTGAGCCAACTGGGGAACTTCATCCCTTCGCCGCAGTCTGCCTCAGCCAAGAAATTCTCCCACCCCCAGCCGCGGCGGGAAACACAGAACAGCAAATAAACCAGCGCCCCCAGCGGCAGCAGGTTATTACTCACCAAAAAGTCTTCCAAGTCGAGGATGATGGTTCCCTTGCCCAGCGGTGCGACGTTGGACCATACGTTAAAGCCCAAAACGCACGGCAAAGCGAGGATCGACACGATGAAGAAGTTCGCCACCGACGCCTTCTGCCGAGACCAGCCCAGCAGCTCCATCGAGCTGGCAATCAAATGTTCAAACACGGCAACCACCGTCGTCATGGCGGCAAACGACATGAAGAGGAAAAAGGCAGTGCTCCAGACCTGCCCCTGCGGCATGTGATTAAACATGGCCGGCAAAGTGACAAAGATCAATCCCGGTCCTGCATTTGGCTGAATGCCGTAGGCGAAGCACGCCGGGAAAATAATCAGCCCAGACACAAGAGCAACCAGCGTATCAAGTCCCGTGATAATCACCGACTCGCCGGTCAGCGACCGATCCCGAGAAATGTAGCTGCCGAAGATAGCCATACTGCCAATCCCGAGACTGAGCGTGAAGAACGCCTGCCCAACCGCCGAATAAATCGTGCTCCACAGACCTTGCTTCATCACGTTGGAGAAGTCAGGTTTCAGATAAAACGCTATGCCCTTCTCCGCTCCGGGAAGAGTCACCGACCTGACGGCCAACGCCAGCATGACGATTAAGAGACCCGCCATCATCAGCTTAGTTACCCGCTCCACCCCGGCCTGAAGGCCAATCATGCAGATAAGAGAGCCTATCAGCACTGTCAGAACCATCCAGAACGCCAGCGCTCCCGGACTGGCCAACAGCCCGTCAAAATAAGCACCGACAGCGGAAGCCTCCGTTCCGAGGCCTGCGAGAACTCCGGAGAGTGAGAACCAACTGTAAGCCAGCATCCAACCGGTCACGACGGTGTAGAACATCATCAGAATGTAATTGCCCGCTAGGCCAAAATATCCAAAGACGCCCCAATGGGTTCCTTTCGGCTGGAGAACTTGAAAGGATCCCACGACACTTTGACGGGATGCCCGGCCGACCGAGAACTCCATGACCATAATCGGCAGCGCGAGAAACGCCAAAGCTAGAAGATAGAAGAACACGAACGCGGCGCCGCCGTACTTTCCGGTGACATACGGGAACCGCCACACGTTTCCCAGCCCAATGGCACAGCCAGCCGAAAGGAAAATGAATCCTAAACGGCTTCCTAACGATTCGCGTCGTTCGCTCATCCTGCACCCCTCCAACTTCTCGATCCCACGTTCTGCCGGACTAAATTCCTCTGAAAATTTCAGATGAGCCATATTATCATCGTCTGAATATTTTTGTCAATATTACAGATAGGCTGCTTTTAGCAAAAGTGACTTTTCCCTTTTTTGAGGCTATACTTAAAATAACTACATCTTCGTGAAGATGGCCCCTATTTGTGTTCTAAGCGAATGCTGACCTCCGCACTCGTGGAGATGTCCCCCGCTGCGGCAACTGCCGCAGCGGGGTGATTTTTCACGGATGGACGACACCCCGACCTAGCATGCTTTACAACTTCCTTCAACCGATACGCAATGAATACATTTTGCCCCTTCGCGAGGTCGTTGCGAAATAATCGTGCTCCGTTTCTACCATGAAGCACCGTTCCATGTTTTAAATTAAATAGTAGACTGCGCCCCCCAACAGCCCCGGCCGTCAAACATATATAGGCAAGCTGTAAAATCAGCGCGTTATTGCAGTGCCACTAGGCATTTGCATACGAGTTATCCGACTATTTTAAAGAACCATATGCGTTAAGACTCAGCGGGCCAGAAAGAGCTTTCCGCTCCTTCTGGCCCGCTGAGTCTTTCAATCTCTTCCGTTGTTTATTTCACATCTCCGCTGTCAATTGGAGATTTAGATCTTATCACCTTGAACAACGCTACAGTTTTCTCGCGTCCTGATACGCTTTCACGAGGATTTGGACGGTCTTGCGCCCTTCTCTGGCCGTGACGTACGCCCGGCTGGTCCGGTCGCCATCGAGGATTTTAGGAAGCTCTTTGTACAGCACAGCATGGCCGCCACCGTACACGCTCTTGGGGTCATAACTCGCCTCAGAGATCCGACTGTCCATCCCGTGGGGATCAGCAAAGTTCCACGTCTCGATTTTGTTCATGGCGACACCGCTAATTCTGACGGTGCCCTTTTCGCCCATGACAGTGATGGAACCTTCATAGTTTTTCGGGTACGTCAAAACGGACACGTTGATGTTGCCAATGGCGCCGCTGCGAAACTTGAGGATGACGCTGATTGTGTCTTCGGCTTCGATGCGCCGCCCCAGCGTGGAGCTGAACGCCTTAACGCTTTCGACAGAACCGCCCATCCACTGCACCATGTCCACATAGTGAGCGGCTTGGTTGCTCAGGCACCCGCCGTCCATTTCCCACGTGCCGCGCCAAGGCGCCATGTCGTAGTAGTCCTGCGGGCGCGCCCAAAAAACGTTGGAGACGATCTGGTGAATTCGGCCGAACCGCCCGGCTTCAAGGGCCTCTCTCAAGAGCAGGATCGGCGGGTTCAGCCGGTTCTGTTTGACTTCCAAATACAGCACGTTCGCCCGATCGGCTGCCACGATTGCCCGGTCGATGCTTTCCAAGTCGTTTGTGCCCAGCGGTTTTTCGCTCAGTATGTTGACGCCGGCTTCGGCGGCTTTGAGGGCATGAGCCGGGTGCAGCCCCGAAGGCGTGCAGAGGACGACGAGGTCAAGTTTTTCTTCCGCCAACATGACGTCGTAGTCAGTATACGCCTTCGCTCCTGTCAAAGCGGCAATTTCATCCGCCCGCTGGGGGATAATGTCACAACAGGCAACAAGGCGGAGTTCTCCGCCATTCATGGCTTTCAGCGCGTTCACGTGACTGTGGCTGATTCGGCCACAGCCGACGATGCCGATACAGTACATGTGAGCCTCCTAGAGAATGTACAGGCCTTTGATCTCTTCAACCGGCTTGTGAAGTGACGGGGCGACGATGTTTCGGGTATCGAAGATCAGCTTGGCCTTCGCGACAAGCTGAGCATAGTCAACTCGTTTCTTGTGGCCGGTGGCTACCAATACGGCGTCGCAGCTTTCGATCAATTCGTCGGTCATTTCGGCTGGGGTGACTGTTTTGCCTCCGTGGCGAACTGTTGAGCAGTACGGGTCACAGACTGCGACCGTTGCTCCCTTACGCTCCAGCAGATCCCAAATTTTCAGCGACGGAGACTCCCGCAGGTCGTCGATATCGCCCTTGTATGCCAATCCAAGCAGAAGAATTTTGCTGCCTTTCAGGGCCTTGCTTCGATCGTTCAACAGTTCCATGAGCCGCTCGACCACATAATCCGGCATGGCGTCGTTAATCTCCCCGCTGAGCTCGATCAGTCGGGTATGGTAGTCGTACGCCCGGGCCTTATAGGTGAGATAGAACGGGTCCAGCGGAATGCAGTGGCCGCCGATCCCAGGGCCGGGGTAAAACGGCATGAAGCCGAACGGTTTGGTGGCGGCAGCAGAAATGACTTCCCAGACGTTGATGCCCATCCGGTGAAAGACCAGTGCCATTTCGTTGGCCAACGCGCAGTTGACGATTCGGAACGTGTTCTCGAGGATCTTCGCCGCCTCGGCTTCCTTAGGCGACGAGACCATGAAGACCGGCGCGCCGAGAATGGTCTCGTACAACAGCTGCGCGGCGGCCGCGCTCTCAGGGCCGCACCCACCGACTACCTTCGGCGTGTTGTGAGTCTTGTACTGGGCGTTGCCCGGGTCGACCCGCTCAGGGCTGAACGCCAAGAGGAAGTCCCCGCCGCAGGAGAGGCCTGTGCCCTCCAGAATCGGCTTGACGACCTCTTCGGTCGTCCCCGGGTACGTGGTGCTTTCGAGGACGACAAGCATTCCTTGATGAAGCCTCGGCGCAATTTCCTTGGCAGACGCTTCGATGTAGCTCAGGTCAGGCTGTTTAAACTCGTCCAAGGGGGTGGGAACGCAGATCGTCACCACGTCGCACTCGGCAATCCGGCCAAAATCCGAGCTCGCCGCCAAGAACCCAGTCTCGACAAGTCTGTTCAGCTCCTCGGGGATGATATCACCGATGTAGTTTTCTCCCCTGTTGACCTTGTTGACCTTTTCGTCTTGGACATCAAACCCAAGCACGTGGTAACCAGCCCGAGCCTTTTCGACAGCGAGGGGCAATCCTACGTATCCCAAGCCGATAACGCCCAGCTTGGCCGTCTTGTCACGGAGTCTGTTCATAAGCTCTGTCATTGTAAGGCCTTCCTCATCATAAAATATCCGACTGGCGAACACTTTGCTTTATGTATGCGCCCCGCTGTCTCTTTCCCCGCAAAACACCGCGGCTTCACCCAGCAGACATATTGGCTATTTTCAGTTATTATATCAGATTCAGCGTGACCTGCTCTGTCTTTCGTTCAACATCTCCGTTTCGTACCAGATTTTTTTGCTGAACCTCTCATGAAATAGCACAAGAACCTTTTATGGCCACAAAAACAACCCTACGCCGTCAAACGATACCTCGTTGACACAAAAACGTGGCGCCCTCTAACAGGAGGGCGCCACGCAAATAATGCTGCCATAGCAGAATGCTTTTACCTAAATCATGGTGCTAATGGGATCGGACGATTTCCTTGACCTTCATCAGCCGGCTCAGGGTAGACCGCTCCTGCTCTTCCAGCTTCATCGAGATATGGCGAATCGTCTCGATGCAGGACGGGATGAGCACGTGTTCCAGCGCGTTGACGCGCCGGCGGGTCTTCTCAATCTCAGAGGACATCAGGGCCACGGCCTTTTCGTCCGCCGCCAGCTGAAGGAGCTTGGGGATCACCTGAGAAAACCTCTCCAACGCCACGTCCAAACTGGCCGGCGTGGTGGCCATGCCGTAGCTGAACGTGCTGCCTTTCTGCTCTACCCGGTACTCGGGGACGAGCACGCTCATCACGTTATGGCTTTCGATTGTCAGCTCGCAGGCCGCCGCGCTGCTCATCAGCGCGGCTTCCAGCATGGCGGGTATGGTCTGAGCTCGAGCCATGAGGAAATCCTTGTAGCAGTTTTCCAACTCGGCTTCGACGGTTTCCCGCGTCTTGCGCACGGCCTTCGCCTTTTCCAAGAACGCTTTAATCAGGGCGTCTTGCTTGTCCTTCAGGAGCTTGTGGCCCCGTTTGGCCACGGTCAGCCGGTTTTTGAGCCGGGTCAGCTCCATCCGGTTGGGGTTCACGTTCATCAACGCCATGACGCTCCCCCCTTACTCGGCTTTTGCCGGATTTTTGCCGTTCGATTCCTTCAGCGGTCTCAGATACTTTTCAATCCAAGCGTCCCGGACGCGCTTCAGTTCCTTCTCCGGCACGATGGTCAGCAGCTCCCAGCCTAACTTGAGCGTCTCTTCAACGGTGCGGTTCTCGTACTCGCCCTGACGGACGTATTCGTCCTCGAACCGGCCGGCGAACTGGGCAAACGCCTTGTCTTCCTCGCTCAGCGCGCCTTCGCCGAGGATCACGGCCAGTTCTTTGGCCTCTTTGCCTCGGGCGTAAGCGGCGAACAGCTGGTTCATCAGGTCGGCATGATCTTCCCGCGTCTTGCCCTTGCCGATACCCTTATCCTTCAGTCGGGACAGGGACGGCATGACGTCCACCGGCGGGTAAATGCCCCGGCGGTGCAGGGTCTGGCTCAGGATGATCTGGCCTTCGGTGATGTAGCCGGTCAGGTCGGGGATCGGGTGAGTCTTGTCGCCTTCGGGCATGGTGAGAATCGGAACCTGGGTGATGGAACCGGTGCTGCCGCGCAGCTTACCGGCCCGCTCGTACAGGTTCGCCAAGTCGGTGTACAGGTACCCGGGGTATCCGCGCCGGCCGGGAACTTCCTTGCGGGCGGCTGAAATTTCCCGGAGCGCCTCGCAGTAGTTGGTCAGGTCGGTCAGGATCACCAGCACGTGCATGTTCTTTTCAAACGCCAAATACTCGGCAGCGGTCAGAGCCAAGCGTGGCGTGGTGATTCGCTCAATCGCCGGGTCGTCCGCCAAGTTGACGAACATGACGGTCCGCTCCAGAGCGCCGGTCTTTCGGAAGTCTTCCATAAAGAACGACGACTCCTCGAACGTGATGCCCATGGCGGCGAACACGACGGCGAAGTTCCCCTTGGCGCCCAACACGTTGGCCTGACGGGCCAGCTGAGCGGCCATGCGGTTGTGAGGCAGCCCGGAAGCGGAGAAGATCGGCAGCTTCTGGCCGCGGACCATCGGATTCATCCCGTCGATGGTGCTGATGCCCGTCTGAATGAACTCGGACGGGTAGTCCCGGGAGTACGGGTTCATCGGCAGGCCGTTCACGTCGATGGACTTCTCCGGGATAATCGGCGCGCCGCCGTCCAGCGGCTGACCGCGTCCGTTGAAGATGCGACCCAGCATGTCGGCACTCACCGGCAGGGTCAGCACTCGCCCGAGGAAGCGGACGACCGTGCTGGAAACGTCGATTCCGTCCGTCCCTTCAAAGACCTGTACCAACGCGCGGTTGGAGTCAATTTCCAGAACTCGGCCTCGGCGCCGCTCGCCGTTTGCCAGTTCAATTTCGACCAATTCGTCGTATTTGACGTCAGCCACGGACTCAACGACCAGCAGAGGCCCCTGAAGGCTCGTGACGGTGCGGTATTCTCTTGGCAGCATCATGACCGTCCACCTCCTGCAGTGACCAGCTCGCCGATCTGAGCTTTCATTTCGTCCTCAAGGGCGTCCAATTTCTCCAGCTCGTTTTCGCCCACCAACCCCATTCGGGCGATCTTCTCGCGGACCGGCAGGTTGAACAGCTTGTTCATGTCCGCGCCGGCCTTGAGCGCTTCGGCCCCCAAATGGTGGAACTTGATGATGGTGGAGAGCATTTTAAACTGCTTGTCCATGGACGTGTAGGTATCCGTCTCGTGGAAGGCGTTCTGGTGCAGGAAGTCCTCTCGAAGGGACTTGGCGGTCTCCATGATCATTCGCTCGTTGCGGGACAGGGCGTCCAACCCGACGAGCCGAACGATCTCGTTGAGCGACGACTCCTCGGTCAGCAGGCTCATGGCCTCGACCCGGGTGGGCGTCCACTCGGCGTTGAACTTGCCGTCCCAGTACGCGTCAAGCTGGTTGGTGTAAAGCGAGTAGCTGGTCAACCAGTTGATGGCCGGGAAGTGACGCTGGTACGCCAAGTTGGCGTCCAGCCCCCAGAACACCTTGGTGACCCGCAGCGTGTTCTGCGTGACCGGCTCGGACAGGTCGCCGCCAGGAGGCGATACGGCCCCGATGGCGGAAACTGAGCCTTCGGCCCGAGCCTTGCCGAGACAGACGACCCGACCGGCCCGTTCGTAGAACGAAGCTAGACGGCTGCCCAAATACGCCGGGTACCCTTCGTCGCCGGGCATTTCTTCCAGACGGCCGGACATCTCGCGCAGGGCTTCTGCCCAGCGGCTCGTCGAGTCGGCCATCAGGGCGACTGAATATCCCATGTCCCGGTAGTACTCGGCAATGGTGATGCCGGTGTACACGCTGGCCTCGCGGGCCGCCACGGGCATGTTGGACGTGTTGGCAATGAGCACAGTCCGCTTCATCAGGGGCTGGCCGGACCGAGGGTCTTCCAGTTCGGGGAACTCGAGAAGCACGTCGGTCATCTCGTTGCCGCGCTCGCCGCAGCCGATGTAGACGACGATCTGAGCCTCCGCCCACTTTGCCAGCTGGTGCTGAATGACCGTCTTCCCAGAACCGAACGGGCCAGGCACGCAGGCCGTGCCGCCCATAGCGATGGGGAAGAACGTGTCGACGACCCGCTGACCGGTGGTCAGCGGCGTATTGGGCGGCAGCCGGCGAGCGACCGGGCGTCCTTTGCGCACGGGCCACCGCTGCATCATGGTCAGCTCGTGCCGAACTCCGCTGTCGTCCTCCACAACCGCAATGACGTCGTCCAACGTGAAGTCGCCGCGCTCAACGCTGATCAGTTTTCCTTCCACGCCCCACGGCACCATGATCCGATGCTCAACGAGAACGGTCTCTTTCACAACGCCTAAAACGTCTCCCACGCTCACCCGGTCGCCGACTTCGGCGCGGGGCTCGAAGCCCCACTTCCGGGAATGATCCAGCGGCGAGACGGAAATGCCCTTCGCGATATAGGGGCTTTTTGCAACCGTCTCAATATCTCTCAGCGGGCGCTGAATCCCGTCATAAAACTGCTCGATCAGTCCGGGGCCCAGCTCGACGCTCAGGGGTTCACCGGTGCTCACGACCGGCTCGCCGGGGCGAAGGCCTGACGTTTCCTCGTAGGCCTGGATGGAGGCAGTATCACCCTTGAGTTCGATGATCTCGCCAACCAACCCGATGTCGCCGATGCGAACCACGTCGTACATGCTCGCGCCAGTCATCCCCTTCGCGACGACCAGGGGACCGGAGATTCGTTCAATAGTGCCTTTTACCATGTGATCCACGGCCAAGTTGATCGCCTCCGCTGTCCACTATTCTTTGGCAAAGATGTCCATCCCGACGGCCCGCTCCACGCTGGCTCGAATGGCTCTGAGCCCCGTGCCGAGCGATCCTCTGATGCCCGGGATCGGGATAATGCTCGTGCCGTACTCCAGATTCAGACGGTCGACGAGCGCGCTTTCCTTCTGGTATACAGCCTCTTCGACGAACACGACGCCGCAGCCTTCGGCTGCCAAGCGCTGCAGGACGTCGGCCGGGCTGTCATTGGGCGCGAGGACGTACGGCTTAACGCCTACCGCCTGAAACGGGAGAACCGTATCGTACGCTCCTACAGCCGCCATTGAACTCGTCTGGGGTTTAGACATGACGCAGCAGCCCCCTTATCGTTTCCCGATTCACGCCGCTCGCCACCGCCACCAGAACGATGCGCAGATTTTTGGTCTCCACCTCTCTGGCCCACAGGTAACGAACTACGTTCGCCGGCTCAAACGTTCCGAATTTAGAGGGCGCCAGAACCGACGAGATGTAGTCGTCCAAGTCCCGTTCAAATCGGACGACCAGCGTGCTGAAGGCTCCGCCTTCTTGGAACGACTCGAGCAGCCGGCCGATTGGGTGAGCCTGAAGCTCTCTCGACCAGTTCTCGACCGGTTCGGCCAGAAGCGACTTGAGCCGCGGCGTATCAATCGTCCCGCCGGGGTGCAAAAAGGCCTCGACTGCGCCCGGATCAAGCTGCAGCCGGCTGAGCCGAAGCAGGCTTTTGACGTTGTCGCCGTCGATTCTCGCCTTTGCCCAAGCCGTGACCAAGTCCATATCCAGCCCCGAAGCAATATCGAGCAGAGCCCGGTAGTAGCCGCGGTCAATGAGGCACTCCACCGCCTGCATATCGTGATGCTGGTCCCAGTGCCCCTGCGCCTGACGGCAGCACTCGCCGAGGTTCCACGGCAGCTTGCCCCACTCGCCGCCCTCAAGCGTCAGGACCAGTCCGTCGGTGTCCATCGAGCCGAGCGGGCTGAGCAGGTCAAGCCGCCGGCCGGTGCCTCCGTCGGACATCATGGCACCTTTCATGACGACTTTCGCGTTGTGAACGTCGTACAGCAGCCGGCACAGCGTCACCAGAGCCTCGTCCGGGACGAATGACGCCACATCCCGGTACGTTCTGGCCAGCTCGCCGTCAATCGCTGAGTCGAAGTCGGACGGCGACTTGAGTTCCATGAACGCCGCCGAGTAGTGCGTCTCGCTCAGAGCCTTGATCGCCGCTTCCAGAGACTGGCTTTCCAGCAGACGGGCGAAGAACGCCTCATCGAGCAGGCGGTCCTCCATCGCTTTCAGCCGGGCAACGGCGTACCCGTAGTCTTTTTTCGAGGCCATGACAGCCTCCTTACTCGTCTGCAAAGAGACGGGCCGTCAGATCAGACTCCAAATCATCCCTGAGCCAGCGGACCAGCGTCTCAAAAGAGCAGTTCTCGCTGATCTTTCCCCGCCGCAGGATGAAGCCGCCCCGGATAGCCGGGTGTTCAGACGACATGGTGATTTTCTTTCCCCGAGCCGCGTTGTACTTATCCAACCACGCGGCGTTCAGGACTTTTTCCTCCGGGCCGACGAGAAGCTCTTCCTCGCCAGTCACGGCAGCCTTGTCCAGCAGCTTCTCCATAAAGCTCCCGTACTGTTTCTCGTCAATCGAGGCCAAAACGTCCAAAGAGCCGTCTAAAGCCCGGTCCATCAGCTCCCGTTTGGCTCCCAGCATCAGCCGGGCCACGTCCAAGTTGGCGACAATTGTCGCGCGGCGCTTGATTTCCGGCGTCTCGTCGGCAAGAGACTTATCATAGCGGGCCGCAACAGCCGCTATTTCTTCCTCGGCCTGACGGGAAAGCTCGTCTGCCTGACGTTGAGCTTCGGCCAGAATCGACTCGGCCTTGGCAGCCGCTTCGCCCTCGATTTTCTTCCGAATGTCTGCAAGGGCCATGGCGAAGGCTCCTTACAGGGAAATGCCGTTAAGCAGCAGAATACTGACGAGCAGAGCCAGAACGGCGTACGTTTCGACCATGGCGGGCAGAATGACCGCCTTGCCCGCTTCGCCGGGCTGACGGGCGATCATCTGAATGCAGGCCGCCGACGTCTTTCCCTGAGCAATTGCCGAGTACAGCCCCGCTAAGGCCATCGGAAGGCAGGCGAAGCAGATAGCTAGGCCGACGCCCCAGCCGATCGTCGTCACAGTACCGCCCACCAAGCCGATTTTCAGCATGGCGAAGAAGGCGATCAGCAGACCGTAAATGCCCTGCGTGCCCGGCAGAGCCTGAAGCATCAGCACCAGACCGAATTTGCCCGGATCTTCCGTCATGACGCCCGCGCCGACTTCACCGGCAATACCGACGCCGATAGCCGAACCGCATCCGGCCATTCCTGCTGCCAAGGCTGCACCAAAAATCACCAGAGCGACACCAAGATACTCCATTCCATGACACTCCTCTCAAGGGATTCCGTCTTAATAGGCGGCTAGGCTCTGCCGTCGTTTTCGGCCACAGTGACGTACTCGGTTCGGTACGTTAGAGGCTCGAACTGCGTGCCGCCGCTTTCGTAAAACTTTCCGAAAAACTCCACGTACTGAAGGCGCAGGGGGTGAACAAACGCCCCCAAGATGTTGATGACCATGCTGAAAATCTGCCCGCCGAAGAACAGCAGCAGGGCAAGCACCCACCCGACATACGGCACGCCGGCCACCATGGACGACATCAGGTTGATGATCATCGCTACGGCACTGCCGACCAGCCCCAGAGCGAGCAGGCGGCTGTAGCTCAGCACGTCACCCAAGTAAGAAGTGACGCCGTACAGGCTCAGCACGCCGCTGGTCAGTTTGCCAAACAGCGTGGGCTTCTCCCGCCCCTGCGTGAGGATCAGTAGCGCGGCGCCGCCCAAAGCCAGCAGCTTGCCGGCCGGAGCCAGCGACGGGACCTGAGTCGAAGCCCCAAGCGACAGAAGTCCGATCAAAAGCAGCGCCCAGCCGCCCTGATCGGCTACCGCGGCAAAAACTTTGCCGTGGCGGACGTTGGTGTAAAACGCGATCGCCAAACCGTAGAAGATGTGCACCAGCCCTAAAGCCAAGGACAGCCCCAGCATGACCATGGGCTGCTCCATCGGGTTGATGACCGCCATGCCGTGGACAACCGGCCGGAGGAACGACAGGAAGGGAAACTCGTCGACCATATTGCCGAACCAACCGCCGGTCAGAGCGCCCACGATAATCGTGGCGATGCCAGAATAGAAAATCAGCTTGATGAACCGATACGGACCTTCGGACATTGACCGGTACTTGTGGAGGACGTACCAAGTAATCGCAGCCACAACGACGCCGTATCCCGCGTCGCCGTAGCACAGCCCGAAGAACAGCAGGAAGAACGGGAACATCGGAACCGACGGGTCGGCCCCACCGTACACCGGCGCCCCGTAAAGCATGGTGAGCATTTCGAGGGGCTGAGCGAACTTCGGGTTTTCCAGCGTCACAGGCGGATTATCGCCGTCCTGCGGCGCGTGAACCTGCAGGTCGATCTCCCGCTCCCACGGCGCTAAAACGCGCTTTAGTTCCGCCTCGTCGGCGCTGCGCACCCAGCCCGCAAGGGCCACCGTCTGGGCCGTTTTTTCGCCCCGAGCGACGGCCTCGCGCCGGTCTTCCAAAATCTGATAACAGTCTGCCAGCTGACGAAGGACCGTCATATGCTCGACGGCAAACTGGGTCAGCTCACTCTCCACGGCCCGTTCCTGAGCCGTCATCTCGTCCAGTTGAGCCAAAAGGCCCCCGATTTCCTCAGAAACAGATCCGGCCAAATTTTCCGGCAGCTCAAGCCGAGCCACGCCGCACCGAAGGGCCACAGCGGTAAACTCTTCTTCCCGCTCGCGCAGGTAGATGGCAAGCCCCCACGGGGTTCCCACCTTTTTGTCTGCCGGCAGGTGAACGGTCACGTCGGCGTCGGAACCCAGCGCCTCAGCCAGCGCGTCTTTCCAGACCGTCAGGGCTTCCGGCGACGCCTGCCCTAAAAAGGCGGCGACCCGCTTGGTGCCCTGAGTTAAGAGCGACAGCGGGCAGGGAAGGTCGGACAAGTTCCGCAGCACGTCGATCACCTGACGGGTCTGCTCCTTGGCTGACTTGAGCTCTAAAAGACGGCGTTCCTTCTCCCGGACCTGACCGACCAGCGCCGGGACGTCCGTTGAGTCTTTCAGCCGCATCAGCTGGTCCATCGTCAGCCGATCCCGGTCGCCGAGCATTCGGGCGATCGAGCTCGTCGGATCGTCGTACCGAGGCGTCAGAAAACGAATGGCGTACCGGAGGTCCGCAAGGGCCGACTCGTAGTCAGACGCGGACTCGGCTAAGGTTTCAGGGACGTCGGAAGCGGCTTTTTCGGACACGTCGCACCGGCCCCAAGACTGCAGGGCGGCCATGACCGGCTCAAGAGATGACCGGAGCACGTGAAGCTCAATTCGTTTGACTTCAGCTACGGCCATAGCGTGACATCACCTCTTCGGCAACCCACTTGGACGTTTTCGCCAAAAGTCCTTCGTGGGCTTTGACGAACTCCGCCGCCTTCTTTTTCCCCTGATCTACCAGGCCGGCTGCCTGGTCAGCCGCTTCTTTCTCCAGTTTCTCGACCTTATTCCGATACTCCCGATAGAGGCTTTGACGGGACTCTTTCACTTTCTTCGCCGCCTCGTCCCTGGCGCGCGCCACACATGACGCGGCCTGAGCCTCGGCGTCGGACACCCGTTTTGCCGCGGCCTCCTCTAGGGCACGAATCTCATCGGTCAAATTCGTCGCCATCATTCCACCTCCTTCCGTCGTTGTGTATACACAAAGACGCAGGTTACAACTAGTTAGATTCTATTGGTGAAATAACGAGATGTCAATTCAAATTCAGCTTCGATCAAAGTTTCAGCGAACTTTCAGCAGAGATGCCCATCACGTTGTCTCTATTTTGTCGCAAATGCACAGAACCGTTCGCGTATCACCTGTTTTCCCGCGAGAACTCTCCGACGCCTTTTGCCGTTTCTGAACTGCGCGGTCCCCCAAAGACGGCTTCCCCTTCAAGCTCTCGCCGTCTGACGATTCACAGCCGCGGCGAAGGAGCCCATTGCGGGAGAAAAGAAAAAACCCGCCGGTCTCGTGACCGGCGGGGAGAGAAATCAGTTGGAGCGGATGACGGGGATCGAACCCGCGACCCTCAGCTTGGGAAGCTGATGCTCTACCAACTGAGCTACATCCGCAACTATTTTGCAATTATATGGCAGGGCCCATGCGTTGGCAAGTGCCCGGCGTCAGGAGCCGGAAATCTCCGTACTCGTGAGCCAGATCGGCCAATTCGAGGCACCTCAGCTGATCGACCTTTTCAAGGAAGCGGGTGAACAGCTGCTGGGTGTACCAGCAGTCGCACAGCGCCCGGTGATGAACGCCCTCTTTGAACTCGAAAAAGTCGCTCAGCGACTCCAAACTGTAGCTTCGCAGCCCGGGGAAGGCGACTCGGCTCAGAGGAAGCGTGTCAAACACCGTCATCGCCTGCCACTTGCGGCCCAGCTTGTCTAAAACCGGCGCGATGAAGCTTAGGTCAAACGGCGCGTTGTGGAGAACGAGCGGCGCGGGGCCGACAAAGTCCAGCAGTCCCGCGATGACCTCTTCGACCCGAGGCTGACCGGCCACCATGTCGTCGGTTATGCCGTGAATGGATCTGCCGCTGGCCGGGATAGGGCAGCCCGGATCAATGAGCGAGGAAAACTCTTCGCCCTTCTTGCCGGGAACGAACTTGAGAGCCCCCACCTCGATGATGGAGCAGCTCCTCGGTGACAGGCCGGTCGTCTCGATGTCCAGCGCCACGTATCCAGTCTCCCAAGCAAAGGCCTCGTCGTTCACGGCTCATCAGCTCCTTCGGCAATCCGTTCAAGCTCCCGATAGGTCATGTCAGGGCGTATTCCCCACCGGGTCAGGGTAAAATCATACCTCACCGGGTCATCGGGCCGCAACCGCCGAAACGCCTCAGTGATCTCCCGCGCCGTCGCCAGCCCGGCTCCCTTCCGACGGGTCAGGCCGAACAGCCGCGCGACGCGGAACATGTGCGTGTCCAACGGGACGACCAGCGCCGACGGCGGGACGTCGTCCCAGCCTCCGGGGTCAACGCCGTCATGCCGAACCATCCAGCGCATGAACAAAAACGCCCGCTTGCAGGAGCTTTTCCTGCTGGGACGGCACACCAGACTGGTGCGGCCGGCTTGATCTTCGACCGCTCCGGCAAACTCGTCCCAGCTGGCAGTCAGGTCGGACGTGCGGGAAAAACTCTTCCCAATCCAGCTCCCGATCGTCCCGTCGCCAATCACGTCCCGAACGGCCAACAGGACGTCGGCCACCTCGGCGACTGGGGTGAACCGGTGCTTAAAATCTCCCCAACTGTCTATCAAGCTCGAACGGGTCGCGTCGGCCAGCGCAGCCCGGGGATGACTGCCCAGCGGAGCGAGCAGACGCGCGACGCTGGACAGGATCATGGCAACCCGCCCGTATGCCAGAGACGACGCGACGAACCCGACAAGCTCCCGGTCCTCCGGCTCTCTGTACTCGTAGAGGAACTGAAGCGGATCCGGGCTGATGAGTTCTCTCCTGTTGTACGTCCTGTACAGGGACTCGAGCAGGCAGGACAGGCGCTTTTTAGAAAGCCGTTTGGCCATAAGCACACTCCTTCAAAAAAAGAGGGGCCCGATCTCGGGCCCCTCTTCGGCTGTGAACTTATTCGTGTCTGACGAAGCCGGCGTCCAGCAGGTGAAGCTTTCCTGCGTCGCCCTTGCCCAAGGAGACCGCGTGAACGTTCCGCGTCGCGTTCGCCTCTTCTTCCACTTGCTCGTTGATGTACCAGCTCATCAGAGTTTCCGTGGCGAAGTCCTCTTCCTCACGGGCGAGCTTGATAATCGACGCGATGAGGTCGGACACGTGACGCTCGTGGCCAAGCGCCTGCTCGAAGACGGCTAAGGCGCTTTCCCATGACGTCTTGGGCCCCTCGATAGCCGTCAGCTTGGGCTGCTCGCCGCGGGATTCGATGTAGTGGTAGATCTTGAAAGCGTGCTCCATCTCTTCCTTGGCCTGATGGGCCATCCAACCGGCCATGCCCGGTAGCTCCTGAGCGGTCAGCCAGCTGGCCATGGACTGGTACAGATAGGCCGAGTACATCTCGGCGTTCACCTGATCGTTCAGCGCTTTGTAAAGCTTATCAGAAAGTTTCATCCCTATCCCTCTCCCTTCTTGCTTTTTTACAGCCTAGTCTCCCCCTCTGGAGCCGGCAAGAGTGAAACTAGTGATTCGTCGTCGCCATGCCCCGTTCTTCGGCCGTCCCGGGGATCAGATTATCGAGAAGGCACGATGAGATGCCCGCTACGGCCATGGCCGTCTTGCCGAGCGCCCACAGAACCTGACCGATGATCCCCAGCTCGAAGAATGCCGCCTGATGGGCCTCGACCCAGCCGGGAAGCCCCAGAGCCATGAGGAACGAGAACCCGATGATCATCACGTTGCGCTGGGAGTGCATGTCCGCCCGGAGCAGCGCTTGAATGCCCAGCGCCCCGATGCAGCCAAAAAGCGCGATGTAGCATCCGCCAATGATCGGCGTGGGGACCGTCGCTACCAGCGCGCCGAACTTGCCGACAAAGCTCATCAGGATCAGAAGAACCGCGCCGGTTCGGACGACCCATCGGGACGCCACGCCGGTCAGGCTGATCAGGCCGATGTTCTCCGTGTAGGACGTGCAGGCGACCGCGCCGCTCAGGCCGCCCACCATGCAGCCGATTCCCTCGGCGGCAATGCCCCGATTGATGACTTCGGGTGACGGATCCGGCAGCCCGCAGGCGTTGCTCACGTTGTAGTAGTCGCCCAGACTTTCGATGAACACGGAGAAGAACCCAGCAAGCACGGCGCCCATGGAGACGAAGCTGATTTTGGGCATCCCCCACGGGGCCAACCCGGTGAACTGCAGCCAATGAGCCCCTCTGACGGTGGTAAGATTGATGAAGACCGGGTGATCCGGCGGCAGAACGCCTGTGGCGCTGAGGGCTAAGCAGACCAGATACACCACCACCACGCTGAGTAGAATCGAGAAGATGTTCACGTAGACCCGCTTGACCACGAGGCTGAACAGGAAGATCAGCGCGACGACCGCCAGCGACGCGGGCCAGAACTTCGCCGCGTTGCTGCCCACGGCGACGGGGGCCAGAGAGAACCCGATTGCCATGATGGTGGTTCCCATGGTCAGGGGGCCGATGAACCGGCGCAGTTTGCCCACGATGCCGCAGTACCCCAACACGGCCATCACGAGACCGCCGACGATCAGCGAGCCGCCCAGATACTGCATGATGACGTTCGGCCCCTGCGATCCGTAGATGCCGATGACGGTCATCACGGGCGGGATGAAGCTGAAGCTGGAACCCTGAACGATCGGCAGACGGGAGCCCAGACGGCTGGTCTGGACGAGCGTGCATATCCCCATCGACAGGTAGACGCAGCTGATAAAGAAGCCGATCTGCAGCGGCGACATGCCCATCGCAGGGCCGAAAATCAGCGGCACGAGCGTCGTGGCGCCAAACAGCGTAAGCACGTGCTGAGCCCCGGCCAGCAGCATGACCGGCATGGACGGTCTGTCTTCAACGCCATAGACGAGTACTCTCTTGTTCATCATGACCCTCCTCTTTTTTTCTGGAGGGATTATATCATATTTTGTGTGAAAACGGTTGCACAATCATGAAGGAGGTTCCCCATGTCTGTTCAGTCAGTTCTTCAGCGGTGCGCCGAACTGGTCGCCGCGTCCCGCCGAGCCGTCGCCTTTACCGGCGCGGGAGTCTCCACCGACGCCGGTCTGCCGGATTTCCGAGGACCGAACGGCCTGTACCGTCGGTCCGACGTGGACGCTTCCCGTCTCTTCGACATCGACGCGTTTTATGAGGATCCGTCGTACTACTATCGGTTCCATCGCCAGCTGCGAAAAATTTTGGCGGGCATTCGGCCGACGGTCACCCACAGATTTTTGGCCCAGTGGGAGCAGTCCGGCCGGCTGGTAGCCCTCGTGACTCAGAACTTCGACGGACTTCACGAGGCCGCCGGCTCAAAGCGCGTCTTCCCAGTCCACGGCACGGTGGCGACCAACACGTGTCTGCGGTGCGGCAGAGGTTTTTCCGCGGCCCAGCTGGACGAATTTCTTGCCGAACAGGACGTGCCTCACTGTCCCTGCGGCGGCGTCATTAAGCCCGACGTGGTGTTCTTCGGCGAGTCGGTGAAGTTTTTGAGCGAGTCGTTCGCCGCCGCCGAGGCGGCGGACTTCATGCTGGTGCTGGGCACGTCGCTGACCGTCGCTCCGGCCTGTTCCGTTCCCGCCCTCTGCCCCGCGCCGGTGGTGATCGTCAACAAAGGGGCGGTTCACCTTTCCTACCCGCGCAGCAGGGAGATCCTTCAGGCCGACTGCGACCTGGACGACTTTTTCACCCAGCTGTCAAGGCTTGTGACGTTCCCTTAACGGTCACGAACACAAATGGCCGGCCCTTCTGCCGCGAGCGGCAGAAGGGCCGGCTTTTCTGCAAAACAAAAGGCTCCCGCGCTTTTGCGCGGGAGCCGCAATGACTGGAGCCGACTTCCAGACTTGAACTGGAGACCCCCTCCTTACCATGGAGGTGCTCTACCGACTGAGCTAAGTCGGCTAGTGGTGGTAGCGGGTGGATTTGAACCACCGTAGGCGCTAGCCGGCAGATTTACAGTCTGCTGCCTTTGACCACTCGGCCACACTACCCCTCGGTCACGCTGGCGTAGTAATGGAGCCGGCAACCAGATTTGAACTGGTGACCTGCTGATTACAAGTCAGCCGCTCTACCAACTGAGCTACGCCGGCCCGAACGCTGTGTATTATACCGACTTTCGGGCCCTTGTCAACCGGCAGACGCCATACACTTTGGCTGAACGGGCTTGATCGGTTAAATTTTTTCCTCCACGGCGTGAATTTTCCCGTCCATGGTGAGCTCTTTGTCCCGCCGGTCGTCGATTCGGATCGTCGTTCCAACCCGCATGATCCCCATGCCAAACGGCGCCTCGTGAGCGGCGCGGATCGCCTTCAACACCTCGTCAAGTTCCCCCTCCAGCACCGTGCCCATCGGGGTAAGACGCACTTTCAGGTCAAAACTCCGAAGCGTCCTCTCCACAGCCGCCACGTACGGGCTGTACCCTCCCGGTCCCGGAATGACCGGCACAACCGTCACTTCAGCGATGACTTTTGGCATGTTCTTCTCCCTTCTCCGAGCTCCAAGCTCCGGACATAAACGTTTCGTCCAACGGGTCGCCCCCCAAGGCGAACCAGTAGTCGTTCCGTGCCAGAAGAGAATCGTACAGTGCGTCAACGACGCCGTTGCGGGCTTTGGACAGCTGAGCCCGCGCGTCGAGAACGTCCAAGTTCGTCCCCACCGCCGCGTTGTACCGCACGAGCGCGATACGGTAGTCCTCAGAAGCGCTTTTTTCCTGCTGAACCGCCACTTTGTTCCGGCTGATTGCCGACGTCATGTTAAGCCGCGACTGGGCGATCTCCATGTCGATCTGGCGTTTCACGTCCTCGATCTGGGCGTCGGCCTCAGCGGCCTTGGCTTTAGCCTCCCGGGCCTGAGCGGACGCCTTGCCGCCGTCGAAGAAGTCCCAACGAAGAGCCAGCCCGACCTCCCAGTCCTGCCGGTCGTTTGGCCAAAACTGCCGCCCCTGCGCGACAAGAGAACCCTTGGCGAGCAGTTTAGGACCTAAAGACCCGTGAGCCGCCTTGGCCGACGCGTTCGCCGCCTGCTTCAAACACCCTAAAGCGACCAGTTCGGGGCGAAGGGCCGCGTCGTCCTCGCCCGGCTCATCCAGCTGGGCGACGCCTCGGCCGTTCGGCTCCGGCAGGTCGTAGCAGCCCTGCAGACTGATTCCTACAAGGCGTTCCAGCCCCTTCCACGCCAGCTGAACGGCGTTGTCCACAGTGATCAGCCCCAGCTGACTTTCGGCCACAGCCGCTTCGGTGCGAAGCACGTCGTGTTTGGCCACCGCCCCGTGGCGATAGAACGTGTTCACTTGGTCCAGATGTTCCTTCGCCAAGTCGTAGATCTCCTGAGCCACCGCCCGTTTCGCTCTGGCTCTCTGCAAGCCATACCAGCAGGCCAGCGTCTCGTGGGCGATCGTCTGGCGGACCCGTTCCGTCTGGGCGTCAACCCCTCGGGCAGCCCATTTTTTTGCCGCGACGGAGTTTTCCACGGCGCCGCTGCTGAAGACGAGCCACTGCACGCCAAGCTCAGCCGCATATGCCTCGGTAAAGCTGTCAAGCGCGTACCCGGCTCCTCCGCCAACGACCGTGCCGATGGGCGTGCCTAAGGGCCCCAACGCGGCACCTTGAACCCTGACAAACGCCGGAATCTTGCCGTCCTCGCCCTGCCACGAGCCGCCGAGGGACGCGAACAGGTGCGGAATTTTGTCCGATCGTGCCTGATCGATGGCAGCTCGAGCCGCGTCGAACCGACGGTTCGCCGCCTGAATCTGCGGGCTGTGTTCCAACGCCAGCCTCACGGCCTCCTGAGGCGTCAGAACCGGAGAAGCCGCCGCAGGCACGGCAAACAGCAGGCATAACTCCACAAAAAGGAACAGCTTCTTCATCTGATACCCTCCCACACGCCGCGCGCTTTACAGCAGAAAGCGCGCCGCAATTCCCAGATAAACTGCCAGTCCTGCGACGTCTACGATGGTGCTGAGAAGCGGCCCCGACAGGAGCGCCGGGTCAAAGCCCATCCGCCGGATAGCAAACGGCAGAAGCGTGCCCATGGCGTTCGCCAGCGTCACAACAGCGATCATGCCGCTCGCCACGACCATCCATATCGGCGGCTGGGTTCCCATCATCCAAGCCCGCCCGACAGCCATAGCAGCCATGGCAAGGCCCAACATCAGGCCGGTCACCAATTCGCGGACGAGCACCTTCCAGACCGTTGAATCGGGCATTTGGCCGAGCGCCATGCTGCGAATAACCAAGGCCGACGCCTGAGAGCCCGTGTTGCCGCCCGTGTCCACCAGAAGGGGAATGAAGAACGACAGGGCAACCACAGTGCTCAGCGCCTCTTCAAATGACTTCATCAAGCTGGTAGTCATAATGCCGGTCACAAGACACAGGAGCAGACAGGGCAGACGCCGCCGAGCTTGGCGCAGAATGCTCGGGCTTTCCTGCTCTTCGCCGGACGACAGACCGCCCATCTGAAGGAACAGTTCGGCGTTTTCCTGATCGATCAAGTCCAGCACGTCGTCGAAGGTAAGCAGCCCGATCAACCGGCCGCCGTCAACCACGGGGAGCACGTCCCGATCGTACCGGGACATGATCCGGGCCGCTTCGTCCTGCGGGGTCAGAGGCGAGACTTGGCAGGGATTCGGGTCGAGCAGCTCCATCACAGGACGGTCCGGGTCGGACAGGACGATATCCTCCAACGGCACCGAGCCGACGAACTGACCGTCCTCGTCGACGACGAAGCAGCTGCGGGCCGTTTCCCGGTTTTCCGCGCCGGTCCGTATCCGGCCGATGGCGTCTTTGACGCTGTCAGTCGGCAGGAGCTGCACCCACCCTTTTGTCATTAAAAGCCCGACGCTCTCAGCGGGCCACGGCAGGGCTTTTTCGACCTCTCGGCGGACTTTGACCGGCAAAGCGCCCACCACGTCGCGGGTGAGCCGGGCCGGCAGCTCGTCCAGCAGGGTCATGATCGTCGTCTGAGGCAGCGCGAGAACCAAGTTGCCAAGCTCTTTCACCGTCGCGCTGGACAGGATTCTCTGCCGCTCGTTTCGGTCCAAGTCCTTGAGCAGCGCCACGAAGCGGGCCGGCTCTAAGTAACTGCACAGCAAAAGCGCCCGCCGCGGATGAAGGTGGCGGAGCTCTTCCTTCAGCATTGACGAGGGCAGCCGGTTTAGCATTCGAACGCAGGTTTCCCTGTCGCCGCGCTCAAAGACCCCTCTGAAATTGTTGCGGTGCGGCGCCGCCATGGTCTACGCTTCTTTCCCGAAGACCCAGCCGGCGCAAGTCAAACAGCTCATCGGCTCAGCCTCCGTTCTCATAGCGAGGCGACTTTCAGGAACGCCTGCGCGATCCCGAAATACACCATCAGCCCGCACACGTCGACCACGGTAGTCAGCAGAGGACCTGACATAATTGCCGGGTCAATTCCCAGCGAGTGCCCCACGAGGGGCAGCAGCGTGCCGACTAAGTTTCCCATCAGCACGACGGCCGCCAGCGCCACGCCGACCGCCAGCGTCACAGGCAGCCCAACGCCCAAGGAAACGGCGCGAAGGAGCCCTAAGATCCCCAGCACGACGCCCATCGTCACCCCGACGCCGGTCTCGCGCAAAATCGTCTCCCCGGCGTTGCGCCAGCTGCCGGTTCCCAGCGTGATGCTGCGGACCATCACGGTGGCCGACTGGGTGCCCGAGTTGCCGCCCGTCCCAATGAGCAGCGGCACAAAAAACGTCAGAGTCACCGCTTGGCTGATGACCGGCTCAAAATACCTGAGAACCGCCGACGTGAGCGACTCGGCGAAGATACAGATCACAAGCCACGTGAACCGCTTGCGCACCAGCGTAACCACGCTGGCGTCCAAGTAGTCCTCGTCCATCGGCTGGATACCGGCATGAAGTTCCAAGTCCTCGGTGGCCTCTTCTTCGACCACGTCCAGTACGTCGTCAAAGGTGATGATCCCAACCAGCCGCTCTTCCGAGTCGACGACCGGTAGCGAGTACAGGTCGTACTGGGAAATGACCTTGGCGGCCTCTTCCTGGTCCTGGGTCGTCAAAATCCAAATAGGCGCCGGGTCCATCACGTCGCCAACAAGGGCGTCAGGGTCGGCCAGAAGCAGGTCTTCCAAGTCAACTTCGCCCAGCAGGTGCCGGTACGGGTCGGTGACAAAACAGGTGTAAATCGTCTCTTTATTCGGCGCGGTCTGGCGAATCCGATCCAGCGCCTCCTGAACGGTCGCGGCCGCTTTTAAGTCGATATATTCGGGCGTCATGATCCGGCCTGCCGAGTCCTGCGGGTACCCCAACAGCCGGTTGGCCAGAGCACGCTCCTGCGGTGAAAGCTGCCGCAGAAGCTCCTTGACCGTTTTGGCCGGCAGCTCGTCGAACAGTTCGGTCCGGTCGTCGTCGGACATATCTTCCAACATGACGGCCACTTCTTTGTCCGACGCATGACGCAAAAACGTCTGCTGAACGTCCGTGTCCAGCAGCTCGAAAACGTCGATCGCCATATCCTTGGGCAGCAGGCGGAAAAAGAACACAAGTTCCGCCGGCGGCAGCAGGCCGAGACACTCCGCCATATCGACAGGCTCCACGCCGGACAGAATTTCTTTGGCCCGGCGGAACTCCTTCGCCTGGATGAGCTCTCGAATCTGCTCGATGAGTTCGCGCTCTCTCGAGATCATCTCGTACTCCTTTCCACGTCAACACGAGCCGACGCGGAAAGCCGCCGCCTCGTTTTTACGGTACGTTCGGTGTACTTATCGGTACAGGGTCTGCCGATAATGAGCCTTGTTCCATATCATCACCGTTCTTTCTGCACCCGCAAAATTTCGCGCCATAGGCGGCTGTCTATCATCATACACTTGCTTTAAAATGACCGTCAATGACGGGCGCCGCCAGAGGACAAAAAAGGCGGTTGAGCTTCGCCCTCCGCCTTCAGTCCGTCGTCTTCAAATTTTGATTCAGGCGCCACATCGTCAGCCCCTGCGCCTCGGCGTCCTTCTTCATCTGATCGACCTGATCGTTGAACTCCTTCAAGATCGGGGGCCACTGAATGTTCATCGCCTCGCAGATCTTCTCGTAGGTTCTGCCGGCCTTTCTCATTCGATACACGCCGGTCAGGTCCCCGTCGGGCTGATTGAGACGGTCGATGATCAGTTTGGACAGGAGAAAGTCCTCCAGCGTCATGCCCGCCTTGGCCGAGCGGTTCCACTCCTGCTTGCTGGCGCCGCTTCGGTCCAACACAATCTGGCAAAGCGCCGCGTCGCCGTTCAAATCCCCCGCCCAGGCGTTCAGCGAGCACAGGATGGCCGCCGCGCAGACTGCCGCTGGGATAATTTTTAAGAGCTTCATGGGTCATTCTCCGTTCGTCCGAAACTCGCGAAGGCCCCTGCGGCCCCGCCGTACAGCCGTATTATTCCACGAACCCGCGAGGCGCGCCAGAGAAACCGTTTCACAAGTTTTCCTTTCCGCAACCGGCGGGATTGCAAGAACCGCCGGGCCAGCCTAAGATAAAAATATCATCCCTGAAAGGAGCCGCCGCGATGAACCCAGTCGAGCGAGTTCAGAAAGCCCTCACGGCCCTAGGGTACGGACAGGGCATCACCTACAGCGAACTGACTATCTTCACCGTGTCGGACGCGGCGAAAGCCGTCGGCGTGACCGAAGGGGAGATCCTCAAAAGCCTGATCTTTCTCATCGACGGCTCGCCGTGGCTCGTCCTCATGTCGGGAAGCAACAAGGTTCACTCCGGCGCGGTCAAGCGCGCCTCGGGCGGGAAAAAGGTTTCCATGGCCCCTTCGGACTACGTGCTGGAACATTTCGGCTACGCCGTTGGCGGCGTGCCGCCCGTCGGTTACGACGAGCAGCTGCCGGCGCTTCTGGACGAGGACCTGTGGAATTACCCAGCCGTCTGGGCCGCCGCTGGGACGGATCACCACTTCTTCCCGATCAGCCCTGACGACCTCGCCCGATACACCGGCGGCCGACGAGCCGCGCTGAAAAAATCCGACGCCCCTCAAAAATAATCGGCCGCGCCTCATCAGGCCGTTTGGGACGTCCCCTGCACTGTGCGCCGCGGGAGCGAAAGCGGACGAAGGAGAGCTCATGAACGAACAATTTGACCGATCGGCCGACGATTTCGCCGACTACCTGCGCTTTGAGCGGCAGAGCAGCGACCATACCGTCAGATCGTATGCCCGGGCTCTGGCCAAGTGGCGCAGCTGGTGCGAGACGTCCGGCGCCGACCCGATGAGCCCCGACGACGCGACGACTCCTCGGTTCATCGCCGCGATGCGGGAACAGGACCTCGCGTCCAGCACAGTTCAGCAGACCATGGCGGCGCTGAGAAGCTGGGTTCGCTATCGGCAGAGCACCGGCTCGGCGGCAGCAAGCGCCCTTCGGCTTCCCGCGCTGCCGGACAAGCCCCGCCGCCTGCCTCAAGTGCTTTCTGACGGCGAGATCGACCGGCTTCTTGAAAGCTGCTCCGGCGAGAGCTGGATGGACGTCCGGGACCGGACGATCCTTCAGATCCTCGCCGACTGCGGTCTGCGGGCTTCTGAAATCTGCTCGCTGACTCTGGCGTCGGTCGACATGGACACCCGGTTCCTTCACGTGCGCGGCAAGGGGAACAAGGACCGGTCCGTCCCCTTCGGAGCCAGCGTGGCCGACTGGCTGACCAAGTGGCTGGCGGTCCGCGCCGACGGTCATCCGACAGGTGGCGCCCGGTCGTTCCTGTTTGCCAGCCGAACCGGCGACCGGCTGACCCGCATTGACCTGTGGCGGCTGATCCGCCGACGGGGAGAACGGGCCGGGGTCGCCAAGGCTCGGCTTCACCCTCACGTGCTGCGCCACTCGGTCGCCACGCGGCTGCTACGCCGGGGCATGGACCTTCGGACCCTGCAGGAGTTCTTAGGCCACAGCTCGATCGGCACCACGGAAAAGTACACTCACTTTGATTTGGAGCTGCGGGACGTCTACGACCGCTGCCATCCCCACGCCCGACTGGGCGGACAAACGGAGGACATCTCATGACATCGTACCGCCAACTGGTCACAGACGCTCTTGAGTTCATCAAGGGCAAAGAGCCGCGTCAGCCCCTGCTGGCCATCGTTTTAGGAAGCGGACTCGGGGCGTTCGCCGAGTCTCTGGAAGAAAAACAGGTTATCCCGTACAGCGACATCCCCAACTGGCCTCTTTCCACCGCGCCGGGACACGCCGGCCGGCTGGTCATCGGCTCGGTGAACGGCATGACCGTCGCCGCTCTGCAAGGCAGGCTTCACCCCTACGAGGGGTATTCAATGGAGGACGTGACGTTCCCCGTCCGAGTTCTGGGCGCTTGGGGCGTCAAGACGTTCATCGCCACCAACGCGTCGGGAAGCATCAACTTAGGGTACCGGGCCGGGGATATCATCATCGTCCGGGACCATATCAACCTGATGGGACGCAACCCTCTGACCGGCCCGAACGAACCGTCGTGGGGCCCCCGGTTCCCTGACATGACAACCGCCTACAGCCCGGACCTTCGGCTGCTGATATCCCGCTGCGCCCTCGAGCTTGGGATACCGACCCACGAGGGCGTCTATCTGGCGATGAGCGGCCCGTCCTACGAGACGCCCGCCGAGATTCGCATGGGGCGGCTCTTGGGCGCCGACGTGGTCGGCATGTCCACCGTGCCTGAGGTCATCGTCGCCCGACACATGGGCATGAAAATCGCCTGTCTGTCCTGCGTGGCCAACGCGGCCGCGGGTATCACAGGCAACGCGCTGACCGAACAGGAAGTCCTGGACACCATGGACCGGACCGCCGGAGCTCTCACGTCGCTGCTGCTCTCCGTCGCGTCCAAGCTGTCCCAAACCGCTTAACCTTTCGACGATGGCCTTCGTCGTCCGACTTCTTCGGCTGCTGATCGTGCCGCTTTTCATCGGCTGGTTCATTCGGTCCATGCGGCGCGATATGGCGAGAAGCGGTCAAAAATTCGACTGGCGCCGATTTGTCCGCTCGTTCCTCTCCGGCCCCTATCGCGCCGAGGGCGGACAGAGCTGGACGACGAGTCCGCCGGGCCGCCCGCATAAGTCGCCGTGGGAGGTATTCGGTCTCAGCCCGACGGCGTCAGACCAAGAGATTAAACAGCGCTATCGAGAGCTAGTCTCCAAGTATCACCCTGATCGGTTCTCCGAACTGAAAGATCAAGAGTTTTCCGAGCTGGCCGCCCAGAAGTTCAAAGAGCTTCAGGAGGCCTATCAGACTCTGCGGCGCCTTCGCGGGTTTTAACCGCTCAACAGTTGAACGACGCGCCTATCTAGGGTACAATATTTGAGTTTTCGGAGGCGAATGTGGCCTGGTGGCCGCCCCGGGCTTCAAACCCGCGCGAGGGGCGATTTGAGTCGTCCTTGGTGTGTTCGATTCGCACACGCCTCCGCCACTATGACACAAATAAGCGAGCCGTTCCCTTTTGGGAACGGCTCGCTTTTGTCTTTCTTACAACGACGACAGTCCGGCTGTGACGTCCAGCGACGGATCGGGCGAGAGCGTCAGGTCGCTCGTTCGGCCGGCTTTCAGGGACAATCCGCCGGCGACGCCGATCATCACCGCGTTGTCGGTGCAGTACGATTTGGGCGGCACGAAGGCCTTCCACCCCGGGTGGGACGACACGGCTTCCCGAAACCGCGAGTTGGCCGCCACGCCGCCGGAGATGGCGACGGACCTCACGCCCGTCTTTTCCGCGGCCTGCTCCAGCCGATCGATCAGCACGTCCACAACGGCCTGCTGAAACGACGCGCACAGGTCTTCCGTCGGAATTTCCTCGCCGCGCTGACGCCAGTGGTTCACCATGTTCAGCACCGCCGTTTTCAGCCCGCTGAAGCTGAAGTCCATTGAGCCGTCGAACTTCGGCCGCGGCAGGTCAAACGCGTCGGGCCTCCCTCCGGCTGCCAGCCGATCGACCACCGGCCCGCCTGGATAGCCCAAGCCGAGCATTTTAGCCAGCTTGTCGAACGCTTCTCCTGCCGCGTCGTCCCTCGTCCGGGCCGCCAGCTGATAGTCGCCGGGGCCGCGGCACAGCAGGACTTCAGTGTGTCCGCCCGAGACGACGGCGCAGAGGAACGGGAAGTCCAAGTCAGGAGACGAGACCAACCCGGCGCACAGGTGGCCTTCCAAGTGATTCACGCCGATCAGCGGGACGCCCCAGACCTGGCTCAGCGCCTTGGCCGCCATGACGCCCACCAGTAGCGACCCCATGAGCCCGGGACCGTAGGTCACGGCGATTCCGTCCAAGTCTCTAGGAGAAACTGCCGCCTCTTTCATCAGACGCTCGGTCAGAGGCAGAAGGGCTTCAAGGTGCATTCGCGACGCGTACTCGGGCACGACGCCGCCGAACGGGCTGTGTCGCTCAATCTGGCTGGAGATGAGCCACCCGAGCGCCGTCCGTCCTCGAACGAGTGCAACGGACGTGTCGTCGCAGCTGCTCTCAATGGCTAACAGTAAGCCGTCGCTCAATGGGAACACCCGGAGCAGGAGCAGCACGAACCGCCGCAGCCGCACTTGCCTCTCAGCGAGTCCCCGCTCTCGTGGACCAGCGTGCGGGAGCCGCACTTCGGGCACTTAACGCCCGCGCGGTCGGATTCAAACCTGTGTCCGCACAGGACGCAGCGAAACACGTGAAGAGCCATTCCCCTCACCTCCCCGGAACTGTGAAGTCAGTTTTCCATTCGCCGACAGAGTAGGTTATCTTCTGCCCAGGCGCCGCAGTCGACTTGGGCAGACCGATGACAAACCAGACGAAGTCATCCGGCGCCACGTCCCCCACCGTCCGGGCGTCCAGATTCGTAAAAAGCTGACGGCGCGTTACCGGCTCGCCGTTCACCGACACGGACTCGGGCGCGAAGTAAAGGTGACCGAACGCCTCGCAGGTGACGATCACCGGGACCATCTTCTTCACCCGGGCCTTGACGGCGTCCGACAGCATCCATTCCTCAACAGACGACAGCTGCTGCAGGTTCCGTTCCATTTCCTTCTTCAGCTTGTCGTCGACGTAGAGGAACGTCACCTTCGCTTTAGAGCCGACGATCACGTCGGCCACCTTCTGGCCTTCGACGTAGATAACTGCTGACCGAGGTTCTTTCAGCGCCTCCAAGTTTGACGCACCCCACGCCGGCGACGCCGCCAAAAAAGCGGCGAGAAGGCACGCGGCTCCCCGATAGAACTTCATGCTTTTCCTCCTTTTCGGCGGATCATCGCCGAACGAAGCATCGTCCACTCGTCCCGTTTCATCAGAAGGCCAGTGGCGCACCAAACGGCGCCGGCGGACCCGGCACAGCCGACAAGCCAGAGGCACCGGACCGCAAGCCCCCAACCGGCGTCATAGGGCAAAAACAGCTTCCAGACCGCCAAGCAGCAGCCCAACGCGGCCGGAGGAACCAAACTACCGCCCAACCGCTTCCAGTTCACCCGCCCCAGAGACGGGACGCACCGCCGTAAAAGGAGCGCGCCGACGATCGGCGAAACGGTGAAGGCCAAAGAACCGGCGAGCGCCACACCGCGGGCGCCGAACGGACGGGCCAGCAGCAGGCCGAAGAGAAACAGCGAGCCAACGCAGCTTCCGGTCGTCAGGACCGCGTCGCGAGGCCGCTGCCGAGCGTACAGGCCCCGCATGACCACGGTGCCGCACGCCATGCCGGGCAGCCCCAGAAGGGACCAGAACAGGACCTGACTCGTCAGGTCCCACGCCGCCCGGTCAAACGCGCCACGGACGAACAGCAGGTGAACCGACTCGCCGCTCAAAAGCAATCCGCCGACCGTGACGGGCAGAACCAAAAACAGGCTGAACCGCAGGGCGTCAGACAGGGCGCCGCAGAACGCGTCGTCCCCGTCCGCCCGGGACAGCTCAGGCAGAACGGCTTGAGAAATGCCCACCACCACAAGGCCCAGCGGCAGCTGAATGATCCGGTTGGCGTAGTTGAGCGCCGAAATGGTGCCGTCGGGCAAAAACGAGCCGAATGCCCGAGTTAAAACCGGGTTGAGCTGGTTGAGCGACAGCCCTAAGGCGTAGGGCAAAAAGAGCGCCATCATCCGCCGCAGGTCGCTGTCCGACCGTTCAGGGACTGCCGGCAAAAGGGACAATCCTTCCTTCCGGCGAAGCCACCAGACCTGAAAGACCATTTGAGCCGCCCCGCCGGCCAGCACGGCCCAGACCATCCCTTCCACGCCGAGCGAACGGGCCAGCAGAGCCGTCAGGGTGATGAAAACCACGTTGCTCAGAGCTGGAGCCAGAGCGGGGACAAAAAAGCTTCCCAAACTGTTCAGCGCCCCCATAGCCAACGCGGCGACTGACACGAACAGCAGGAAAGGGAACATGCGGCGGGTCAAAGCGACGGCCAATTGGAACTGCTGTCCCGAAAAGCCGGGAGCCATGACCTTCACCAGCGCGGGACTCAGGAGGATTCCCAAGACGACGACGGCCGAACAGGAAGCAATCAGGACGGCTGACGCCCGTCGGGCCAGCCGCGCCGCCCGGTCCTTTCCCGATTCGGACAGAACGCGGGAGAAGACCGGCACGAACGCCGCCGACAGCGCGCCTTCGGCCAGAAGCTGGCGGGCCAAATTGGAGAGGGTAAACGCCACGAAAAACGCGTCCAAGGCGGCCGACGCTCCAAACAGCGCGGCAGTCACCATTTCTCTGGCAAGTCCCAGCACCCGGCTTGCCAGTGTGCCGAGCATCATGACCAGCGCGTTGCGCACCATACGGCCGCTTCGGTGCGGCGTCACAGCGAGAAGCGCTCCCCTAAGTAGAACTTGCGGGCCATCTCGTTGGACGCGATTTCTGAGGGCTTGCCCTGCACGAGAATCTGCCCAAGGTGAATAAGATACGCCCGGTCGGTAATCGCCAGAGTGTCCCTCACGTTGTGATCGGTGATCATCACGCCAAAGCCCCGGGACTTCAGCTGCCGAATGATCTCCTGAATCTCGCTGACGGCGATCGGGTCAATACCGCTGAACGGCTCGTCCAGCAGGATAAAATCCGGCTTATTGACCAAAGCCCGAGCAATTTCGACCCGACGGCGCTCGCCGCCCGAAAGGGAGTACCCGAACTCATCAGCCAGCCGGGTCAAACCGAACTCCTCCAGCAGGCGATCCCGCTCGGAAGCGATCTCCGACTTGCTAGCCCCCCGCTCCTCCAGAACCAGTTCAAGGTTCTGCCGAACCGTCAGATCCCGAAAGACCGACGCTTCCTGCGGCAGGTAGCCGATGCCGGCGCGGGCCCGCTCGTACACCTTCATCTTCGTCACGTCCGTGTCGCCAAGGTACACCTCGCCCGAGTCGGCAGAAATCAGCCCGACGATCATGTAAAAGCTGGTCGTCTTGCCCGCCCCATTAGGCCCCAGCAGTCCGACCACCTCGCCGCAGGCAAAGTCAATGGACACGTTGTCCACCACTTTGCGGCGGCGGAAACTTTTCGTCAGGTTTCGAGCGGCAAGCCGCTTGTTATGACTTTCGGTCATCGCTTCACTTTCTTCTTTCCCTGCGCTGGCTTAGCCGGCTTGGCTGGCTGAGCAGGCTGTGCCGGCTTCTTTTGAGTCTGCTCGGGCACGTCGACAACGATCTGCGTGCCTCCGACAGCGGTCAACTTCCCCGATGAAATGCTGTAAAGGAGCCGATTGGCCTTCAGCGTCCGATCCTGCTGAACTGCGCGGGCGTTCCCGGTCACGGTCACGATGTCTTTCGTCCGATCGTAGGTCATCACGTCGCCCCAGATCTCCGTCAGGACGTCCTTTTCGTCCTTGTGACGCAGGTAGGCGTTCCCCTTCGCCTCGGCGGACAGGACGCCCCCATCGTCGTACTGACCGTTGACGGCGTCGCACTTCAACTCAGTCTTCTGTTTTTCGTCCGCCAGCCGGGCCACCTGTTTTGCCCAGAATTTTCCTTCCCGCACGTCCGCCTCGGCCGCGTCCAAGTACTGCTGTCCGCGCTGAAGCAAGACGTTGCCTTTCATGTGATATCCGTTGCCCGGCACGGAAAAATCAGCCGTCGCGTCCTCAGCCGAGAACGTGAACGGCGTCCCGTCTTGGACGCCCGAGCCCTTCACGTTGGACCACAGATGAACCTTTTTCTCCTTCGACCACGCCTCGGCCCGGTCTGACGTGACCGTCAGCCCTTCTCGGACGAGCGTTACTTTGCCGGCCGCCGTCCCGTGACCTGAATCCATATCGTAGTCCAGCTTCTCTGCCGTCAGGGTCATCTGCGAACAACGGGCCGGTGTGGCGCAGAACAGCAACACAGCTAGGGCAGCTAAAACGCTTTTTCTCATCTCTGACACTCCCATCTGCGTTTGAGGACAGCTCCGCCGTCCTGCAGTAACTTGTCTTGTGTCATTATAACTGTTTTAACGGCTGAGGTCTTCGCAGGAAGCATCGATTGTCGAACCCAGAGCACAAAAAGGCCGGCCCAACAGACGGGCCGGCCGCAAGTTACAGTTCTTCTCGAAACGCGCAGAGCCACGACAGTCCCGCCAGCGTCTTGCCGTCCAGCGGTTCAGGCGACCTTAAAAGCTCCTCCACTTGGCCGAACGTCAAGGTCTCCAGCTCGATCACCTCGTCGACGTCGGGGGCCAGAGGCGCGCGGCGCAGATCCTTCGCCAAGAACAGGTAGATGACCTCGTCGCAGAACCCAGGCGAAGTGTAGACCGGGCGGATGAGCCTCAGCGTTCCAGCGTCAAACCCCGTTTCCTCCCGAAGCTCCCGGCGGGCCGCGTCGGCAGGGCTTTCGCCCGGCTCAATGAGACCGGCGGGGATCTCCAGCACCGACCGGCCGAGCGGGTAGCGGAACTGCTTGACCAATACAACCCCGCCAGGCCCAAGGGCAATCAGCCCGACGGCCGGCCGATGGACGACCACCTCGCGGGTCGTTTGGCGGTTGTTCCGCTCCACCACCTGAACGGTGTCAACTTTTAGGTCCAGTATCTTGCCGTGGTAAACCGTTCGGCTTTCGAGAAGGCGTTCCATACCCTTACTTCTTAACCAGAGCCCGGCCCCTCGCAAAGGCCTCAAGGTTCATCGGCAGGAACTTGGGCTTCTTCTTGCCCAGCTTCTCCCGAATGATCTTCATCGCCGAGTCAAGGCTCACCATGCCGCTGGCCTCAACCAGCGTGCCCAAGATAACGATGTTGGCGACCTTGTCGCTTCCCAGTTCGGTCGCTATCGAGTTGGCAGGAACCGGCAGAACCCGAATGTCGGTGCGCGGCTTCTCGTAGTTCACCAAGTCGCTGTTATAAATCAACAGGCCGCCGGGCTTGACGGCAGACTCGAACTTGGTCAGCGACGGCTGGTTCATCACCACAACCACGTCGCCGGAAGTCACCATTGGGGAGCCGACCGGCTCGTCGCTCACCACGCAGGAGCAGTTCGCCGTGCCGCCGCGCATCTCTGGACCGTACGACGGGATCCACGTCACGTTGCGACCGTCCTCAATGCCGGAGAACGCCACAAGCTGGCCGAGCATCATGACTCCCTGACCGCCGAAACCTGCGGCCAGCAGTTCTTTGTAGAATCCAGCCATTGTTCCGCCTCCCTACTTGGCCTCTTCCGCTGGGAAGTCCTTGTACAGCCCCAACGGATAGTATGGGAACATTTCATCCTTCTGCCATTTAAAGGCGTCAACCGGCGACATCCCCCAGTTCGTGGGGCAGGTGCTCAGGACTTCGATAAACGAGAAGCCCTTGCCTTCCATCTGGTACTTGAACGCCTTGAGGAAGGCCTTTTTCGCCTTCATGATGAGCTGAGGCGACCCGACAGACACGCGCTCAACGTACGCGGGCGTGACAAGCGCCGAGATGAGCTCGCACATGCGGATAGGCCAACCGGTCGTCTCCGGGTCGCGACCCTCCGGGCAGGTGGTCGCCTTCTGGCCGATCAGCGTCGTCGGGGCCATCTGGCCGCCGGTCATGCCGTAAATCGCGTTGTTGATGAAGAACACGCAGATCTTCTCACCCCGGTTGGCGGCGTGAATGATCTCCGCCATACCGATGGAGGCCAAGTCACCGTCGCCCTGGTAGGTGAACACGATCTTGTCGGGGTGAACCCGCTTGATGCCGGTCGCCGTCGCCGGCGCGCGGCCGTGAGCGGCCTCGACGAAGTCGATATTGATATAGTCGTACATCATGGCGGCGCAGCCTACCGGAGACATAGAAATGGTCCGTTCCTGAATGCCCAGCTCATCGATGCACTCGCAGATGAGCCGGTGAGCTATCCCGTGTCCGCAGCCCGGGCAGTAGTGGGTGTGGACGTTCGGCATCCAGCTCTTCGGAACGGAATAAGTTTTCGTTTCAGACATGACGGTTCCCCCTCCTAACCGAGAAGCTTCCGGCACTCGGTCTCAATTTCCTCGACCGACGGCGCAAAACCGCCCGCACGGCCATAGAAGCTGATAGGCCAGCGGTTTTCCGTGGCGTTCTTCACGTCCACGAGCATCTGTCCGTAGTTCATCTCCACGTCGAACAGCTTTTTGGCTTTGGGCAGATTTTCAAACGCCTTCAGCGGGAACGGGAACAGCGTGATGGGACGAATGAGCCCGACTTTCTTCCCCTCAGCTCTCAGGTGATCCACCGCGGTCTTCGCGATACGCGCCACAGTGCCGAACGCGGTAATGACCAGTTCGGCGTCGTCAGCGTGGTAATTTTCCCAGCGGGCGTCTTCCTGCATCGCCGCGTACTTGGCCTGCAGGTTCTTGTTGTGGGTCTCCAGAGGCTCGGCTGCCAAGTACAAACTCTTGAGCAGCGTCCTCTTGCCCTGACGGTCAGGGAAGTAACCCAGCGCCCAGGACTTGTAATCGCCCCGGTTGCACTCCCGCTCGTTGATCTCCACCGGCTCCATCATCTGCCCCATGAACCCGTCGGCCAAGATGATAACCGGCGTGCGGTACTTGAACGCGAAGTCCCACGAGCCCTGAACGAGCTCGACGACTTCTTGCAGAGAACTGGGAGCGAACACCATGGCGTGATAGTCGCCGTGGCCGCCGCCCTTCGTCGCCTGGTTGTAGTCTCCCTGAGCGGGAAGGATTCCGCCGAGCCCCGGGCCGGCCCGCATGACGTTGACGACCACGCAGGGCAGCTCAGAACCGGCCAGGTAGCTCATGCCCTCGGACATCAGAGAAATGCCGGGGCTGGACGACGACGTCATCACTTGAGCTCCCGACGCAGCGGCGCCCAGCACCATGTTGATGGACGCTACTTCGCTTTCCCCTTGGACATACACGCCGCCGCAGTGCGGCAGTTTCGCTGACATGTACTCCGGGATTTCGTTCTGCGGCGTGATCGGGTAGCCGAAGAAATACCGGCAGCCGGCCTTAATTGCCGCTTCCCCGAAAACCTCGGCGCCTTTCATCAGTACCTTGGTCATTCGGCCTCTCCCCCTTCTAGTCCTCTTTGATCCGGTACACTTCGATGCACGCGTCAGGGCAGGACATCGCACACATAGAACAGGCGATGCACCCTTCCGTGAACTGCTCCGAGGGACGGTAACCCCGGGCGTTCAGATGGTCGGAGATGCGAAGCACATGCTTCGGGCACGCAGCCACGCACAGGCCGCAGCTCTTGCAGTACGCCTCGTTGACCGTGATCCTTCCTTTGGCCGCCATACATAACTCCCCCTCTCAAAATACGCGCTGCCAAACTGCCTCTTTATGTTCGCCCAAAAGCTCCTTCCGGCCTCTATTCTTCCGAGCCCTGTTTGGAGCGATTGTACTCGTACGTCTGAAGCATCCTGTGTCCGTGGTTTTTCGCCGGCAGGCCAGTTCCCCAAATGGCGCCGGGCTCCCACGGAAGAAGCATATGCCGCGACAGCTGCCACAAAGGCGTCTTCACGCCCTTCTTTTGGAAGAGCTTCACCGTCTCCTCGTGAATCGACGGCCGGGTGCTGCAGTACAAAAGCGGCAGGCCAAACGCCTGAGACGCCTCTTCGACCAGCTGCCACCCCGAGTAGACGTCTTCCGGCGTCGTCTCAGTCATCACGTGAGAATTGCTCACCAGAGCGCCGACTTCCAGACTTCCGATTGCTTCCATGCGGCTTTTCATCACCCGAATCGAGTCAAGCGTGCTCGTTTGAGGCCGGAATGAGTTCACCACAAGGATCAGCAGGAAACCGGCCTGACGAAGGCGCAGCTGGTACTGTTTCAGCGCCAGAGCGCCTTCCGCGTCGCCGCCGATGTCGAGAAGCACCCGCTTTCCCGGCGCGGAAAGAACCCGATCGACCTCAGATGTCACCACCGGCATGTCGCTCCATTTGGCCTGACCGGGAGCCGTCAAAACCTGAAAGCCTTCCGCTTCCAAGGCTTCCGTCACCTGACGGATGCAGAAATACGGGTTAATGATATCCGCGTCCGCAACTGTCACGTCGTCCCCCAAAGCCCGGAAGCCCGCCGACAGATTAAGCACCCACTCGGTCTTTCCGGAGCCCAGAGCCCCTGTGACGGCCACAGACTTTGGCCACTCGTACATCCCCATCAGGCGGCGAAGCTCTTCCCGGTCGTCCGTTCTCATAGGATCTCAGCTCCCTCTAATCTCAAACCTTGGGCCCAACTGACGCCCTCCAGCGGCTTTTTCCCCGCCGGCTGAACCAGATCAAGGCGCAGCGCACCGCACGAAGTGCCAATCAAAAGGTTTCCACCCTGAAAGGCCATATGCCCTTCTGGAACCGTCCGAGCTTCCACCGGGGCGGCCTTCCAGACCTTCACCCGCTGGCCTCGGAACTCAAACCACGCGCCGATATCCGGCGACAGAGCCCGAACCAGACAGGCCAAGCGGGACGCCGATTCACCTGCGTCGAGCCGGCATTCGCCTTTGTCGATCTTAGGGGCAAACGTCGCCTCCCGGTCGTCCTGCGGCTGAAGCGTCTCGCCGCCGGCACAAAAACTTTCGAGCCGAGAAGCCAGAAGCTCCGACCCCCTATCGGCCAACTTGTCCAGCAGCGTTCCCGCGTCGTCGTCTGGCCCAAGCGGCATGGCCTCCTGCAACAGAATCGGCCCGGAATCCATCCCTTCCGTCAGGGAAAAGACCGTCACGCCGACCGTTTGGTCGCCGTTCATCAGGGCCCGCCGCACCGGCGCCGCGCCGCGCCACTTCGGCAACAGCGACGGGTGAATGTTCAGGCATCCGGCCCTAGGCCCATCAAGCCACGGGCGGCGGATCATCTGTCCAAAGTCTACAACCAACATCACGTCGGGCGGGCAAGCCGACAGGCGGCTTTGAAGTTCTTCGTCGCCGTTCAGCCGGAGCGTCCGCGCCACCGGTAGCCCCAGATCAACCGCTTTTTCTTCGAGCGGCGAGGGCAGCTCCTTCATGCCTCGACCCCGTCGGGTCGGCGGCTGAGTCACCACCAGTTCAAACGAGACGCCGCAGCTCGCCAGACGGGCAAGACACCGGGCGGCGAACTTCCCCGTGCCGCAGAACCAGACGGATCTCACGCCAACCCCATCTTTTTGAGCACAAGGTTCCGCTTGAGCGGCGAGAAGTTGTCAATCAGCAGCCGGCCGTTCAGGTGGTCAATCTCGTGGGTAAACGCCCGGGCAATAAATCCCTGCGCCGTGTACTCCTGCAGGTTCCCGTCGCCGTCCTGACACCGGACGGTCACCTTGAGCGGCCGCTTCACTTGGCCGAAAATTCCCGGGAAGCTCAGGCAACCTTCCTCGCCGGTCTGCCCGCCCGAGGAGGCAATCACTTCAGGGTTGATCAGATGATACAGATGATCCGTTTCAGCGTCGTAGACGACGGCAATTTTCTTCGCGATCCCAATTTGCGGGGCCGCTAGGCCGACGCCGTCGGCTTCGTGCATGATCACCGCCATGTCTTCCAGCAGGCGGCGCAGCGTCTCGTCAAAAACCGTCACAGGTTCGGTCGGCTGCCGCAGAACCGGATCGGGGTACACGCGAATCATGTCGGTCACATTCATCGTGGCACCACCTTTCCACTTTAATATGCTTACGATTTTATTGTATCACTCCTTAGAGATTACAACTCATATTCTATACTTTAAATTGTCTTACTTTAGCTACACATTAAATTTTATTTGCTTGACCTATAAAAATCTTCCTCTTTGCTCTCTTTTGATGACAGCCGGCGCGTTTCAGCTCCCCCGGCGGTTTTGGCCTGCCGTTTCCCGATGAAGCCTTGAATCGACGCTGCGCTTGTCAAATTCGTAAAAGTGGAATAGTATATCCACATTACCATTTTAGGCGATAAGCCGCCGCGGAGGTGAGCCCAATCAATCCAATCGTCAATCTTCCGGAACCGTTGTGGCTCGGCCTTCACGCGCTTGTCGCCCTCGGACGGGAACCGGAGCAGCCCCGGACGACCGAAACCCTCTCTGAGTCGATCGGCTGTTCAAAGACACACCTTTCCAAGGTGCTTCAAAAGCTCTGCCACGCCGGGTACGTCACGGCGCTGCGCGGGCCCGGAGGCGGGTACCAGTTGGCACTTCGCCCCGAGAAGATCTGCATGCTTCACGTTTTCGAGCTTCTTGGCGGCCCGTTCATTCCCACGGGCTGCACGGTGGATCACCATCAAAACGAGCCGTGCCTCATCGGCGCGATGATGGACGAACTGACCATCGCGTTTCGGGATTACCTCGCCACAAAAACATTTTACCATCTGCTTCGCTTTTACGAACTGGCCCCAGAAATCAGAATCGGCGTCTCGGTAAGCCAGCGGACAGGCGGCTCCTGCCGACGAGCCGCAAACGAAAGGAACTGACACTCCCAATGCATCTGAAAAAAATCGCCGCTTTTGGTGCGGCCGCCGCGTTGCTTTTTACCGCTCACGTTCCTGCCTGCGCTGCTGGATTTGCCGTGTACGAGTGGGACAGCTGGGGCGTCGCGCTGGCTGACGCCATGATGTTCAGCGACAGCCCCTCCGTGATAGGCTTTAACCCGGCTGGGATCACCCAGTTCGACGCCAACGGCTCGGTCGCGTTTGGCGCGACCTGCATCACCCCGGTAGGAACCGCCCATTTTTACCGCAACGGGAAACAAGTCGCGACGTCTGACAACACGATTTCACCCTGCGTCGCGCCCTACGCGTTTTTCGCCAAACAGATCAGCGACTCGGCGTGGTTCGGCTTAGGGCTGTACCCTCGCTTCGGATTGGCGTCCAAGTTCCCGTCGGACTTCCCTGGCCGGTTCAACAACTACCTGGCCGATTTCAAAACCCTCAGCGTGGCCCCGACGATCGCCCTGAAGATCTCCCCGTCGCTGTCGTTGTCCTTCGGCGGCGATCTGATGTGGACGGACCTCGAGCTGGGGCGCGCCATCGGCTGGACGAGCAAAGATCCCAAGCCCGCCTGGGCGCCGTTCTCGTCGTATGAAAGCCATATGAACCTTCACGGCAAGAGCTTCGGTACCGGTTGGAATGTCGGGCTGAACTGGCAGGCTTCCGATAAGCTGTCCATGGCAGCGGTCTACCGCTCAAAAATCAAGCAGACCATCAGCCACGCCACGACGACGTTCACCCAACCCCAGACGAACTTCGGCCCGGTTGGAGTCGGTGGGGAGACCTTCGGCCGAGGGACTGTCACCCTGCCGGACAGCTGGACGTTCGGACTTGGCTGGAAGTTCGACGAAAAGACGAGGGTCGAGTTCGACGCCATTTACACTCGGTGGAGCTCGTACAACTCGCTGGACATCACCTTCGACACGTTTTTCCCGCTCCTTCCGGCCCTCGGCCCCGGCGCCCTAAATTACACGGTCGTCTCGCCGAAGAACTGGAAAGACCAGTGGCGATTCCAGCTGGGCGTCGAACACCGGATGAACAGTCACTGGACATTGGGCGCTGGCGTCGCATGGGACGACTGCCCTTCACCCGACCAATTCTCGGATTTCATCGTCCCGGTCGGTTCGCGCACTACTTACTCGCTGGGCGCCCAATACGTCAACAAGGGACTTAAATTGTCTTTTTCTGCCGGTTATATGGATATCGAGGACAAGCCCATCAGCTCTGCCGGCGGGCCACTGGGCGACCCGGACTTCACCTGCATCAGCCGCAGCTGCTACGCCACGATTTTCGGTCTGGCCTGTCAGATTGACATGTAGCTCGTGAGACTTTGAGGAGGGAACAATCTCATGGATAACCGTCTTGAGTCCGTCATTTACGAGAGCCTTTCCAGGACGCCGGAGAAGGAGTGCTGCAAGTTCGCCGACGTTTCCATCAGCCGCCGCCAGTTCGTCGGGCTGGTTGAGGCGTGCGCCGGCTCCCTTCGCGAGTCGGGCTTTCAGCCCGGCGACCGTCTGGCCACCGTGCTGCCCAACAGCCCGCTGATGTTGGCTCTGTCGTTAGCCGCGTGGAAACTTCAAGGTTCTGTCGTTCCCTTGAGCCCGGTCGCCGGTCCCGAACTGATCTCCCGTTTTGTAGGGCTGCTCGACCCGTTCGCCCTGATCCTCCCAGCTGACGTCAAGGAGATGGACCTGATGGCCCAAGCTCTTTCCCCGCTGGGTGACCGGGTCGTCCGCGTCCCGCTGGACCGGCCTTTGTCGCCCCTGCCCCGTCGGGTCTGCCGTCCCGGCCGACCGGACACGGCGGTCATTTTCTCCACGTCCGGCACCACCGGCGCCCCTAAGGCCGTGCCTCTGACCCACAGCAACGTCCTGGCCAACCTTGAGGCCGCCAAGGAGCACGTGAGCTTGGTCCCCGAAGAGCTCCGCATACTCAACATGCTGCCAAACTTCCACACCTTCGGCTTCTGCCTGTCCGGCGTCTGGCCGCTGGCGCTGGGATATCCTCAGGTCCTTCTGCCGAGCTTCCTGCCGCCAACCCGAACGATTCAGACTATCTACAAGGAGAAAATTTCCATCCTCGTCGCCGTGCCCACGCTGATCGCCATGCTCTGCGAGGCCGTGTCCCGCGCCCAGCTTCCCCCTCCCGGCTCGCTGAAGCGGATCATCTGCGGCGGCGCCGCTGTCCCGGAACGGCTGTACCATCTTGTTCCGAAAATTTTAGGCGTTCCCGTCCACGAGGGGTACGGCCTGACAGAGTGCTCGCCGGTCGTAGCCGCCGTCAGACGCGCTGAAGACGGCCGTTTCGGCGTCATCGGGCCGTTCTTCCCGGGCTTTCAGCACCAGATTCGGGACACGGAAGGCCGGGTCATCGGCGGGGATGAAGGCGTGCTGTGGCTCAAGGGTCCGTCGGTATGCAGCCGATACGTTCAGGCCGAGGGAGACGACAACTGCCAGCGGTTCGACGACGGGTGGTTCAACACAGGCGACGTGGTCCGCCTGCTCCCGGAAGGAATGCAGATCATCGACCGAGCCAACGACATCATCATCGTCAGCGGGTTCAACGTGTACCCGCAGGAAGTTGAAAACTGCATGAGGGAGAACCCCGCCGTGGCTGACGTGGCGGTAGTCGGCAGCCCGAACGCTTTAAGCGGCGAGTTCGTCAAGGCGTTCGTCATTCCCGCGCCGGGCGTCCAGACCAGCGAGCGGGAACTCATCAACTGGTGCAAGAAGCGTCTTCCCTCGTACAAGGCGCCCCGCAAAATCGACTTTGTGGAAGAGCTCCCGCGCAACGCGCTGGGCAAGGTCCTCCGGCGGGTGCTCCGGGACAAAGAACGTGCGGCGGCAAAGCTCGGCCGCGGAGAAAATAGTTAAAAACGAAAAGGAGCAGGCGTCCGACAGGACGCCTGCTCCTTTTGCGTTTGCTGTTATTTTTTCAAACAGAAGCCGGCGCCCTAACGGGCGCCGGCGACAGGTCAGTCGAGAAAATCTCTCAGTTTTTTGCTGCGGCTGGGATGACGAAGTTTGCGAAGAGCCTTCGCCTCGATCTGGCGAATACGCTCTCTTGTCACGCCGAATCGGCGGCCCACTTCTTCCAGCGTGTAGCTGCGGCCGTCCTCCAAGCCGAACCGATACCGCAGGACTTCCCGCTCCCGGTCGGACAGGGCGTTCAGCATTTCTTCAATCTGCTCTTGAAGCAGGTTGTCCGCCGCCACGTCTTCCGGGCTCGGCAGGCTTCTGTCCTCGATGAAGTCGCCCAGCTGACTGTCCTCTTCTTCGCCGATGGGCGTTTCGAGGGAAACGGGCATCTGAGATATGCGTTTGATCTCCTCCACCCGCTCCGGTTCGATCTTCATCTCCGCGGCAATTTCCTCGTCGCTCGGCTCTCTGCCCAGCTTTTGAACCAGCTGACGGGAAATCCGCACCATCTTGTTGATGGTCTCCACCATGTGGACGGGAATGCGGATCGTCCGAGCCTGATCGGCAATCGCCCGAGTGATGGCCTGACGAATCCACCACGTGGCGTAGGTGCTGAACTTGAAGCCCCGCCGGTAGTCGAATTTTTCCACCGCCCGAATGAGCCCCAAGTTGCCTTCTTGAATCAGGTCGAGGAACTGCATTCCCCGGCCGATGTATTTTTTGGCAATGCTCACCACCAGCCGGAGGTTGGCGTTGATGATTTCGTCTTTGGCGGTCTCGTCGCCGGCTTCGACCCGCTTGGCGAGAGCGACTTCCTCCGCCGCGTCCAGAAGGGACACCTTGCCGATGTCCCGCAGGTACATCCGAACCGGATCGGACAGGGGCACGTCTTCCATCTTGCCCAGCTCTTCGCCGTATCCCGGGTCGTTGTCCTCGTCCGAGTCGGCGTCGCTGTTCTTGGACTCGGCCAAAGCCCGGGCCGCCGCCTGTCCGGCCGTCACGTCGCCGGCCGCGCTGCCCGTGCTGTCCACCAAGTCAACGCCCAAGTTCATCAGGTTCTCAATGACAAATTCAAGGACGTCCGAGTTCCACGCGTCTGCCGGCACGGTCTCTTCAATGTCCTGATTCGTCACAAAACCTTTGTCCTTGCCAACCGTGTACAGCTCGCGGACCCACTTCATCCGACTCTGCCGGGCCAGCGCCGCGTCCTCGTCGTCAGCCTCCCCCGACTCCTCGTCGTCGATCACCGGCAGGTCTTCCGCCTCGTCCTCTTCGTCGTCCGGCTTGTCAGGCTTATCCTCTTCCAAGTCGTCGGACGCCTCTTTGGCAAACAGGTCGTCGTCCAGCGACACGTCCACGTCGTCCGAGTCCATCGAGGCGATATCGTCAGCCAGCGGCCCGTCGATATCCGGCTCAGCTTCACCCTCGGCCATCTGTTCCTCGGCTTCTTCGGACTGATCCAACGGCTCGCCAGCGGGAAGGTCTACTTCTTCCGTCGCAGCCCCCTCCGGCTGGCCTTTGGCGCTCTCCTTGCTCTTCTTTTTCGGCTTGCTCGGCTGGGAGGCTTTCGTCCCGTCCTCGGCCGCCTCGTTCAGTGCCGTCTCCGACTTGGCGACGCCATCGCCCGCCGGCTGATCTTCACCGGCGTTCTTCGCTTTCTTCGCCGGCTTTTTCGTCTTTTTGGCTTCCGCGGGAGCGCTGGCCTCGGCCTTTGCTTCTTCTTTCGAAGCCTCCGGCTTGGGTGCGGCCTTTTTCGGCTCGGGGGCTTTTTTCTTCGCCGCGGAGCTCTTCTTCGCCGGCTTCTTTTCCTCCGGCGCGGCTTCAGCCTGTTCAGCGGCGGGAGCCTTCATCGCGGGCGAGCTCTCGCCCGCCGGCTGATCTTCACCGGCGTTCTTCGCCTTCTTCTGCGCCTTCTTCGACTTTTTGCTTCCGCGGGAGCGCTGGCCTCGGCCTTTGCTTCTTCTTTCGGGGCGGCCTCCGGCTCGGACGCGGCCTTTTTCGGCTCGGGCTCTTTTTTCTTCCCCGCCGAACTCTTCTTCGCCGGCTTCTTTTCCTCCGGTGCGGTTTCAGCTTGTTCAGCGGCAGGGACCTTCATCGCCGGCGCCACCTTTTTCTTTGCGGGCTTTTGCTTTGACGGCTCAGGAGCTGCAGCGCCCTGCGCCGCCTTCCCTGCGCCCTTCTCAGGGACTTGGGCCTTTTGAGCCCCGTCCTTTTTCGCCTTCGGCTGAGCTGCCGGCTCCGACGCCGGCCTCTTTGCCGCGGTCCGGGGAGATTTTTTTGCCGTTTCTGACGTCTGGGGAGCGCGCTGAGCGGCCGCCTCGCTTGTCTCTGCCGACGAGGCGGGACCTTTTTTCCCCGCGGCAGTCTTTTTCTGCTTCGCCGGCTCCGCCTTGGTGGAGGAGGGAACGGAAGATCTGCCGCCCGCCTTGGACGGCGTCTGTTCCTGAAGCGCTTTCTTTTTCGTCGCTGACATGGATGTCCTCCTCTGCTGGTTAATCAGTAACAACGACAAAAAATCAGATCGGCTCCCCTTTGACGAAAGGCTTGCGTTGATCTGATTTATCCGTAACTTATTTATTTTATCATATGTTGCTAAGAAAGACTTCAGACTCCCTGATAGAACGGTGGCAGCGACAGCCGGGGCGACGGACCAAGAACGTTGTGCGTGGCGTCCAGCTGAAACGACTCAAGCTGTTTCTCTATCATCAGGTCGCTGGTTCGGTCGGTCTCGAACATGACCGGGGCCCGAAGGAACCCGTACGTCTCGGCAAAATATGGAATCTGCCAGTTCCCCAGCTTTTTGTCCGACAGCGCTCGGGCCAGCTCGGACAAACAGGCGTCCTCGTCGATAAGCGGCAGGGAGCCCAGCAGTGCCAGAGCTTTGCACTTTCCAAGCGGCAGGTCGGCGCGCCAGAACGTGCACCACGTCACGCCGGCCACCAGCTCGTCTTTAGGGGTGACGAAGCGAGCCAAGAAGTCCTCCATCGTCGGGCTGTAGCCGAACACGACGGTAAAAAGCGGCGACAGCGGCTCGACCGACGAGGCCAATGGCGCGTCCCAGATCATGGCGCCGGACAGCCCGGACGTGACGCCGCACAGGTATAAAAACTCGCTTTGAAGGGCCATCGCGCCCTCCCCGATCGTCTTCATGACCGGCCCGTGCGTCTCCAGCATGGAAAGGGGCCGAGAGGCCACCACGTAGGAGATCCACGATCCGACTTCGATGCTCAGTTCACCGTCCCACAGCGGCAGCTCCACTCGATCGCCTCCTCCCGCAAAGCCGACAGTTTTACACGGGTGGAAGTATAGCACAGTCGACCAGTCCAAGATAACGGGGCTGTGCTACAATGCTTGTGAAAAAATCAAAGGGGGACAGAGCCATCAACAGATTTTTTACAGCTTTCGCCGACGTTTCTAAATATTTTGGTCAGCTCGTCTCGTGGATCGTGGCGACCGTCGGGGCCTTAGGGTACCCGGGGATCATCGCCCTGATGTTCCTTGAGTCGTCGTTTTTCCCGTTTCCCAGCGAGATCGTCATGCCCCCGGCGGGGTATCTGGCCGCCAAGGGCGAGATGAGCCTGTGGCTGGTAATCCTCTGCGGCGTCGGCGGCAGCCTGCTTGGCGCGCTGTTCAACTACTGGCTCAGCGCCACGTGGGGACGGAAGTTCTTCGACCGCTGGGGCCGGTACGTGTTCGTCTCCCCCGCGTCGCTGGAAAAGGCCGAACGGTTCTTCGCCCGGCACGGCCACATCAGCACCTTCATCGGTCGTCTGCTGCCGGTGGTGCGCCAGTACGTCTCCCTTCCCGCCGGCGTCGCCCGAATGAACCTGCCCCAGTTCTGCCTGTACACGTCGCTCGGCTCGGCCATCTGGGTCGTCGCCCTGACGCTCGTGGGCTACTGGGTGGGCCAGAACGGAACGGACGCCGTTCACGGCGTGATGAAAGCCATCACGGCGGCTCTCGTGGTCTTCTGCGCTGCCCTCGCCCTTTTCTACCTCCGCCGGGTTCGCCGCGAGAAGGTCTGCGTGGCGGCCCGCACAAAAGACCGATAATCCCTTGGCCCGATTAAACCGCCGGGCCATTTTGTTTTTCATTGGCCGGCTGAATTTGGCTTCATTCTGAGCCGAACGCCGCTGACGATTGTATTCAGAACAATTTCGATATATTATCGTATATGTTTTGTCATCCCCTCGCGTTCAAAAACTGGAGTGTGGTTTCGTGTTTTCTATTGATAAGATCCGCAACGTGGCAATCGTGGCCCACATCGACCACGGCAAGACGACCCTCATCGACTCGATCTTCCGTTCTACTCAGGCCCTCGGCCGAAGCTGTCAGCAGGAAGAGCGCATCATGGACAGCGGCGAGCTGGAAAAGGAACGGGGCATCACCATCACGTCGAAGCACTGCACCGTGCAGTGGCATGACTACCTGATCAACATCATCGACACGCCGGGACACGCCGACTTCTCCGGCGAGGTGGAACGCGTCCTCTCGATGGTCGACTCGGTCCTGCTTCTGGTGGACGCCAACGAAGGCCCCATGCCGCAGACCCGCTACGTGCTCTCCCGCGCTCTGGCGATGGGACTTCGGCCCATTGTCATCGTCAACAAGGTTGACCGGCCCAACGCCGACCCCAAAGGGGCGCTTGAAAAAACGTTCGACCTGTTCCTCGAACTGGGCGCCTCGGACGAGCAGGCCGACTTCCCGGTCCTCTACGGCTCCGGACTGACCGGCTGGCTTGTCAACGACCTGTCCCAACCCCACGAGGGCATGGACGCCCTTTTCCAGACCATCGTCGACCAAGTCCCGCCGCCGCCGTCCAACTCGGACGAGCCGTTCCTCATGCAGGTCAGCACTCTGGCGTGGAACGACTACATCGGCCAAATCGGCTGCGGCCGAATCATCTCCGGCCGGCTCAAGCAGGGCGAACAGTTTATCCACAGCCACACCGAGTGGAACAACCAGAAGGATCACGACGCGGGCTGGCACGTCACAGGCCAGTCGCCCGAAAAGGCCGCCCACATTTGGGTCACCAAGGGGCTCGACCGGGTAGAAGTGGACGAGGTCTTCGCCGGGGAAATCGTCTGGTTTGCCGGCCCGAAGACGATCCGCATCGGCGACACCATCGCCTCACCGGCAATCGAAAGGACCCTCCCGCCACTGGATATCGAGGAACCGACCGTCTCCATGTTCTTCCTCGTCAACACCGGCCCGTTCGCTGGCCGGGACGGCACGCCGCTCACCCTCCGTCAGCTCAAAGCCCGTCTTGAGCGGGAGTGCCAAACCAACGTCGCCCTGCGGGTCGAGGACTTAGGCCGCCCTGACGGTCTGAAGGTTTCCGGCCGAGGCGAGCTTCAGATGTCAATCCTGATCGAACAGATGATCCGCGAGGGCGCGGAAGTCTGCGTCTCCCGCCCCGAAGTCATCACCAAACAGGACGAACACGGCCACCTGCTCGAACCGATGGAAGACTTAGTCATTGACGTGCCGGAAGAGTTTCAAGGCGTCGTCATTCAAAAGCTGGCGGACCGCAAGGCCGATATGGTCAACATGGTCAGCCTGAACACCGGCATGGTCCGCATGGAATTTGACATTCCCACCCGCGGGCTCATCGGCTATAGGAGCTCGTTCTTGACCGACACGCGCGGGCTGGGCATCATGTCGTCCCGCTTCAAGGGGTACGACCTGTGGCGCGGCGAGGTCACCAGCCGCAACCGAGGCTCCATCGTCAGCATGGACACCGGCACGGCCACGGCCTACCAGCTGGAAAACCTGCAGGATCGCGGCGTCCTCTTCATCGGCCCGGGAACGGACGTGTACAACGGCCAAGTCATCGGCGAAAGCTCCCGCCCGCTGGACGTGCCCTGCAACCCCACCAAGAAAAAACAGATGACCAACTGCCGGTCGTCCACCAAGGACATGGCCGTCAAGCTGGATGTTCCCCGCGAGGTCGTCCTTGACCGGGCCATCGAGTGGATCGCCGACGACGAATTGGTCGAAGCCACGCCGAAGGAGATCCGTATCCGCAAGGCGATCTTGGACATGGATCAGCGCAAGAAGGCCGCCAAAGCGCGGCAGGAAGCCTCAGCCCGCGCGGACGCCAACGAGTAATCCCAGCTCCCCTGCTCGGCACGGGGGAGCTTTTTCGATATTTTTTCAAAGGAGGAAACGCCGTGAACGCACCGGTCACCGTCTTCGGCGCCGGCAGCTGGGGAACAGCTCTGGCCCAGATACTTTCTGCCAACGGCCCGGTCACCCTGTGGTGCCGGGACAGCGAGCAGGCCAGTTACATTGCCCAGCGTCACGCCAACCCTAAACGCCTTAAAGACCAGCCGTTGAACCCGAGCATCGAGGCCACGTCCTCGCTTCCCCGCGCGGCCGGCTCGCCGCTGTGGGTCCTAGCCGTCCCGCTGCAGTCCCTGAGAGGGCTGCTGACCGACCTCGCCCCGCATTGGAGGCCCGGCGTCATGCTCTGCAACGCCGCCAAGGGCGTAGAAATCGGGTCGCTGAAGCTGCCTAGCGGCATCGCGGAAGAGCTCCTGCCCGCCGCGCCGTTTGCGGTCATCTCAGGCCCCAGCCACGCCGAAGAGGCAATTCAAGGGCTTCCAGCCTGCGTCGTCGCCGCCGCCCGGTCAGAACGCGACGCCTGCCTGTGGCAGAAGACGTTCAGCACCCCGTCGTTTCGCGTCTACTCGAGCACGGACCTGATCGGCGTGGAAATCGGCGGCGCCGTCAAAAACGTCATCGCCGTCGCCTCCGGAATGATTCACCGCTACGGCATGGGCGACAACGCCGCGGCCGCCACGGTCTGCCGCGGGCTCGCCGAGATCACCCGGCTGGGGCTTGCCATGGGCGCAAAACCTTTGACGTTCTCCGGGCTCGCCGGCGTCGGTGACCTGATGGTCACAGCGTTCAGCCGCCACTCCCGAAACTTCCGGCTGGGCGAACTGATCGGCGGCGGACTCTCGCTTCAAGAGGCGGCGGCCCAAATCGGCGAAGTCGCCGAAGGCGCTTGGACCGTCCGCGCGCTGGCCGACCTCTCGCGTCGGCTCGGCGTTGAAATGCCCATCAGCGACGCGGTGTACCAAATCCTCTACCAAGGACAGGACCCGCTGAACGCCCTCCAGACCCTGCTGACTCGCCCCCTGCGGCCTGAAGCCGCGGGAATTACCGGCGACTAGCTCACCAGACCGGCCGCCTTGCACCGGCCTTTTCGGTCATGTATACTTTATTTAGTTTCACACCTTACCTGGAGGAGGTCATATTATGGCAGCTGTAGTGAACAAGGATATGTGCGTGGGCTGCGAAACCTGTGTGGGCACTTGCCCGGTAGAGGCCATTTCCATGGCCGACGACAAGGCGGTCGTCAACCCGGAAGTCTGCGTCGAGTGCGGCGCCTGCGTTTCCGCTTGCCCGTCTGAGGCAATCACCCTGTAACTGATCCAGCTCTGTAAAGTCCGGGGACTTCCGGCGAGCGATTGGCGCGCTCGCCCCGAAGTCCCCGGACTTTTTTGCCTTCAGCCTACCGTCACATCGCCGCAACGTTTCTGCAAGGATTGCGGCATATCATACGGCTATCCTGTTCAGGAGGTCGATATGATGAAAAAGGTATTCTGCTCCCTCGCGTTCCTTGCCTGCGCTGCCCAGGCCGCGCTAGCCGCCCCGTCCGTTCAGGCCGTTCACCTCGAACTGACCGACGAAGATTACATCCCCTGCGACAGCTCCCTTGCCGCCGAGTTCCCCAAAGGCATGCCCTTAGGGATCGGCTCCTCCCTAGCCTTCGTCTCCAAAAAGCCCGACGGCTCGCTCGTCTTTTTGGGGATCTCCGACCGGGGCCCAAACGGCGACACGCCGCTCTGGCGCGACGCAAGCGGCGCGCTCTACCCGACAAAGATGTTCCCGTCCCCCGACTTCACCCCGACCATCGCGACGATCACGGTCAAAGGAGACCGGGCCAAGCTGAGCGACCTCACCCTCGTTCGGGACGAGAAGGGCCAGCCAATCAGCGGGCGCCCCGTCCCGGCCGGACTGACCGGCTCAACCGGCGAAACGGCCTTGGACGTAAACCTCTCAGCCCTGCCCTTTGACGTGAACGGGCTGGATACGGAAGGCATCGACATCGCCCGGGACGGCTCTCTTTGGATCTGCGACGAGTACGGCCCGTTCATCCTTCACTTGGACAGCAAAGGGCGCACGCTCGAAAAATACGGCCCCGGGAGCGGCCTGCCTGAAATTCTCGCCCGCCGGCAGATCAACCGAGGCTTTGAAGGGCTCTGCGTCCTCCCGTCCGGAAAAATCGCCGCGGTCGTTCAGAGCATTCTGGACCTGAACGGAAAGGTAAAAAAAGCTCCGCGCCGTTCGTCCGGCTGATCGTCCTCGACCCGACGACGAAAGAGTGCAAGACCTTTGCCTACCCGATCGACGTGACGTCGTACAAGAAAAACGCCGACGCCAAAATAGGCGACCTGGCCGCGACAGGAGAAAACCGCGTCCTGCTCATCGAACAAGGAGCGGCCGAAGAGGACGGCGTCATACACCGCCTGTACGCCGTCGACCTATCGGAAGCGACCGACATCACCGGCGTCAAAGCGCCCGACGGCCGGGAACTCGAAACGCTGAGCTCCCTTGACGAACTGACCAGCGCGGGCATCCGCCCGGCGTCCAAAAAACTCTTAGCCGACCTGAACGCCCTCGGATGGAAGGCCGAAAAGGCAGAAGGCTTGGCGGTCGTGGACGACAAGACCGTGGCGATCTGCTCGGACAACGACTTCGGCATGACCGCCGAACTGACGGGCGTCTCCGGCAAGAGCAAAGACTACCTCGTTTCTGACGGCAAAGTCGTCACGGCAAAAGACCTGGAGCCCACGGGCGGGAAAGTCCGCGTCACCCCAACCGGCGAAGAGACCGCCTTCTGGCTGGTCACCTTCGACGAACCGATCCGCTGACGTTCCAACAAAGAGCGAGGCGCTCCCCAAAGGGAGCGCCTCGCTCTTGTGCGCGTTTAAAAGGTTAAGTCTAATACATATCTCCCATGCCGCCCATGCCAGGGCCCATACCGCCGGCGGCGGGCTGTTCCTTGGCCGGCTTGTCGGCAATCAGGGCCTCGGTGGTCAGGACCATCTTGGCGACGCTGGCCGCGTTCTCCAGAGCGCTCCGGGTCACCTTCAGCGGGTCGATGATGCCTTCCTCGATCATGTCAACGTAATCGCCGCTGGCCGCGTCAAGACCTTGACCGGTCGGAAGGCCCTTCACCTTCTCCACCACCACGTCGCCCTGCAGTCCGGCGTTGGAAGCGATCAGGTGCAGAGGAGCGGACAGAGCCGCCAGCACCAAGTTAGCGCCGGTTCTCTCGTCGCCAGCCAGCTTCAGCTCGTCGATCTTGGCCTTCAGAGGCTCGTAGCAATTCACCAGCGCCACGCCGCCGCCGGCCACGATGCCCTCTTCAACCGCCGCGCGGGTCGCCGACAGGGCGTCCTCGATGCGAAGCTTCAGTTCCTTCTGCTCCGTCTCCGTCGCGCTGCCGACCTGAATGACCGCCACGCCGCCGACCAGCTTGGCAAGGCGCTCCTGCAGCTTCTCCTTGTCGTAGTCGGACGTGCTGTCTTCCATCTCCTTGCGGATCTGGTTCGCCCGGTCGCGGATCGCCGCCGGATCACCGGAGCCCTCGACGATCGTCGTGTCTTCCTTCGTCACCCGAACCTTCTTGGCCCGGCCCAGCTTGGACAGTTCGACGTTCTCCAGCTTCTCGCCCAGGTCGGCGGTAATCACTTCGCCGCCGGTCACAATGGCGATATCCTGCAGCATCGCCTTGCGGCGCTCGCCAAATCCCGGGGCCTTCACGGCCACAACGGTCATCGTGCCGCGCAGCTTGTTGACGACCAGCGTCGCCAGAGCCTCGCCCTCGACGTCCTCGGCGATGATCAGAAGCGGCTTGCCGGTCTGAAGGACCTTCTCCAGAATGGGCAGCATATCCTTGATGTTGCTGATCTTGCCGTCGTTGATCAGAACGTACGCATCCTCAAGGGACGCTTCCATCCGCTCGGTGTTCGTGATCATGTAGGGGCTGATGTAGCCCTTGTCGAACTGAAGGCCTTCCACCGTCTCAAGGGTCGTGCCGGTCGTCTGGCTATCCTCAACGGTAATGACGCCGTCTTTGCCGACCTTGTCCATCGCCTCAGCGATAATCGCGCCGACTTCCTTGTCGTTGGCGGAAATGGAAGCCACCTGGGCGATGCCGTCCTTGCCCTTCACGTCCCGGCCAAGGGTCTTCAGGTGCTCGGTCACAGCGTCAACGGCCTTCGTCACGCCGCTGCGCAGGAAAATGCCGTTCGCGCCGGCGGCCACGTTCTTCATGCCCTCGGAAATGATCTCCCGGGCCAGCACAGTCGCCGTCGTCGTTCCGTCGCCGGCGATATCGTTCGTCTTGGACGCCACTTCTTTCAGAAGCTGAGCGCCCATGTTCTCGAACGGGTCTTCCAGCTCGATGTCCTTCGCGATCGTCACGCCGTCGTTGGTGATCGTCGGAGAGCCGAACTTCTTCTCCAGAACGACGTTCCGGCCCTTGGGGCCAAGCGTCATGCCGACCGTGTCGGCAACCTTGTCGATACCGCGCTGCAGCGCGCGGCGGGATTCTTCACCGAAAGCGAGAATTTTTGCCATAATAAGCGATCCTCCTCAAGAATACGTTACTTGTCCAGAATAGCCAGCACGTCGCGCTCGCTGAAAATCACGAGCTCTTCGCCGTCCAGCTTGATCTCTGTGCCGGCGTACTTGCTGAAAATGATGTGGTCGCCAACCTTCACTTCGGGCAGAAGCTTCTGACCGTTCTCAAGCACCTTGCCGCTGCCGACCGCCAGAACCTCGCCCTCCTGAGGCTTCTCCTGCGCCGTGTCAGGCAGGTACAGGCCGCCCTTCGTGCGCTCCTCTTTGCTGATGACCTTCACGACAATTCGATCTGCCAAAGGCTTTAACTGCATGCTAATAACCTCCCTCAAAATGGTGACTCACGGCGGTCTCCCGCCCTAATGCCCTATTTTTATTAGCACTTATCAAACACGAGTGCTAACACGGTACATAATAAACGGCCAGCCTCGATTTGGCAAGACGTTTCTGTCGGTCAAACCACGTAAATTCTCCGGCTCGTCAGGACCGAGCGAACAAGCGGCGTGACAGCTAAAAATTCCCCGTCAAAAGGAAAAACCGCCCCTCACTCAGCCGGTCGAAAAAAATCTTTGGGCTGTTTCATTTGTTTTTAAATAAATTATATTGAAAATAACTAAAGGGACCGTATAATAAGATCACACCTTCACGAGGGAGCGTGATTTTATGAGTATTCGTCAAACTTCAGCACTGTTGGTTCTCGGCATGGTTCTTCTGGGCAGCGCGGCCTTTGCCGCCGACAAGCAGAAAGTGATCGTCGGCACGTCGGCGTCCTACAAGCCGTGGGCGTTCCAGAAAGACGACAAGGCTCAGGGCTTTGAAATCGACGTGTGGCGCGAGATCGCCAAGCGGAACAACTACGAGCTCGAAATCAAGCTGGGCCAGTTCAGCGGCTTAGTCGGCATGCTCGACGCCGGCGAAATCGACACGGTCGCGCACCAAATGTCCATCACCCCGGCGCGGCTCGAAAAGTACGCCTTCTCGACCCCATACGCCTACAGCTACTACGACTTCTTCGTCAAAAATGACAGCCCGCTCAAGACCAAAGAGGACCTGAAAGGCCATAAAGTCGGCTGCTGGCTGGGCGGTAACGGCGAAGCTACTCTCCGGGCCATCAACGACAAGTACAACTTGGGGCTGGACATCGTCACCTACGACGGCATCGCCATGGAAAACGAAGCGGTCATCGGCCGTATCGACGCCTTCTGGCAGGGCGAGATCAAGACCAAGACCGTCATCGCCGAGCAGAACCTGCCGCTACAGCAGTTGAACGAAAAACTCGTCTACGAGACGAACGCCTACCCGTTCCGCAAGGACGCCCAGGGCGAAAAGCTCGCCACGGAAGTCAGCAAGGCTATTGACGATATGCGCGCCGACGGCACTCTGTCCCAACTTTCGATGAAATGGTTCAACGTGGACACGACGCAAAGCACTGAGAAATGAACTTTGATTTTTCCTTCTTTCTCCACCTCTTCCCTTCGATCATCAAATACGGCGGAACAACCATTCGGTTGTCCGCCCTTGCTATATTTTGCGGCCTGTGTCTGGCGTTCCTCATTGCCATCGTCATGGACCTTCGGATCCCCGGCCTCAGCCAGTTCTTCCGGCTGTACATCTCGTTCTTCCGCGGCACGCCGCTCATGGCTCAGCTCTTCTGCTTCTACTTCGGCATACTGCCGGCCATTCGAGGAGCCGTCAAAAGCGTCTCGTCGTTTCAGGCCGCTCTCATCATCCTGAGCCTCGCCAGCGCCGCGTACATGGCCGAATCCCTTCGGGCCGCCATCGGCTCGGTGCCCAAAGGCCAGTTTGAAGCGGCCCAGTCCATCGGCATGACCTACCCTCAGGCCATGCGCCGGATCATCCTGCCGCAGGCCGTCCGTGTCGCCCTGCCCACGCTGTTCAGCAGCTTCATCAACATCGTCAAGGACACGTCCCTCGTGTTCGCCATCGGCGTCAAGGAAATGATGGCCCAAGCGCAGCTCGAAGGCTCCGGCAACTACCGATATCTGGAAGCCTACCTTTGCGTGCTCCTCGTCTTCTGGGCCATCACCGCCGTCATGGGACGAACCCAGCGCGCCTTAGAAGGACGGCTCGCCGGCTCCATGGGGGCGAAAAAATGATCAGCGTCCAGCACCTAGGAAAGAGCTTTGAGGGAACGCCCGTCCTGCGGGACGTCTCGTTCTCCCTGCAGACCGGCCACGTCATGGCGGTCATCGGCCCCAGCGGCACGGGCAAGTCGACCCTGCTCCGGTGCATCAACTGCCTCGAAAAAGCCGACCGCGGGACCGTCACCATCGCCGACACGACCGTCGACTTTCAGACCATCAGGAAACTGGAAACCCTCTTCCTTCGCCGGCACACCGGCATGGTCTTCCAGTCGTTCAACCTGTTCGCCAACAAAACGGCGCTGGAAAACATCACCGAAGGGCTCACAGTCGTCCGGCGCGTCCCGCCAGATCAGGCGCGGGAAACGGGCCTGCAGATCCTAGAGCGAATCGGCCTAGCCGACAAGAAAGACAGCTACCCTCAGACCCTCTCCGGCGGCCAGCAGCAGCGAATCGCCATCGGCCGGGCCCTCGCGCTCGACCCGAAAGTCCTCCTGCTCGACGAGCCGACCAGCGCCCTTGACCCCGAACTCGTTAACGAAGTCCTGCGCCTCATCGGCAGCCTAGCAAAACAGCAGCAGACCATGATCATCGTCACGCACGAAATATCCTTCGCCGCGTCGGTGGCCCACGAAATATGCTTCATGGACCAAGGCCAGATCATCGAACACGGCCCAGCAGACCAGATCATCGGACACCCCAAAAGCGAACGATTGCAGCAGTTTCTCAACTCCCTCGCTCAACGTGGGGTCCCCAAAGGAAGCGACTCTTAAAGGAAGCAGGCCGTCGAAGCTCGACGGCCTGCTGTGCTTTTTGGGGACAACACTGAACCTCTGATAATCTTTTGTGTGAACAAACTGCCAGCGCAGTTATACCTCTCTGCAAAAAGACGCGCCTTGCTCCGCAGCCACCTGCCCGACTTCTTCACACTTCGTTTTTGCTCAAAGAGCACAAGACACCCTAAAGCGTTACCTCTCTGATTTGACAACAATACATAAAGGCTGTTAAATGGAATAAAAGGATTACATTTACGTAATTACACTTAGCGAACAAAAAATGCTAACTTCATTCCAGTCAAAGGAGGATTAACCATGAAATCGCACCGTATATTCGCACCGATAATTGCGCTGACATTTTTCCTATCGTTTGCAACAACGCCACTCCTAGCCAGCCTGTCGGCTCCAAGTGAACCTGCCGTGCAGTCGCAAGATGAAGCAGCCCAGCCAAACGCGGCAACAGAGGAAATCAGTCGTGCGGAAAACCTGATTGAAGAGTCCGATTCTGACGAATCGGCAAACAGACTCACATCTTTTTCTGAAACGATCCCCGAAGATGTCGCGGCAAAAATTATTCCTTTTCACAATCAATTCTGCTTGAATCTAATCAACGCGGAAATGGGGCTTCGAACCTACATCAAGGCCATCTATGATTCTCGGTACGTGACCGGCGTAGAACTCACCGACCAGCAGCATCAAGCCATGATGAACGTCTGTTTTGACCTGATTGAAAAACTGAGCGCCAGCGCCCAAACGTATTCCGAGGCCATCTCGTGGGCTACCCAAGCCATGAACACAATGCCGGAAGAAGACGCCAACCGGCTCGCACAGCTGTTAAGTTTCTTTATCGGGACACCGGCTAACGCCGCGATGGGCTCAACGTTTTATAACACTTGGGGAACCCTTGTGGGAACTTTGGGCTTTAAAAAAGCGGCTGAAGGCTACTTTGATAAAGCCTCCGCAATACAAATCGCAGATCAAATCGCAAACACTAAGCAGGACATACAAAGCCTCACTCAACGAATAAAAAATGCCCCGACGCCGGAAGCCAAGGCGAAAGCCCTTGAACATTACAATAAAACTCAAGAAATTTACGCCCAAACTTCCGAAGCTTATCAAAGCATCGCAAATGTCGCCAACGCAGGAGTCATTCTCTCGTCGGCTACCGCAGCAACCGCGACCCTAGCTACTACTGTAGGCGCAGTGGCCACGATGGCGATACCCACGACTCTCGGTGGAGCCGCTTTTTTCGCTGTAAAAGCGACTGCCACCATGGCAGTCGGATCGCTTAATACGACATCCCACCTTTTTAATTGTGTGGGCGCTGCTCAAGGCGACTACAGAAAAGAAAACTTTGCCGATATATTAGCGGATTTAGGCAATAAAGGATCCTATGTAACCGCCATTCTCGACCCATTCAGCGTGATTCACGTTCGCAAGGAAGCAATAGAAAGCGGACTTTCCGTCACGTATGCAGCTTCCTCCGTGGCACTAGATTTCATCGATGGCAATGCAATCACTAAAACGTTGACTGAGTGGGGAATTGAGACACTCGGCAGACTCGACTCGGCCAATAATGAGGCGAGAGTGACTCTTACTCAAAATGTGGTCACTCTCTACAAAAAGAGGACACCGGACTGGGAAAAGAAACACCCCACACAACTGTCGGTGTTAATAGCTGCGATAGACGCGTTTAACAAAAATCAATACACCAAAGACATCCTTTCCACAGACAGAAATAACCCCGGAACAATAGCGGTTCGCGAGGCCGGCGGAATAACCGATGAGACGTCAGAGAAAAAGCCAGAGAAGGATGCCCAAGAAACCCAAGATGAGACACCAGAGGACAACGCTCAAGAAACTCGGCCGGAAAAAACAGAACCACAAGCGGGACAAGAAGCCGCCTCGAACACCGTAGAGCAAACGGGTGAGAACGAGAATACCGAAGAAATTGTCGATACGAATGAAAATCCCTCGACGAGCAGCGTCGACGGAACGGACCATGAAAAGCCTGTTGATTTGGACTGGAGAGACATTGTCCCAGACGAACTACAAAAATTTATTGATATAGCCACGGAAGAACATCAAGCCGTGCAACGCGCTGAAAATTTAAAAAAACAGCGCCAGGCCCAAGAGGTAAAACGCCGAGCTCAAGAAAAAAAACGGCGACTTCAGGAACAAAAACGCCGAGCTCAAGGACAGGGACCGAAAAAAACGCCGCCGACAGAAAAAGGGAAACCCCAAAAACCTAAAAAGCCCACCTTGAGAGAACAGAGCCGAAGAGAAAGGGAAATCTGGGGTAAAGACGACAAGGGTGGCGGATGCGGACACTAAATGAAAACAGCAGTAGAGCAGTAATACCAGAGACCGCAGGAGAAGACCTCGTCTCACTACTCCTCCAAACACCCTCAATTACATATGTAAATAAAACCGCCTCTCCCGTTTTGGTCTGCTCCCCGTCAATAGGACAGTGAAAAATCAAAAAGTCCCGTACCGCCAGTCGAGTAATCGGCTGGCGGTTCTTTTACGCCGCAGTATAGAAGCTTGCATGGTATTCGGCAGGTGTCATCAGATGCAATTTCCGTTGGAACCGCTCCGTGTTGTAATACCTGATGTATGACTCTATGGTCTTCACCAGATCCATCTTTGAGGTGAAGCGTTTCCTGTAGTACATTTCACGCTTCAGGATCCCCCAGAAGCCTTCCATAGGCCCATTGTCAATGCAATGGGCTACTCTGGACATGCTCTGCTTCATTCGA